>NZ_JADMRH010000001.1:0-46648 GCF_015560135.1 Collinsella aerofaciens
GCCTGGGGTCCCTCATATACGGCCCTCCCGTCTCCTGCGCCCCTCCCGGAACTGTCCACATCAGTGTAGCCAATCCATAGAACACCCTGGGCCTCCTCGAGCAGCCGTAGCCCCTCCTGTGCGAGCAGCCGTTGCAGCACCTCGGCCACGCGGAGAGCCTGGGGCAGGCCCCCGACAGGTCCGCGGGCGCGGGCTCGCCGTAGCGCGAGCGCGGCGCGGTGACGTAGCGGTGCGCCGCCACCTCCCTGGTCACGGTCGAGGGCGACCTGCCGAGCTCCGCGGCGATCTCGCGGGCGCTGCGGTTGCGGTCGAGCATCCTCTCGACCGTGTTCCTCTCGTGCCTCGTGAGCCTCCCGTACGACCTTCCGGACGGCTTGGGTCTGGACATGCCGGCCTCCCTCCATCGCGGGCCGGGGGATTCCGGCCCCTCTGGGGTTGCCTACCCGGATTCGCGCCTCAGGACTCAGCGCAACGCGTTGCGCTGAGTCCTGAGGCTGTTGCAATGAAAATGAGAATCAAGGGAAAAAAGAGGGACTATCGGCAAGCGAGGAGCAATTAAACAAGTTGGTTGATAATTGCATGAAAGCAGATATACTACAATTGATTAGATAGAGGAGGTTTCTGCATGGACGTTATTAACAAAGATCTCTTGGAGCAGCTGAAAGAGTTTCAGGAAGAGGGCGTCGTGGTAGAAGTGTTCGACTTTGAGGACTACATGGATAAATTCTGCCATTAGTTTCGGAATTTACTCGCCTCGCTTAAAGGAGAAGTCGATTATCGATTTCTCCTTTTTTAATTAAAGATATTTTTGAACTACATGCTCTTAGCACAGGTTGGCCTCTCAGTAAACTGGGAGGTTGCTTTGGCTAGTTAGAGATATGTGAACGTCCGTTAGACTGAATCTCAGGGTAGAAGGGGCCTCCAGTGTCCAGATCAACAAGGCAATGCTGCGTTTCGGCTAATAAGAACGATGGCTTTTTGCGTGTGGCGGCGGCTTCGCCGCGGATTCGCGTGGCCGATGTCGAGGGCAATGCCGAGGTTGCACTGGCGGCTGTTCGCGAGGCTGCCGAGCGCGGCGTTCGCGCGCTGGTGCTGCCCGAGCTTAACTTGTGCGGCTATACCGCGGCCGATCTGTTCCATAACCGCACATTACTGCATGCCTGCGAGGCTGCTTTGGTGCATATCCTCGATGAGACTCGTGAGCTGCCGATTGTCTTTACCATCGGTCTTCCCGTTGCAGTTGCCGAGAATATCTACAACTGCGCCGCCGTGTGCTGCGCGGGCGAGCTTTTGGGCCTCACGGCCAAGAAGTATCTGCCCAACTATGGCGAGTTCTACGAGCGCCGCTGGTTTGCTCCGGCGCCTGCGGATCCCGTGTGGGTTGAATTTGCCGGTCAGGGTCCGGTTCCGCTGGGTTCGGGGCTTATCTACCGTTGCTGTGATGAGGGTGCCGAGGATATGGTGCTGGGCGTTGAGGTCTGCGAGGACCTGTGGGTGCCGGCGCCGCCTTCGACCGAGATGGCGCTTGCCGGTGCGACGGTGATTCTCAACCCGTCGGCTTCGGACGAAATCATCGGTAAGGCAGACTATCGCCGCAGCCTTATCTCCAATCAGAGCGCACGCCTGTACTGTGCCTATGCCTATGCAGACGCGAGCGAGGGCGAGTCCACGACCGACATGGTCTTTGCGGGCGAGAACTTCGTCTACGAAAACGGCTCTAAGCTCGCCGCCACCAAACTGCTTTCCTGCGATATGACCGTCGCCAATGTTGACCTCGACCGTCTGGTTGCCGAGCGCCGCCGCTCGACGACGTGGACGCGCGCGGACGATGCGCCGGAGGCCACAACCGTTGAATTTTCGTTTGAGGGCGTGCTGGCAGACGAGCCTGTCCTGCGCGATGCACTCGACATTGACCGTGTCTTCCCCCGCGCTCCCTTTGTGCCGGCTGACCATGGCGACCTGGCCGAGCGTTGCGAGACCATCCTCGACCTGCAGACTGCTGGCCTCAAGACCCGCCTTGCCCACACGGGCACCAAGGCTGCGGTCATCGGCCTTTCGGGTGGCTTGGACTCCACGCTGGCACTGCTTGTGACCGTGCGTGCCTTCGATGCGCTGGGGCTGCCGCGCACGGGTATCACGGCGGTTTCCATGCCCGGCTTTGGCACGACGCATCGTACCAAGTCGAATGCCGAGTCGCTTGCCCGCGACCTGGGCGTGAGCTTCCGCGAGGTTTCGATTCACGCGGCCGTGGAGCAGCACTTCAAGGACATTGAGCACGATCCGGCCGTGCAGGACGTGACCTACGAGAACAGCCAGGCCCGCGAGCGTACGCAGATTCTGATGGATCTGGCCAACCAGGCTGGCGGTTTTGTCATCGGCACGGGCGACCTGTCGGAGCTGGCGCTCGGCTGGGCTACCTATAACGGCGACCACATGAGCATGTACGCCGTCAACGCGAGCGTGCCCAAGACGCTTGTGCGCCATCTGGTGCGCTATGCGGCCGATGTCTTTGGCGGGCGTATTGCCGAGGTCTTGCTCGACATCCTCGATACGCCGGTGTCCCCCGAGCTTCTGCCGCCCACGGGCGATGGCGAGATTGCGCAGAAGACTGAGGATTTGGTGGGCCCGTATGAGCTGCACGACTACTTCCTCTACTACCTGCTGCGTTTTGGTTTTGAGCCGGGCAAAATCTACCGCATGGCGCTCAAGAGCTTCGAGGGCGTCTACGACGCCAAGACCGTCCACACGTGGCTGCGTACGTTCTATCGTCGCTTTTTTGCCCAGCAGTTTAAGCGCAGCTGCCTGCCCGATGGTCCCAAGGTGGGTTCGGTGACGCTCAGCCCGCGCGGCGATTGGCGTATGCCGAGTGACGCCAGCTCGCGTCTGTGGCTCGCGCAGATCGACGCGCTCAATGCAATTGACTAAGGTTGGCTAAATTGAACCAATACGGGGTTTCTAAGCGTTACACTTTTGCAATCTGATGGCCCGTATCGCGCGGCGCTCTTGTCGGAGCGCCGCGTTTTTTATATCGAAAGGTGGTACCATGCAGGCATCGCAGCGTCTCGACCGCTTTGGCGCGGAGGTCTTCGCCTCGCTCAACAACAAGCTTCTCGCGCTTAAGGCCCAGGGCAAGACCATTTACAACATGAGCGTGGGCACGCCCGACTTTAAACCGTACGACCACGTGGTCGAGGCGCTCACGCAGGCAGCCCAAGATCCCGAGATGTGGAAGTATGCCCTGCGCGATCTGCCCGAGCTCAAGCAAGCCGTGTGCGATTACTACGAGCGCCGCTTTGGTGTCTCCGGCATTACGCCGTCCATGGTGCAGTCGTGCAACGGCACGCAGGAGGGCGTGGGCCACTTGGGCCTGGCCCTGCTCGACCCGGGCGATACCATTCTGGTGCCCGATCCGTGCTACCCGGTCTTTGAGGCGGGCGCCAAGATCGCCGATGCGAAGCTCGAGTACTATCCGCTGGTTGCCGAACATAATTACCTGCCCTATGTGGCGGGTATCGACCCCGAGGTTGCCGATCGCGCCAAGTACATGATCGTGTCGCTGCCTGCCAACCCGGTGGGCTCGGTGGGCACGCCCGAGGTCTACGAGGAGATCATCGCTTTCGCCCGCGAGCACGACCTGCTCATCGTCCATGACAACGCATACTCCGATATCGTGTTCGACGGCGAGCCGGGCGGAAGCTTTTTGCAGTACCCTGGCGCGCTCGAGGTGGGCGTGGAGTTCTTCTCGCTCTCCAAGTCGTTTAACGTCACCGGTGCGCGTATCGGCTTTTTGGTCGGCCGCGAGGACGTGGTCTCTGCCTTTGCCAAGCTGCGCGGCCAGATCGACTTTGGTATGTTCTTCCCGATCCAGAAGGCTGCTATCGCGTGCCTTAATGGTCCGCGCGATGAGGTCGAGGCGCAGCGTCTTAAATACCAGGAGCGCCGCGATGCCCTGTGCGACGGTCTCGAGGGCCTGGGCTGGGAGCGCCCCAACGCGCATGGATCTATGTTTGTGTGGGCCAAGCTTCCCGGTGATCGCACCGATTCCATAGCGTTTTGCGAGGAGCTTATGGAGAAGGCCGGCGTTGTGGTGACGCCGGGCGCGAGCTTTGGCCCTTCGGGCGAGGGACACGTGCGCATGGCGCTGGTCCTGCCGCCCGACCAGATCGCTTTGGCTGTCGAGGCCATTCGCGAGGCGGGCCTGTATTAGAAAGGTATTTCGGCTCGTCAATAGCTCGAAACCGATTTCGTGCAGTTATTTTACGAATCCTGCAAACAATTTCGGTAAACGGTCGATTTTTGGCTGCGAATAGGAGCATAATCAAAGTCCCGATTGGATGTATTGGGATTACGGCAAGCCGCTCGGGTCGTTCCCGGGCGGCTTGTTTGTGGAGAGAGATGGGAGTTTGTAATGGTTAACGAGAAGAAGGTCGCTATTGTCGGCTGCGGTTTCGTCGGTTCGTCTTCGGCGTTCGCACTGATGCAGAGTGGTCTGTTCTCCGAGATGGTCCTCATCGACGTGGACAAGAACCGCGCCGAGGGTGAGGCCTTGGATATCGCGCACGGCATGACGTTTGCCGAGCCGATGAAGATCTACGCCGGCGATTATTCCGATGTCGCCGACGCCGCCATGATCGTCGTCACCGCTGGCGCTGCCCAGAAGCCCGGTGAGACCCGCCTGGACCTGGTCAACAAGAACGTCAACATCTTTAAGTCCATTATCCCCGAGATTAAGAAGTCCGGCTTCGACGGCATTCTGCTAATCGTCTCCAACCCGGTTGATGTTCTGACCTATGCTGCCATCAAGATGTCCGGCCTGCCCGAGGGCCATGTCATCGGCTCCGGCACCGTGCTCGACACTGGCCGTCTGCAGCAGATGCTTGGTGCCCACGTCGAGGTTGACCCGCGCGACGTTCAGGCCTATGTCATGGGTGAGCACGGCGACTCCGAGTTTGTCGCTTGGTCCAGCGCCCAGGTTGCCGGCGTGCCGCTGAACACCTTCTGCGAGCTTCACGGCCACCTGGAGCATGAGGCTGCCGAGAAGCGCATCGCCGAGGACGTTAAGAACTCCGCCTACACCATCATCGAGAAGAAGCACGCCACCTACTACGGCGTCGCCATGGCCGTTAAGCGCATCTGCACCGCTGTTATGCGTGATGAGCAGACCGTTCTGCCCGTTTCCTCGCTCATGGTGGGCGAGTATGGCCTGTCCGATCTGGCCATCTCCATGCCGACGGTCGTTGGCCGCGACGGCGTCGTCTGCCGCGTCCCCGTGCCGCTGAACGATGACGAGCAGCATGAGCTCACCGCCTCCGCCAAGGCCCTCAAGGACATCATCGACAGCGTCGACTTCTCCTGCTAAATTCGGCTCGTTTGGGCAACAGGCTACAATGAAAGGCGTCCGGGCCACACGGTCCGGGCGCCTTTTTAGTGCGAGGGGGGGTCAGGTTACTTTGCACCACCCCAATGCACCATAGTTGATGGGAGGGCCATGTCGGATTCGCCTAATTTTTTGACCTATGCCCAGACGGCGTTTGATCCGTTTGAGGAACGGCCGTTCTGCGCGGTGGATAGCCTGGTCTTTGCGTGGTTGTCCTATTTGCGTTTGCCGGGTGATATGGCGGAGCTGACGAACTGGCAGGGCCTAGACGTACGCGAGCTGCTGCGCGCCGAGTGCTACCAAGACATGATTGGCGACCTGTGGGATCCGGAGGGGAGTCGTGCCCTGTTGGAGGCTGTGGCAGCAAGCCCTCGCTACCGTGGCGTTCGTGTTTGCGGCTATCGTAGCGTGAGTGATGCCGAGACAACGGAGCAGTTTGCGGCCATGACGTTCCGATTTCCGGCGGGGTTTAGCTATCTTGCCTTCCGGGGGACCGACAGCACGATTGTGGGCTGGAAAGAGGACTTTAACATGGCGTTCCGGTGTCCTGTGCCGGCCCAGGAATCCGCGGCGCGTTATGTAGACGAGGCGGCGGATGCGATTGACGGGCCGCTTTTGTGCGGAGGTCATTCCAAGGGTGGAAACCTTGCGGTGTACGGTGCGGCGATGTGCCCCGATGTCGCCCGTGAGCGAATCGAACGGGCGTATTCCCATGATGGTCCGGGCTTCGTCGAGGAGTTTCTGAGCGGCAACGCCTTCGCCGATCTATCCGGTCGAATCGACAAGACGCTACCTCGGTCGTCGATCTTTGGCATGATGTTCGAGACACAGGAGGACTATGCCATCGTTGAGAGCACCGAGTTCAGCCTGCTTCAGCATAATCCCTTTAGCTGGGTGGTTGATGGTCGCGACTTCGTGTACTGTGAGCGCCTGTCCGCCGGTGCTCGATACGTTGATGGCTCCATTCGCGAGATGCTGCTTGCGGTGTCGCCTAACGAGCGCGAGCGTTTTGTAGATGCGTTGTTCTCCGTGCTTGAGGCTACGGGTGCTGAGCGGTTTGCGGATATCGCTGGGAATCTGCGCGAGAGCCTGCCCGTGATGCTCCAGGCTGCGCAAGGCTTTGACAAGGATACGCGACGCTTTGTCTCGCAGACTATCGTTGCGATTCTTAAGTGTGCGCTTCTGCCCAAACGTCCCCAGATCGACATGCCCGCTGCCGGCAAGAGCTTGGCAGAACAGCTCGAGGCTTGGCAGTCCGAGCTCCTGCGCTAACCATTGGTGCAAAGCAACCTGTCCCCGATGCACCAATCTTCGATGCGCCTGGGGCGGGATCGACCGCTATACTGGTTCGTGCCGAAATCGATCTAGAACGGAATGCCGTATATGAAAATCAATCACGCGATTCTGCATATCCTGGACTTTGACTCTGCCGTCAACGTTATGAGCCAGCGCGAGCTCGATATCGAAAGCCGTACCGTGCGCAATTTCGTAACCACGCATCTGCGCCGCGCACGCACCTCGGCCGACAATAAACGCGCCACGTTTGCCGAGAACTCCGCATTCGGCGGCGAGCTCAAGGGCTATTTCTTTGGCGATCGCGAGTTCGTGGACCTGTCGCAGCAGATTGCGGAGTTTATCTCCTCCGAGCTCACCAAAGCCGAGAAAGCCGAGTCCACCGACGTGCTCGTGGCCGATTTTGACGACGATGAGGATGCCCGCTGGTTCGCCGTGATGCTGCTGGGCTCCAAGCAGGCTTTTATGCACGAAGTGGGCCGCGAGGAGGGGGAGGTGCGCAACGACATCGCGCGCCACTACGCCATTCTGCCGAACCCCTCGCAAAAGGTGCCGAGCTATGCCATCGTGCGTGCGAGTACCATGGAGATCGGCTACGTGGACAAGAAGCGCAAGATTGCCGGCGAGGACCGTATGCTTATCCCTGATGGCCTGCTGCAGTGCGACACGGGCGTGTCGGGCAAGGAGGTCATCGACACCGTGACGCGTGTGGTCGAGGAAGTCGCCGAGGAGCACGGTGCCAATACGGCCGTAGCGCTCGCCAAGGTTAAGGCTGCTGTTGCCGAGAAGGTCGAGGATGACGAGGAGCTGCCGCCTTGGGATATCGTCGACGAGGTCTTTGAGGACGAACCGGTTATCAAGGAGAGCGTGCGCGCGGCACTGACCGAGGAGAAGGTGCCTGAGCGTGTGCCCGTGGAGCGCAAGCAGGTCGAACGCGCGGCGGTGCGCAATCACAAGATTCGTACCGACACGGGTATCGAGATCAGCTTCCCGGCAGAGATGGGTTCGAATTCCGAGTACATTGAGTTCGTCAATGAGCCCAACGGCCTCATCTCTATCGAGCTCAAGAACATCGGAAGTATTGAGAATCGATAAGCTGCGCTTGGACGTTGCAGAAAAACAAAGGCCGAAGCCCTTCGGGACTTCGGTCTTTTTTGTTTTCGGCTTGGTTGCTGACATTGCGCCGCAGGTTGGGCATACGTCAGCGAAAACGCCCCAGAGCGAGCAAGGTGACGTGAAAGAGGAGGGAAGCGTACTTCGGTACGCGACCGACGATTGAACGTCAGATTGCCGCTTAGGGGCGTTTGCAGCGTCGAGCCGTTACGCGGTTTGGCAAAACCGCGTAACTTCTACAGCTGGCGCAGGCCCTCTTCCAGGCCGGTCTTGCTGTCGGTCTTCTCGTCGCGCATCTTGATGGCGCGGGCGGGGACACCGGCCACGACGGCGCCGGCGGGGACGTCCTCGACGCACACGGCGCCGGCGGCAACTACAGCACCCTTGCCCACGTGCACGCCTTCCAGGACCACGGCGTTTGCGCCGATCATGACATCGTCCTCGATGATGACGGGCGTGGCGCTGGCGGGCTCCACAACGCCTGCCAGCACGGTGCCGGCGCCGATGTGGCAGTTCTTGCCCACGGTGGCGCGACCGCCCAGCACGGCGCCCATATCGATCATGGAACCCTCGCCGATAACGGAGCCGATGTTGATGATGGCGCCCATCATGATGACGGCACGGTCGCCAATCTCGACGCGGTCGCGGATGATCGCGCCCGGCTCGATGCGGGCGTTGATGCCCTTAAGGTCGAGCATGGGCACGGCGGAGTTGCGGCAATCGTTTTCAACGTCGTAGTAATCGATGGAATCGGCATTGGCGTCCAGGATGGTCTTGAGCTCGTCCCAGTCGCCAAAGACGGTCTTGCCGCGACGGCCGCCGTAGACATGTGCGTCGCCCCAGGCAACCTTCATGCCCGGCTTCTCGCGCACGTACAGCTTGACGGGCGTCTTTTTGGGCGCGGTGGCGATGTAGTTGATAATCTCCTGTGCATCCATCTCGGCTGCGTTGCTCATTTGCTATCTCTCCTTTGGGTGGATTCGGTTGATACCTGGTTAGGCAAACATGACCTTGTCGAACGTATAGAAGCCGGGTTCGCGGGTGACGAGCTTCTGCGCGGCTGCCAAGGCGCCGTTGACAAAGATCTGACGGCTCGTGGCGCGGTGGGTGAGCGTGACCTCCTCGTCCTGGCCAAAGAAGCTCACCTCGTGCACGCCGGCGACGGTGCCGCCGCGCAGCGAGTGCATACCGATTTCCTTGGGATCGCGTGCTCCGCACATGCCCTCGCGGCCATAGACGGGGTGGTAGCCTGCCTCGGGCTCGGCTTCGACGACGGCGTCGAGCAGCAGCTTGGCAGTGCCGCTGGGGGCGTCGACCTTTTGGTTGTGGTGCGTCTCGACGATTTCGCAGTCAAAGCCGGGCAGCTCGCGTGTAGCCTGCGCTACCAGATGGCGCAGGGCTGCGATACCGATGGAGTAATTGCCCGAGTGCATAACGCGGGTGTTCTGGCCCAGCTCACGCAGGCGGTCCATCTGCTCGGGGGTGTAGCCTGTGGTGCCTGAGACCAACGCCGCGCCCGTGCGCTCGACATAGGCGACGACGGCGTCGAAGGTCGCGACGTTCGAGAAGTCGATGATGACGTCGGCAGCCGGTGCGTTCTCGAGCTCGCTCAAATCGAAGCCAATCTGGGCCACGATATCAAAAACGGGCTGCCCGGCGGCGTCGACAATGCCTTCGGCGGTAGTGCGGATGAGCGAGCCCATGCGGCCCGTTCCCATAATGACGGTCTTAATCAAGTAGACCAGCTCCCTTCAGAGCATCGGTAAGTGCGGCTCGCGTGTCGTCTGCCATGGGGCACAGCGGCATACGGTAGTTTGCCTCGATCATGCCCATCTGGGCGAGCGCTTCCTTGACGGGGATGGGGTTGACCTCGCTAAAGAGGGCGTTGATGAGCGGCTGGCCGGCAATCTGGATATCGCGGGCGCGCGCTACGTCGCCGTCCAGATAAGCGCGGCACATGTCGTGTACAAGCTGCGGCTGCACGTCGGCCCACACGCTGATGGTGCCCGAAGCGCCCAGGCTCATGAGCGGCACTGTGAGTGCATCCTCGCCCGAGTACATGCGGAAGTCGTCGGACAGCAGGTGAGCGATCTTGGCCGCGTAGGCGACGTTGCCCGAGGCTTCCTTAATACCCATGATGTTGGGGTGCGCGGCTAGGCGCTCTACGTTGCGCTCGCTGATACCGCAGCCGCAGCGGCCGGGGATGTTGTACAGGATGCAGGGGATGTCAACGGCATCGGCGACGGTCTTAAAGTGCTGATAGATACCCTCTTCGTTGGACTTGTTGTAGTAGGGGGTAATGAGCAGCAGGCCGTCGGCTCCCAAGCCCTGGTAAGTAAGCGACTTGGTGAGCATGGTCTGCGTGGAGTTGGAGCCTGAGCCGGCGATGACGGGGACGCGTCCTGCAACATGCTTGACCACGGCGGCGACGACGGAGTTGTCCTCGTCATCGGTCATCGTGGCGCTCTCGCCGGTGGTGCCCAGGGTGAGAATGGCGTCGGTGCCATTTTGCAAGTGGAAATCGATAAGGCGCTCGAGCGCGTCAAAGTCGACACTGCCGTCCTTTTTAAACGGCGTAACCAGGGCGACGATTGAGCCCTCGAGATTGCGGATGTCCATGTTCTTCTCCTTCGCCTCCGCGATCTGGATGCGTTTGTTCCATTGAGCTGCGACTGCCAGGCGCTCGTCTTGGGCGCGACGGCGGGCGCTTTCGGCGCGCGACTTGGCCAGCAGCTCTCGGCCGCACGGCAGCACGTCGAGCGTGGAAAAGTAATCGCCCGGGCGCTCGGCGCGGCGGATGAGGTCGGCCGCGCCATCGGGGCGCAGCAGGACCTCGGCGGAGCGCAGACGTCCGTTGTAGTTGTAGCCCATGGAGTAGCCATGCGCACCGGTATCGTGGATTACAAGCAGGTCACCCATGTCGATATGCGGCAGCTCGCGGTCGATGGCGAACTTGTCGTTGTTTTCGCACAGGTTGCCCGTGATATCGTACGTGTTCGTGACGGGAGCTGCGGACTTGTCGGGGCCACCCGGCTGGCCCATCACTGTAACGTGGTGGTAAGCGCCATACATGGCAGGACGAATGAGGTCGACGGCACTTGCGTCCACGCCGATATAGTCTTTGTAGATCCGCTTTTCGTGAATGGCCTTGGTGACCAGGCACCCGTAGGGGCCCATCATAAAGCGGCCCATCTCGGTGCAGATCGCCACATCGCCCATGCCGGCGGGAACCAGGATCTCGTCGTAGGCCGCGTGTACACCCTCGCCGATGGCGTGGATGTCATTGGCCTGCTGCTCGGGCAGGTAGGGGATACCCACACCGCCGGACAGATTGATAAAGGCGACATGTGCACCGGTCTCGCGCTCCAGGCGCACGGCAAGTTCAAAGAGGATTCGCGCGAGCTTGGGGTAGTAATCGTTGGTGACGGTGTTGCTGGCAAGGAAGGCATGGATGCCAAAGTCCTCGGCGCCCTTGGCCTTGAGCATGCGGAAGGCATCAAAGAGCTGCTCGGTGGTCATGCCGTACTTGGAATCGCCCGGGTTGTCCATAATGCCGTTGGAAAGCTGGAACAGGCCGCCCGGGTTAAAACGGCAGCTCACCGTCTTGGGGATGGGTCCCGCGACGCGCTCGTAAAACTCAATGTGGCTGATATCGTCGAAGTTGACGATGGCGCCCAGCTTGTCGGCAAGCTCAAAGTCTGCCGCCGGCGTGTCGTTGGACGAGAACATGATGTCATGGCCGGTGATGCCCAGCGAGCGGGCGATCATGAGCTCGGTATAGCTCGAGCAATCGCAGCCGCAGCCGTATTCGTTGAGAATTGAGATAAGGGCCGGGTTGGGGTTGGCCTTGACGGCAAAGTACTCCTTAAACCCCGGGTTCCACGCAAAGGCGTCGCGCACTTCTTGCATGTTGCGGCGGATACCCGCCTCGTCGTATAGATGAAACGGCGTGGGGAACTGCTCGACGATATGCTCGAGTGTCTCCTTGTCCACAAACGGCTGCTTGGCCGCATATGCCTCGTTGGGGGTCAATGACATGTCCCGTAAACCTCGCTATCCAGACGGCGCCATCTGCGCATCGAATCCGCATAGCGTGGACCCAATGTCCGGATAGCGCTCCCGCATTGCTGCAGACAGTCCTGCGAGTGTTTCCCGCAGGCCCACCAGGCTGTTCGTGCCCGAAAAACCCAGTTCGGCGGGTTTCGCCTCCCCGCGGGGTCAAAGTCTGCCGACTCGCCCGCGGCTCTTCGTGCCCGCGCCTCTATCAAGTGGTAAAGACCCTACCACGTTGCACTTTACCAAACAAGAGTATTCGTATATAACGTTTAAAAAATGCAGGGATATGCTGGAAACATGTGCGCCACAATCCTGTATCACAATAAGTTGCAACAGATGTGCCTCACGAAGGGATCCTCTATGACCGAGCCCCAAGAACTCCGTCGCTACCGCCGCGATCTCCATCGCATTCCGGAGCTCGATTTCGATCTTCCGCAAACCATTGCCTATATCGAGGGCGTGCTGGCACCGCTCACCTGCGAAGTGACCCATCCGTGCCCCAGCTGCGTCTGTGCTTTCTTCGACGCCGGCGTTGATGCCGCGCATGCCACGGCGATTCGCGCCGATATGGACGCGCTGCCCATCGCGGAGGCGACGGGAGCAGCCTTTGCCTCGACCCATCCCGGCAAGATGCACGCTTGCGGACATGACGGACACATGGCCATGGCGCTTGCCGCCGCGACGTATGTCGACCGTACGATTCGCGAACAGCCGGGCGCCATTAGGCGCAACGTTCTTTTTGTGTTCCAGCCGGCCGAGGAAACGACCGGTGGTGCCAAGACGGTATGCGAGAGTGGTGTGTTCGAGCGCTATGGGGCCGACCGCATTTTTGGCTTCCATGTGTGGCCCGATCTGCCTGCCGGCACGTTGGCGAGTTGTTCCGGTCCGCTGCTGGCGCGTTCGAGCGAGACGCATATCCATATTCACGGTACGAGCATCCACATTGCTAAGACCTATGGTGTGCCGGTTGGGGAGTCGCACGATGCCGCGTTGGCGGCAGCTAAGTTTTTGGTTGCCGAGCGCGAGCTGATGGACGAGCTGGGCACCGACGAGCCCTGTATCGGCAAGTTTGGCCTGCTGCAGGCTGGCACCGTTTGCAACGCGGTGGCGGGGGAGGCCCATGTTGCCGGCAGCCTACGTGTGTTTACGGACGACATGTTCGACCGTGCGCGCGAAGGCGTACGCCGTGTGCTCGACGAGGCGTGCACCGCAACGGGCTGTACGTACGATCTCGACTTTGCCGAGGGCTATCCGCCGGTCGATAACGACCCTGAGTTGTTTGCCTGCATTGCGCCTGCCTTGTCCGAGTTGCAACTTGTGGACGAGCCGCTGCTAATCGCCGAGGATTTCGCGTTCTATCAGCGCCATCTGCCGGGCGTGTTCTTCTTGCTGGGCACGGGCGTGCCGGAGGGTCAAGAAAACCCGAGTGATCCGGATGGCTGTCCCGCCTATGCCACGAGCGCTCTGCATACCGATACCATGCTCTTTGACGAGGAAATTCTGCTCAAAGGCCTCGATGTCTACAAACGATTGCTTTCGCTTGACTAAGGCGTGAAGGACTATTTGTTCTAGAAAACACGAACAAACGTACGATATAATAGAGATGTAAGTCTATAGAAACGTTTGACGTTACTAACGTAAGGCGATACTATGATTGCATCGTATAAAGATGAGGATACCGAACGCTTTGCCATGGGTGTGCGGGTCAGGAGGTTCGTGCCCTTTGAGCGTGTTGCGTTGAGGAAGATTCGCCAACTGCAGGTTTGTGCTTCACTTGATGATCTTCGCGTTCCACCGGGCAACCGCCTGGAAGCTTTGAAGGGCGATCGTGCCGGTCAATATAGCATCCGTGTTAACGAGCGCTATCGGGTCTGTTTTGAGTGGAGACAGGAGATGGCTTGGAATGTCGAAATCGTCGATTATCACAAGTGATGAGGCTTCGGCCGATTTGCTGTCGCCGGTGACTCCTGGTGAGCTTCTCAAAGAGGAGTTTCTTGTTCCCATGGGCATTTCTCAATATCGCCTTGCGAAAGAGACTGGGATTCCGGCTCAGCGTATCGGGCAGATTGTCTTGGGAAAACGTCGCGTGACGGCCGACACCGACCTCCGTCTTTGCCGTTATTTTGGACTGACGGATGGTTATTGGCTGCGCGCTCAGGTGGCGTTTGACCTTGAGGCCGAGAAAAGGCGGATCGAACCGGAACTCGGCAAGATCGTTCCTGTTCAGCAGGCCATCGCACTGTAGTGCTCAAAGATGATGGGGGTGGCGCGGCGATGAGGCGATGCCGACAGTCTGCCGTTTATAGTCCCGGTGGGTGTGGCTGCGGCTTGCTGCTGCTTCCGGTTATTGCTGTGAGCATTGGCGTGATGTTTGCGCTTGCCGGGTTGGCAGCAGCGGCACTCGTGTTGCTGATTGTGGCCATTGGCGTGACGATTTGGCTTTGCCGTAATCGCGAACAACGCCGTGCCGACGGTAAAACCAATGTCGGCTGGGTCGTCTTCCTGATTATTGCGTACTCGCTGAGTGTCAGCTACCTGGTGTTCTTTGTCCTGTTGATGATCAGTGCCTTTACCGGGGAATCCGTCACGGTGGGTTGATGCGCTGCCAGCAGACGGTTGCGCAAAGTGCGTTTGCTCAACGTTTGGATAACTGTATTGGCCGTTTACCGCAGCCTTAGCTCTCAGCTAATGAATTCAAGTTCAATCCTTCCTACGATGTGCTGTGTGCCGGCACGGTAGCCGGATTGTAGGAAGGATGAATAATGGCAAAAGAGGGAAAGAAGCCGATCGGCAAGATTGTCCTAGGCGTCATCGTGGTGCTGCTTATCGTCGGTGCCGTGAGCTCTATGGGTGGCAACTCAACCGATTCGTCTGCGAGCGATTCGGCAAAACCTGCCGAGACGACACAGCAGGCTGAGGAGCAAAAAGAACCGCAAGAACCGTATACCATTGCTGACGAGGCTGAAGACACCTCCAATCAGTTTGCCTATAGGATCACGGGCACGCTGACCAATAACACGGACAAGGAAAAGAGCTACATTCAGATTGAGTATGTTCTGTATGATGCCGATGGCAACCAGGTTGGAACGGCTCTTGCAAACACCAATCATCTGAAGGCGGGCGGCTCCTGGAAGTTCGAGGCGCTGGGTACAGTGTCTCCCGACCAGGTTGCTAGCTGGGAGCGTTCGGACGTAAGTGGTTTCTAGCATGTTGCATGCACTGGGGGAGGTGAAGTCGTATGCCCGATAAAAAGCTGACCGAGGAGTTGCTCAATGAGCTTCTCGATGCGCCGAACATCGATGGCTATATCAGGGAGCACGACTTTGCCGCCCCGTCGCTTTCGAACTACCTGAAGCAGCTACTGCAGGAAAAGGGCTTGGAGCGCTCGCGCGTGGTTCGTATGGCCGATCTCAATGAGACCTTTGGCTATCAGATCTTTACCGGTGCGCGGCATCCGAGCCGCAATAAGGTGCTGCAGATTGCCTTTGCGATGGCGCTGACGCTCAAAGAAACCAACCGTGCGCTGACGGCTGCCGGGGTAAGCGTCCTTAACTGCAAGGACCGCCGCGATGCGATTATCATTTTTTGCATCGATCGCGGGTGCAGCCTCCAAAAGGTCAACGAGGAGCTGTATCGCTTTGGCGAGGAGACGGTGAGTTAGCGGCTGATATCTGAGCCGGCGGAGCTGCCGAACAACGATGCAAACGAACGGGGCGCAGATGCCATGGGGTGTCTGCGCCCTGCGCTATGATGGAGGCTATGGATACTCAGACCCCAACATATTCCGATGACGAGCTGACCGCAGCGCTTGTCGAGCACCTGGCGTCGCTCGATCGCGACGACAGCTATCGCGTGGAGCGTATACTTAAGCGCTCGTCCGTTGAAACAACCGAGCTCGTGTACTTTGAAGGAACCGGCGGTGGTTCGCTCGGCCCCTTTGTCCGTAAACGCATCGATGCTTCGGCTCAAATCGGAGGGGCATACGAGCGTCTATTTGCCGCTCAGCGGGCAGGCAGGCGTTTTGAGCACCTGCCCAGAATCGTCGATTGTCGTCGTGTGGGCGACGAGCTCAACGTGGTTATGGAATACATCGAAGGGGAGACACTCGGGGCGCTGGTGGACCGTCTGGGAGCCACCCCCGATTATGCGCGTGAATTGTATCCTGCCCTTTGCGACGCCGTGGGTGAGCTCCATGCCGGTTTTGCAATGGCGGGGGAGACGTCGGCGCCGGAGATCCATCGCGACCTCAAGCCGTCGAATATCATCGTGACAGGTGCCAACTATACGCCTAATGACGGCCTGACATTTTCATCGCTGGTGATTATCGACTTGGGGATCGCGCGCGTATGGCGCGATGGCGCCGATGCCGATACCGTCAAGTTTGGCACGCGACCCTATGCGCCGCCCGAGCAGTATGGGTTTGGGCAGACGAGTGTGCGCAGCGACGTCTACGCGCTTGGCGCCCTGTTGTTCTTCTGCTTGACGGGAGTCGACCCTAAACCAGGGCTCGACATGCGCGAGCAATGCGAGGCGCGCGGCATTCCCACTCCACTTGCCGATGTCGTCTGCATGTCGATGGCGCTCGACCCGGTCAAGCGTTTTGCGAGTGCGGAAGCGTTGAGACGGGCGACGCGCGCGGCATACGATCTGAGTCGCCCCGTGCGGCCTCCTGCGCCTGTCCGTACTCCGGCCTCGGAGACGGTGTTGACGCCCCAAGGGCCCCGAAACCCCGCAGGGCTTCCTAGGCCCGCCGCCTCCGCTGCTTGTGTTCTTTGTCGGAAGTCACTTTGCCGTCTTTCACCCCACCGGAGCAAACCAAAGCTACCCGACGTGGCTTCTCATAATCGAGTATTTTTTCTTTGTCGATGGCCTTATGGTGCTTATGCATTTTGCGCTGTTCGATAAGCGCCGTCTTCGTCGGCGATTCGCATTGCTCGACAGCTATCGCGGCAAGAAGCTCGCGAAGCTCTTGCTCAAGGCATTGGGTGTGCTGCTCCTATGCATGATCGTCATAGTCGCGGTTGCCAATGCGACCGGCGTCGTCGATACCTCCGCTACCTAAAAGAAAAAGGGCCCCATTGGGGCCCTTTGCAGTTGCACTTAGATGCGGTTCATCTGAGCGGCGACTTTGTTGTACCAGTCCTGCCACGTGGGCGGGCAGTACTTTTTGGCCGCTGCTGGGGTAAGGGTGGAGCCGTAGTTGGCGCCCAGATAGGCAACGTGAGCGGAGATGCCCTCGCTCCAGCTGCCAAAGCTGCGCCAACCGCCGCCGCGGGCACTCCAGCCCCAGGCGTTGTAAGAATTGGCGCAATAAGCACCCTTGGTGCTCTCGATGCAGGCGATGGCGGGGGACCAACGGGGGTCGACACCGGTATTCCAAGCGGCGACGGCAAAGTTATAGCCCTGGCCTGCCATGGGGGAGCCGGCGAGATAATTGTCGATGCGGCCTGTCCACTCATTAATGAACGAATCGTAATCGGAGCTACCGGTATTGGCGTTGTTCACCGTGGTGTCGATGGTGGTGTTGGTGTTGGTGGCCTGGCTGCTGGAATTGCTGCCGCTTACGCCCTCGCCCGAGAGCTTCTCGGCGGCAGCGGCCTTATCGGCCTCAAGCTTGGCAAGCTCGGCGGCATTTTCCTGCTCTGCTTTTGCCTGTGCCTCGCTGCGGAGCTGCTGGGCCTGCGCCAGCGCATCCTCGGCGTTTTTCTGCTCTGCCTCAAGCTGAGACTTGGCTTGCTGGAGCTCGGCTTTGTTCTGCTCGAGTTCGGTTTGCATGTTATTGAGCTGCTCGATCTCGTCGACGCTCGAGCTCGTGATCTGGTTGGTGTATTTGCAGGTCGTGATGAACTCACCCAGGCTCTGCGCGTTGACCAGGAAGCTCACGATGGGATTGGTGCCCTTCTGATACTTGTACAGATCGCGCATGGCGGAGCTTGCCTTGGCCTGCTGCTCGGGAAGCTTAGCCTCGATTTCCTCGATGCTTGCCTCATTGGAGTCAATCTGCTTTTGCAGGTCATCGAGTTTGGTGCGGGCGTCGTTGTAGGCGCTCGTGGCGGCTTCGATCTTCTGCTGGGCTGCGGAAAGCTGGTCCTGCGTTGCCTGCGAGGCGGCATACGCCGCAACGGGGGAGAGCATCGGCGTGGCCGTCAGCGCAACGGCGAGCGCGGCGCTCGTGATGATACGAGCCGGCTTCGACGCAATGAGCGCTGCGGTGCGATGATTCGAATGCTGCATCCAGTCCCTCTGCAATCAATCGTAGGTTATGGTTCGAACGATATTCTACTACTGCTTTCGACCTCAACTTGAACCTTAAAGGTCCCAAAGGGTCAAGTTGAACTTGAGGCTTTGGCTTTGACCTGCAGTTATGATGAATTGTTGAGAAACCATAGAGTTCAACTTTAACGTTACAGAGCCCTGTTTAAGAGGAGTTTTGGTCTGTAAAAGCCATCTCAACGTGGGGTTTTACAACTACAGCGTGCCCTCCTGACGAGCCTGCTCAATCTCTTCGAGCGCCTCGGCGGGGGTGAACGAACAGGAGCCGTCGTCGAGTTTGACTACCTGGATATCGTCGCCGGTATGGACCTCTCCGCCCTTTAGGACCACGCCAAAAATGCCCTCGTGGGGAAAGATACAGTCGCCGGCGAGATAGTAGATGGCGCAACGGGTGTGGCAGACCTTGCCGATTTGGCTGATTTCGACAAGCACGTCGCTTCCAAGCTTGAGCTGCGTTCCCAGGGGGAGCGAGAGCAGGTTGATGCCCTGGGTTGTGAAGTTCTCGCCAAAGTCGCCCTCGTGCACATCGAGCCCGCGCGCCTGCGCCGTCTGGATAGACTCTGCAGCTAAAAAGGAAACCTGGCGGTGCCAATGCCCGGCGTGCGCATCAGAGGCGAGGCCAAACTGCTCGATGACGGTGTCGTGCCCGTCGGCGACGGGCGACTTACGTGTGCCTTTGTGCTTCGACGTGTTGATTGAGACGATGCGGGCGGGCCCGTTGTAAGCATCGTTTGCGGTGCGTAGGGGAGCTGCCGTTTGTGCGCGTTCCGCCAGCTCGTGCTTCGCGGCATTGAGGATGGGATTATCGGTCGGATGGTCTTGGGGCACGTGCGTGCCTTTCGCTCGAGGATGTCAATACACTGAATCCTACAACAATGGTAGGTTCATTGCCCATTGTCATACAACGGTGAGCGCCGTCTTCGTGCTGGCCTTCGTGCTGGACGATTACGTCGATTGCCATAGATACGGTGGAGCTTTGGGCGCCGGCGGCTTGGCACGCTAGAATAAATCAGTTGCGCAAAGACCGCCCGTTGTGTGGGCAGTTCATGATAGGAAGTTTCCATGGCATTGCAGTTTACAGAGCGCGAGTTCATCCCCGTGCTGCTCGGTGGCGACATCAACGCCTACTCGGTGGCGCGCGCCTTCTACGAGGAGTACCAGGTCAAAAGTCTGGTCTTTGGCAAGTACCAGACGGGCCCTGCGTACCGCAGCCAGATTATCGACTACACGCCCAACGTGGATATCGATACCATGCCCGTGATGCTCAAAACCGTCAACGGCATTGCCCAAGCGCATGCCGACAAGACGATTGTCCTTGTGGGCTGTGGCGATAACTATGTTGCCCTCGTGGCTCAGGCCAAGGATGCCCATGAGTTGGCGGATAACATCGTCGCGCCTTACGCTCCCTATAGCATGCTTGAACAGTGTCAGAAGAAGGAGATCTTCTACGAGCTGTGCGAGAAGCATGGCGTGCCCTATCCGCATACGTTTACCTTTACCAAGGCGATGCTCAATGCCCAGGGTGAGGCGCCTGCCGAAGTGCTCGACCAGATCGATTTTCCTTACCCGATGATTCTGAAGCCTTCCGACGGCATCATGTGGTGGCAGCATGAGTTCGAGGGCCAGAAGAAGGCCTATGAGATTGCCGACCGCGCCGAGCTGGAACAGGTCATTCGCGACTCGTATGCCAGCGGCTACACCGACGACCTGATCTTGCAGGATCGCGTGCCCGGCAACGACGAGTACATGCGCGTGCTCACCAGCTATTCCGACCGCAACGGTAAGGTCCGCATGATGTGCCTGGGCCATGTGCTGCTCGAGGAGCATCAGCCCCACGGTGTCGGCAACCATGCCTGTATCATTACCGAGCCCAACGACGAGCTCATGGGCGGCGTGCGCAAGTTGCTCGAGGACCTTCACTTTGTGGGCTATTCCAACTTTGACGTAAAGTACGACGAGCGCGACGGCTCGTTTAAGTTCTTCGATTTCAACACGCGCCAGGGCCGCAGCAACTACTACGTCACTAACAGTGGCTTTAACGTTGCCAAGTATGTGGTGGACGAGTATGTGTTCAACCGCCCGTTTGAGCCGGAGTTTGTGACGGCACAGGACGAGGCACTGTGGATGGTCGTCCCCATGGGCGTCGTCGACAAGTACGTCAAGGATCCCGAGCTGCGCGCTAAGGTGCATCGCCTGGACAAGGAAGGCAAGGGCGCCGACCCTTCGTTTATGAAGGGCGACTTTGTCTTTAACCGCTGGCTGCGCATGTGGCACACCAAGCTGCGCCACTTTAAGCTGTTCAAGACGTATTACAAGTAGATGAGTGCGGCGCCCGTCCGGTTTACATCGGGCGGGCGCGGGTATGATACGCGCAATTGCGCAAGCGTCACCAAGGAGGCGGCGATGGAAAAGCTGGGAGTTATCGGCGGCATGGGCGCCGAGGCCACGTCGTATTACTACGACCAGGTGGTGCGTCATACGGCTGCTGCCTGCGATCAGGAACATATCGACATGGTGGTGCTCTCCAAGTCGACCATGCCCGACCGCACGCTGGCTATTAAGACCGGCGAGCATGCCAAGCTGCTGGCGACCATGAAAGAGTGTGCCCAGGCACTCGAGTCGCTGGGCTGTGCGCACATTGCCATTCCCTGCAACACGTCACACTACTTCTACGACCAGATCCAGTCGTTTACGAAGGTGCCGATTATCCACATGCCGCGTGAGTCGGTGCGCTATGCTCTGGCCGGTGCGGTGATGGGGGAGTGCGAGTTCGACCCCAACCTGAGTATGCCGGCCGAGCCGGTGCACAAGATTGGCATCATGGGCACCGACGGAACCGTGGGCGCGGGCGTCTACGGCCGCGAATGTAAGGCTGCGGGTGTTGAGGTTGTCTATCCCAGCGAGAAGCGTCAGAACGATGTGATGTCGCTTATCTACGATGATGTGAAGGCCGGACGTGAGCCCGATATGGATAAGTTCGACCGCGTGATGTGGGAGTTCGCCCGTAGCGGCTGCGACCGCGTCATTCTGGCCTGCACCGAGCTATCGGTGCTGCAAAAGTACCGAGAGATGCCCGAGATTACCCTTGACGCCATGGACGTCCTGGTGCGTGAATCCATCATCCGTAGCGGCGCTCCCTACCGCCTCTAGCTTCCGACCCGCCAAAAAGGGACAGGTTAATTTTGGTAGGTTTTATCTGGTGAAACAGTAAAGGCCTCGGCTCGTTTGGTGCGAGCCGAGGCCTTTTGCGTTGGGTGGTTGCTGTCGGTGGTGAACTAGAACAGGAAGCCGATGGCGATGAGGGCGATGCTGACGATGAGCACGGCGATGTCTAGGCCCTTGATTGGGTAGCGCTTGTACGAGCTGGCGCGCGTACGCAGATAGAAGCCGCGCTGTTCTGCCGCCAAGGCTGTGGCATCGGTCTTGCCCACGCTCGAGATGAGCAGTGGCACACACAGTGGCAGCATGAGCTTAAGCTTCTTGATGGGGTTCTTGGTGTCGTACTCGACGCCGCGTGCGGTCTGCGCCTCCATGATGGCGTTCATCTCCTGACCAAACACCGGCACAAAGCGCAGCGCCGTGGTAAAGGTGAAGGCATAGCGATACGGCACGTGCAGCACCTCGACGCAGGCGTTGGCAAGGTCGTTGAGCTTAGTCACCATGAGCATGAGGATGAGCGGTAACGCCACACCCAGCAGGCGCAGGCAGGCCTTCGATCCTGTGACGAAGCCCGTGTCGGTGATAAAACCCCACACCACGTTGCCATCGCGCATAAAGGCCAGCTGGAGCACCAGCATGATAAGCGCGAGCGGAATCAGCAACTTGAGCAGCGAGAACAGACGGTCGATGACGCCGGCATAGGCGCCCAGCGCAAGGGTGAGTGCCAAAAAGCCCAGCAGCGCCACGTAGGTGCCGGACAAGAAGATGCCGACGATGATGGCGGCGGCGAGGCCCAGTTTGACGACGGGGTTCAGGCGATGCAGCAGCGTGTCACCCGGCATGTAGTCGATGACGTTAACCACGGTGGACCATCTCCTTGGTAATTCGAACGACATCGGTGACTTCGCTCACCTGCGCAAAAGCGGGCGAGACGGAAGATGCCAGACGGCGCGAGAGTTCAATAACCTGGGGAGGCTCCACGTAGGCACGCCGCATGAGATCGATGTTCGAGAATAGCTCGTGCGTGCGGCCGCGGTCGAGGATGCGACCGTCGGCCATTACCACAATGCGCTCGGCAAAGTCGGAGACGACTTCCATGTCGTGGCAGACCATGATTACGGCGCAGCCGCGCTCGGCCATGGTGCGCACGGTCTCCATGACGGTCATGCACTCGCGGTAGTCAAGGCCGCTCGTGGGCTCGTCGAGCACGACGATCTTGGGCTCAACCACTACGACGGAGGCAAGTGCCACCATTTGTCGCTGGCCACGCGAAAGCGAGAACGGTGCCTCGTCGGCGGGCAAGCCAAAGCGGTCGATGACGAGTTGGGCACGACGCAGAGCCTCGGCACGGTCCATGCCGCCAAGCTCCAAGCCAAAGGCGACCTCGTCGAGCACGGTGTCCTTGCAGATCTGGCGGTCGGGGTTTTGGAAGAGGGTCGCGACCTCGCGAGCGATGCGGCTCGTGGGAACGGCTGCGGTATCCAGTCCCGTGACGCGCACGCTGCCCGAGGCGGGCTTAAGCAGGCCTGTGAGCAGTTTGGTGAGCGTGGTCTTGCCGGCGCCGTTTTGGCCGACGATGCCCACGAGCTCGCCAGGATAGAGCGTCAGGCTAAGGTCGTGTACGGCGGCTCCGCCATTGGGATAGGCAAACTCAACATGGTCGAAGGTGAGTACGGGTTCGGCGTCCTTGGCATGAGGACGCAACGACGGTGCATGCGGGGAACCGGCGGGCGCCTGGGCTTCGATAGCCGCGTGTGCGGGGTCGACGATGCCCGAAATCAGGCGCTCGGCCTCATCGACATCCAAGCAGGGGGTGCCGCTTACCAGGCCATCGGCCTCGAGGCTATTGAAGATACGCGTGACGCGAGGGCAGTCGACGCCGATGGCACGGAGCTCGTCGGTATGCGCGAAGACCTCGTGTGGCTCGCCCTGCAGCGCGATTTCGCCATGGTTGAGCACGAGCACGCGGTTGCAGTACTCCGAGAGCAGGGCGACCTTTTGCTCAACGACGACGATGGTGATTCCAAGTGTGCGGTTTGCCTCACGCAGCGTCTCGAAGACCAGCGTGGAGCTGGCGGGGTCGAGTGCCGCGGTGGGCTCGTCGAGAACCAAGACACGCGGACGCATGGCGAGGATGGCGGCGATGGCCACCTTTTGCTTCTGTCCGCCCGAGAGGGTGGCGATCTCGCGGTCGCGCAGGTCGCTGATGCCGACGGTCTCGAGCGTTTCGCTCACGCGCTGCTCGATCTGGTCGTGGGGAACGCCAAAGTTCTCGAGGCCAAAGAGCATCTCGTCCTCGACGACCGAGGCGACCATCTGCGTGTCGATATCCTGCAGCACGCTGCCGACGATCTGTGACACGTCGGTCAGCGAGACCTCGCAGGTGTCATGGCCGTCAACCATGACGGACCCAAAGAACGCGCCGGTGTAGTGGTGGGGCACGGCACCCGACAGGCAGGCGGCAAGCGTGGACTTGCCGGCGCCTGAGGGCCCGATGATGCCGATGAAATCTCCCTTGTTCACGCTGAGCGAGATGTGGCTGAGCGCCTGCTCGGTCTGCGTGCCATAGGAGAACGAGACATCGTCGACGTTGATGATCGTTTCCATGGATACCTTTCATAGTCATTGGGGACGTTCTTACATGACTAGTCGTTTAAGAACGTCCCCAAGAGCTAGTTGTTTGGGACAGTCTTTGGTGGTGAAGCACGGAGACGGCTTTACGAGGGACCCCAGGCTGGCGCGAAAGAGGAGTGAAGCGTACTTGGGTACGCGAGCGACGAATGAACGCCAAGATGGGGTGGCTCGTAAAGCCGAGCGGGTTAGTTGAGCCTCAGGGCCTTCTGGATGGGCAAGTAGAGGGCGCCGACCAGAATGGCGTTAAAGACGGCGGTCATGGCAACGACGGGCAGCATGGCGGCGGCGAGCTCGCCTACCACGCCGAGCATGGCCATCTTGATGACCATGAAGATGACGCCGGAGACAAAGGTGGTCAGGAAGGTTGCGACAATGGCGATGGCGGGCTTGACTTGACCGTTCTTGCCGGCGGCGTTGACGATGCCGGCCATGAGCATGGCGGCGATGCCCTCGGCGGCAAAATCAACGAACGGCGAAGTGGTGGTGATCTGGATCACGGCAGCCGAGATAAGGCCAATGACGAGCGCCTGGCCGATGTTGGGGCGAACGACCAGGATGGTGAGGCAGAAGGCCGAGATGATGAACTCGGGGCTGATCATGCCGCCCGAGATGCCCGAGATGGCCTTGCCGACGGTGAAGTTGAGGATGAAGCCGGCGGCGAGCAGGATGGCAAGCAGGACGAGGGCGCGGACATCGAGTTTGCCACGGTCGGCGGTCTGGACGGTGCGGGGCTGGGTGGCGGTGGTGTTCTGAGACATGGTGAAAATCCTTTCGGAATGGGAGTGCAAGAGAAAAGCGGAGGCGCGTGATGCGAATGCGATCGGGCTCGAGATAGAAAAAGGCCCCCGGTCGAAACCGGAGGCCTTCCAATCACCTAGAGCGCAAAAACAGGCGTGAGGGACTCACTGTCGACCGATCGTATTCGCATCACGCCACCACCAGTTGTTGAGAGACTTCATTGTGTTCTTCATGTTGGTGGCTCCTTTCGTGATGCCGTGGCGCGGTCGCACCTAGTTGCTGTTGCGCTGCACTATAGCACAGCGAAGTGTGTGCAGGGAATCTTTTTTGAAAAGATTTCGGCGATGTTTCCCGCCGGTCGGATGACAGGCGAGGAGGGCAAGACCGCTCGCACTGTCTTGCCCTTCCTTAGAGCGTGAGGGCCTTAGGCCTTCTTGCGACGATAGAGCACGAAGCCGCAGACACCGATGACGACGACGGCGCCAACGGCCATGGCGGCCATGTTGTTGCCCTCGGACTTCTCCTCGGTCGCCTCTTCTTCAACCTCAGGTTCGGCTACATCCTCATCGGAGAGGGCCTCGTCTGCGTAGGTGATGGACTCGACCAGGCAGTCGTTGTCGGCATCGTAGTCGCTCGGGACGAACTCCTCGGAGAAATCCTCCTCCTTGAGGTAGTCACGCATTTCCTCGAGCATGGCCTTGCACTTGAGGTAGGTGTTCTTGGTGGCAGCCTTGCCGGCCTTGTTGGCCAGGGCGGTGCGCGCCTCGGTGTCCTCGGCGGCCTGCATGGCCTCGTCGACGGTCAGGTTCTGCTCGATGAGCTCCTTCTGCAGCGCATCGAGGTAGGCGCGGACGCCGGTAGCGCAGTGATCGCGGTTCTCATAGGCGAGCGTGTTGATGTCCATGAGGACGTAGTTGATGGAGTTCTTGGGCTCCTCGTTGTTCACGACGTCTTCCTCTTCGCAGTGATCGAAGGAGACATCCTGATCGCTAAAGTAGGGGCTGACCTCGGTGAGCAGTGCGGAGTAGAGGGGGATAGCGACGGAGAACTCGGCGTTGGAGAGCATCTCCCACTGAATGGTCGCGATCTCGGGATCCATGCCCTGACGGATTTGGAAGGTGTGAATCTCGGTGTTGCGGTTGGAGCCGATGGCATAGGCGCCGTCAGTGTTGGCGTTGAGACCGGCGACATTCTCGCCGCGAGCAGCGAAGCTGCGGATCATCTCAAAGGTGTTCCAGTCGGACTTGCCGGGCTGGAAGAACAGCGGCTGCATCTCGTGGACCAGGGCGCCGGTCGTGGCGCGAGCGTCTTCACGCTCGTCCTTGACGATCTCGTAGTCAGTGCCTTCAGCCAGCGGGGCCATGAAGTAATCGCGACCTTGGATATAGCGCGACCACTGGTGCATACCGGCCTCGCCGATCTCCTCGCCGTAGGTCTTGGCGACGTCGAACTTGCCGTCAGTGTACTCGGCAAAGCCCTTCTCCTTAGGCATGGACTCGATGCCCTCGGAATGGAGACAGTTCTCGGTGTCGTCGAGGTCGACGTCATAGGTGAGGTTGCCGATGTTGGGGTTGAGCGAGGCGATGTCATCGGCGAGCCTCATGGCAATCCACTGATGGCCGGAAAGCGCGGCGAACAGCCAGGTCTCGGTGCTGTCGGCGATGATGATCTGGTCGTTGGAGCAGACGCCCTGCTCGTCGATCAGGCTGCCGATGAGCTCGACGCCCTCGCGGGCCGTGGCGCTCTCGCCCAGGATGACGCTGGCATAGCTGTACTCGCCAATGCCAGTCTCCTCGGTGATGGGGTCGGCTTCTTCGGCCTTCTCGTTATAGGAGGTGCTCAACGTGGCAGAGCAGGAGACGCCCTTCTCGTTGATGCCGGCTTCGGAATATGCGTCGTAGCGATCTTCCCACTGCGAGGGGTTGTCGCGAACGAAGGTGTAGCGGTAGGTTGCGCCCTTGGACTTGTATTCAAAACCGGACTCGACCGATGTGTACTCGTTGCCGTCCTTGTGTGCGGGCTCAATGCCAAAGTGCTTGACATAGCGCGGACCGAAGTCCTCGGAACGGCCATAGTACGTGTTGCCGTCTGCCGTGAGCTTGCTACCCATGTAGATCTGGGTGCAGGCGAGCGCCGAAGTCGGCATGGCCATGATGGCCGCTGCTCCAAACGCAAGGCCGCAGCCGAGCTTTTTGAGCGTGTTGACAGGATGAGTAAACCTCATGATCCCTCCCAACTGTTGAGACCCCACAAAACTGTGCGGAATCTCAGCTAATAAATACATCTATTAGCCTATCGGAAGTCTAAGAAGTATTCATCTATTTCGATGAAATACTCGATGAGCGTCCTAAAATATGCGATGAGCGGATAAGAATACTCATTATGTAGCTTTACTTAAATAAAGGCACCCTGCAATTACTGTACCTGAATAAAGCGCCTTGCACGGGGCGCAAAGAAAAAACCCCGCTGTTTGGCAAATGCATAAACAACGGGGGAGACGATGATTGGATGAATATCATACCAGTGTGGAATTACTTCTTCCGGCGGTGAATTACGTTAATCGCATAGCCGACGAGCATGGCCAAGACGATGACGATAAAGCCAATCAGGGGGTTGTCGTTCATGGGGTCCTCCTATTTTCCGAGCGGGGAGAATTCGTCGACGATGAGGTCGAGGCATTGCGGAAGTGCGCGGGCACCAAAGACGCCCGAGTTGCTGGGGATGATCTCGCCATCGAACTGCATGCCCAGCGACGGTGTGCAGGTGATCTTGGCTTCTTTGGTCTGGATGATCTTGAACTGCGGGCGGCCGAGCACCTTGCCGGCGGGGTCGAGCGCGGCGGTGATCACGGTGGGCAGGAGCTGGACGGTTTTTACGGGCTCGATGACCGCGATGTCGACCATGCCGTCGTTCATGCGGCAATCGGGGAACAGGTTGATGTCGTTTTGAATGACCGAGGTGTTGCCGGCCATGCAGCAGATGCCATCGAGCTCCTCGACAATGCCGTCATGCTCAATCGTAAAGTGCGCCACCGTGGGGTTGGGTGTGGCGAGCGCCGACAGGAAATAGGCGATCTCACCGATGTCGTTTTTGGCGGGGGCGGCCTTCATCATGATCTCGGCATCGTAGCCCGATCCGGCGATGATAATAAAGCCGTGGCACTTTTCGTTGCCGTTCTCGTCGAGCCAAAAGAGCTCGCCCATGTCCGCCTTGACGGTACGGCCAACGCGGCAGGCCTTGGCGAGCGCCGCGGCCTCGGGGGCATTGCCAATGTTGTTGAAGAACAGGCAGGCCGTGCCGGAGGGGAAGACGAGCGTGGGGACGCCGCATCCGCGCATCTGGTCGAGCACGTTGGAGACGGTGCCGTCGCCGCCCGAAATCACCACGCGATCAAACTCGCGCACGTCTGCCACGGCGTCCTCGGGTTCCATGCCATCGCCGATAAAACGCATCACGACCTCGTCGCCGCCCTGCGCGAGGGCGTGCGTGAACGCGTAGATTTCATCTGAGCTGGGGCCCGATGCCGGGTTGTGGATGATAAGGCAGCGCATACTTACGTTCCCGTTCTGTGACTAACCGAGTATAGTTGTAAGGCAATGCTGATATCCTACCCGTGTTTTTCGGGCCTAACCTTATTCGATGGGTTGATATGTACATTTCCACACATCAGGCTCTACTCGACTTTTGCCAGCGCGCCCGTGAGTTCGACGCGATTGCCGTCGATACCGAGTTTTTGCGCGAGCGCACGTTCCATCCGCGTCTGTGTTTGGTTCAGATTGCCACCCCTGCCGAGAGTGTAGCGGTCGATCCCCTGGTAATCGACGACCTATCGCCGCTGGCCGAGCTTATGGCAGACGAGAGCGTGACTAAGGTCTTCCACGCCTGCTCGCAGGATATGGAGGTTATGCTCCATACCGTGGGCGTGCTGCCACGACCGATTTTCGATACGCAGGTCGCCGCTGCCTTTTTGGGCGAGCGCCAGCAGATTTCGTATGGCGCGCTTGTTCAGACGTTTTGCGGCGTCTCGCTGCCCAAGACCGAGTCGCTGACCGACTGGTCGCGTCGCCCGCTGACCGATAAGCAGATTGAGTACGCGATTGATGACGTCAAGTACTTGATCGTCGCCTATACCGAGATGATGAGTCGCCTGCGCGAGCTGGGCCGGGTAGACTGGGTGCTCGATGAGTTGCGTCCTCTTGCCGACGAGTCACACTACCGCGCCGACCGCCATGAGGCATTCCGCAAGGTCAAGCGCATCAACTCGTGTAGCCGCCATCAACTGGGCATCGCGCGCGAGCTTGCCGCTTGGCGCGAGGACCGCGCTGAGCGGCGCAACATCCCGCGCAAGTGGGTTATGTCCGACGATACGCTGCTGGCCCTGGTTAAACGTAATCCCGTGCGTGTTGAGGAGTTCCGCAGCATTCGCGGTACCGACCAGCTGGGGGAGCGCGACGTGGACGGCGCGCTTATGGCCATCAAGCGCGGTGCGAGCTGCCCGCACGATCGCCTGCCGCTCATGGTGCGCGGGCATCGCCAAATTTCGCCGGAGCTGGAAAGCGTGACGGACCTGATGTATGCGCTCATTCGCCTGGTCGCCGAGCGCTCGGGCGTGGCGACCTCGGTCATTGCCTCGCGCGATGACCTGGCCGACTATATTGAGCATCCCGAGCAGAGCCCCCTGCGCGAAGGCTGGCGCTTTGAGCTCGTGGGTTCGCGTTTGGACGATCTGCTTTCCGGCAATATGGGGTTGACGGTCAAAGATGGCAAAATTGAATTGCTGTAGGTATATAGTTACGCGGTTTTGCCAAACCGCGTAACAGCTCGACGCTGCAAACGGCCGAGAGCGGCAATCTGACGTTCAATCGTCGCTCGCGTACCAAAGTACGCGTCGCTTCTCTTTCACGTCACCTTGCTCGCTCTCGGCCGTTTTCGCTGACATTGCCAAAACATCGATGTTGATTTGCTGGTCAGTCGAATGGGTAGAATGCCTTCAACGTGTAACTCGATTCGGAGGAATTCGCATGCCTTATTACTATGGATACGGCTTTGGCATTGACCCGCTGTACCTGCTGGTTGTTCTTGTCTGCACGGTGCTTGGCCTTGCCGCGCAGAGCTATATCAACTCGACGTACAAGACGTGGTCTAAGGTGCGCTCGGACGGCGATACGGGTGCCACGGTTGCTCGCCGCATGCTCGATGCCAACGGTTGTAGCGCCGTGGGTATCAAGGGTGTTGCCGGCGAGCTCACCGATCATTACAACCCGCAGGACAACAACCTGTATCTGTCGGATGCCAACCGTTCGGGCGGGTCGGTCGCAAGCGTTGCCGTCGCCTGTCACGAGGCAGGCCATGCCGCCCAGCGTCAAAGTGGTTATGCCATGATGAAGGTACGCACCGCTTTGGTCCCCGTCGTCAACTTTACCCAGAACACCTGGACGATCGTGCTGCTCATGGGCCTGTTCATGAACATCGCGGGGCTCACGACCCTCGCGCTGGTCTTCTTCTCGTTTAGCGTGCTGTTCCAGCTGGTTACGCTGCCGGTCGAGATCGATGCCAGTCGCCGCGCCGTGGCGTATATCGAGCAGTCGGGCATGAGTTCCAAGCAGTTCAACGGCGCCAAGAAGGTGCTGACGGCAGCCGCGCTTACCTATGTGGCCGCAGCGCTCACCTCGATTATTCAGCTGCTCTACCTGATGGCTCGCTATAACAGAAACTCCAACCGATAACAAATGGGACCGACGGGCGCCGTGGGGATTTGTGTCCCCGCGGCGCTGTACTATGTGTTGGACTTGAATTTGCGCAGGGCCGGAGCCCATGTGCACGATGACGAAAGGGGGCTGCGTGGCAGGCTGGAATCTGACCGGCAATACCGTTTCCGCCGAGTTCGACGGATCGGACGAGCGGGAGCGCAAAGAGCTCAGCGTGAGCCAAGCGGTGGAGATCGCCGCCGGTGCGCTCGATGCCATTCCGCAGCTGAGCGTTTTGGGTGAGGTCACGGGTTTTCGTGGTCCCAATGCCCGAAGCGGCCACTGCTACTTCCAAATCAAGGACGACTCGGCCGCCGTTGACTGCATCATCTGGAAGGGCGCCTACCTTAAGCGCACCTTCGATCTGCGCGACGGCATGCAGGTGAGCTTTAAGGGCAGCTTCAATCTTTACAAGCCTACGGGTCGCATGAGCTTCGTCGCCCGCTCGTTCTCGCTGGCGGGGGAGGGCTTGCTGCGTCAGCAGGTGGCTCAGTTGGCCGAAAAGCTACGCCGCGAGGGCCTGATGGACGAGGCGCGCAAACGTCGCATCCCGGTGTTTTGCTCGTGCGTGGCGGTCGTCACCTCGCTTTCGGGCGCCGTAATCGACGACGTCAAGCGTACGCTGCGCCGTCGCAACCCGCTCGTCGAGCTTGTCTGCGTGGGCGCAAAGGTCCAGGGCGAGGGTGCGCCGGCAGAGCTTATTGAAGGCTTGCGCCGCGCCGCTGCCATTACGCCGGCGCCTGATTGCATTTTGCTCGTGCGTGGCGGCGGTTCCTTCGAGGACCTCATGACCTTTAACGACGAGGAGCTTGCCCGTGCGGTGGCAGCCTGTCCCGTGCCCGTGGTGACCGGTATTGGGCATGAGCCCGATACCTCGATCTGCGACATGGTGAGCGACCGTCGCGCCTCCACACCAACGGCAGCGGCAGAATCGGTGGCGCCGGCCATGACGGAGTTGGCCGACGTGCTCGAGACGCGCCATCAGCGTCTGGGCGCCGCGATGGCTTCGATGATCGGGTCAGATCAGGTTGATTTGGAGATGCTCGACCAGCGCGGTCGTCGTGCCTGGGACACCTATACGGCTCGTCTTGTTGACGCGCTCGATGCGGCCGCGTGCCGCCCGTGCCTCAACGACCCAACGTTTATGGTCGAGCGTCGCGAATCGGAGCTTGCGCTGACTGCCGATCGACTGTCGGGCGCCATAACGCGTTCGGTTGGGGCCTTCCGCTCCAACTTCGAGCGTCTGCCCGAGCGTTTGATCGCAAGCACCTCAGGGCTCGATGGCAAGCGCCATGCGTTCATGCTCGCAAGCTCCCGTCTGGAGCATCAGGGACGTACGATGCTCAGCAAGCCCGCGTCCGACCTAGGCCGTGCGGCAGCCTCGCTCGATGCCCTGTCGCCGCTCAAGGTGCTTGCCCGCGGCTATTCCATCGCGTACAGCGATGATGGCGTGGCTACGAGTGCCAAGACCTTTAAGCCCGGCGACGCCATTCGTGTGCGCATGGCAGACGGCAACGTGGCGGCAACGGTCGATACGGTCGAGTAAGCCGCGTTTCATAGCGATAAACCTTTAGGAAAGGAAACAGATATGGCAGAGAAGACCCCGGTCGAGCAGCTTACGTACAAGCAGGCCTCGCAGGAGTTGGAGCTCATCATCCGCAGCTTGGAGTCGGGCGATATGGAGCTCGAGGAGTCGCTCGAGAGCTACACCCGCGGCGTCGAGCTCCTCAAGAGCCTGCGCACCCGCCTGTCCGATGCCGAGCAGAAGGTCTCGGTGCTCCTTAAGGACGTCGACGGCAACGACGTGCTCGCCGACGGCGAAGCCGCCAACACCGACGACAACCTCTCGTTCTAGCCATCCCGACCAAATATAATTACCTTGGTCTGTGAGAAAGGAACCAACTATGTGCGATTGCATCTTCTGCAAAATTGCCAACCACGAGATCCCCTCGACCGTTGTCTATGAGGACGACCAGGTCATCGCCTTCGACGACCTCAATCCCCAGGCGCCGGTCCATACGCTCGTGATCCCCAAGAAGCACTACAGTGACATTGCCGACAACGTACCTGCCGAGACCATGGGCGCCGTGGCTCACGCCATCCAGGAGGTCGCTAAGGCCAAGGGCTTGGAGGACGGTTTCCGCGTCATCTCCAACAAGGGCGTCAACGCCGGCCAGACCGTCATGCATTTCCATATGCACGTTCTCGGCGGCAAGAACCTGGGCGAGAACCTCATCTGAGGGCGCTTTTTCCTTGCAATGAAACGGAAGCTCAAGCACCGATAACTTATATATCAACGCAATAAACCCGAGCGCGAGGGCGTTTGGGTTTATTATTGAAACGTATGTAACCTGGCGGCGCCACACCGCCTGTTAGTAGGGAGACACATGAACGTTCTGGTCGTCAACGCAGGATCTTCGACGCTTAAGTATCAGGTCATCGATACCAAGTCCCACAAGGTGTCCGCAAAGGGCTCCTGCGAGCGCGTCTGCTTTACCGGCGGTACCTTCACCCACGCTGCCAACGGTTCCAAGAAGGTGACCGAGAACATCGAGTTCCCCGACCACAAGGTCGCCATCGAGGTCGTTCTGAAGGACCTCGAGGCCAACGGCGTCAAGATCGAGGGCATTGGCCACCGTATCGTTCAGGGCGGTTGGTACTTCGGCGATTCCTCCCTCGTCGACGAGGACGTCCTCGCCAAGATCCGCGAGGTCGCTCCGCTCGCCCCGCTGCACAACAACCCCGAGGCCAACGTTATCGAGTACTGCCTGGAGCAGTATCCCGATCTGCCCAACGTCACGGTCTACGACACCGCTTTCCACTTCAACATGCCCGAGGTCGCCAAGACTTACGCCCTGCCCAAGGACGTCTGCGACAAACTGCACATCCGTAAGTACGGCGCCCACGGCACCAGCTACCGTTACATCTCCAAGAAGGTCGCAGAGATGACCAACGGCGAGGCTCGCAAGGTCGTCGTGTGCCATATCGGCTCCGGCGCTTCCCTGTGCGCCATCGAGGACGGCAAGTGCATGGACACCACCATGGGCCTCACCCCGCTCGACGGCGTCACGATGGGCACCCGCTGCGGCTCCATCGACCCGGCTACCGTGTGCTACCTGCAGCGCGAAGGCGGCTACACCTTCGACGAGGTCGATGAGATGATGAACAAGAAGTCCGGCCTTTTGGCTGTGACCGGCGGCAAGACCAACGACTGCCGCAACGTCGAGGAGCTCGCCGCTGCCGGTGACCCCGAGGCTCAGCTCGCCTTCGATATGTTCGTCTACAAGATTGCCGCCAAGGCTGCCGAGATGGCCACTTCCATGTGCGGCATGGACACCCTGGTCTTTACCGCCGGCATCGGCGAGCACGCTCCGGCTGTTCGCGCTGGCGTTGCCGACCGTCTGGCCTTTATGGGCGTCAAGATGGATCATGCGCGCAACGCCCTGCGTGGTGACGGCGCTTGGTGCCTGTCTGCCAAGGATTCCAAGGTCAAGATTTTCGTCATTCCCACGGACGAGGAGTTCATGATCGCTTCCGACGTCGAGCGCATCGTCAACGGCAAGTAATTGCAAGAGGGGAGGGGCTGGACGACCGAGTGCCGTTCGGCCCTTCTTTTGTGCTCGTTGGGCGATATGCCTGATAGCTATTTATTAAGTTATAATAACTTCTTATTAACATGCGGCCGCCTTAAGGGGTCTGCGTCGACCGTATTGCACTGCAAAGGAGTCTCATGAACGTACTTGTTGTCAACGCCGGCAGCTCAAGCCTCAAATATCAGCTTTTGGATACCGATACCCGCGAGGTTTTCGCCAAGGGCAACTGCGAGCGTATCGGATCGGACATGGGCATCTTTGGCCACTCCGAGAACGGTGGCGCTAAGCAGACCGAGGAGGTCCCTTTCCCCGATCATCGCTCTGCTATCGCTCGCGTGCTCGAGGAGCTCGAGAAGACCGACTTTACGATTGATGGCATTGGGCATCGTATCGTTCAGGGCGGCTGGCACTTCGATGATTCCGCGGTTGTCGACGACGAGGTTATGGCCAAGATTCTTGAGGTGGCACCGCTTGCTCCGCTGCACAACTACGGCGAGGCCGCAGCGATTGAGTATTGCCGTGAGAAGTATCCGGAGCTGCCCAACGTGGCGGTCTTCGACACCTCGTTCCACATGACCATGCCCGAGGTTGCCTACACCTACGCGCTGCCCAAGGACGTTTGCGACAAGTACCACGTGCGCAAGTACGGCGCCCACGGCACGAGCCACCGCTATGAGTGGATGATGGCCAAGGAGATCCTGGGTTCGCGCTGCCACCGCCTGCTTTCGTGCCATCTGGGCAACGGTGCTTCGCTCGCTGCTATCGAGGACGGCGTGTGCCGCGACACCACGATGGGTCTCACGCCGCTCGATGGCCTGATGATGGGCACCCGTTGTGGTTCCATCGACCCGGCCACCGTGTGCTACCTCCAGCGCGAGGGCGGCTACAGCTACCAGGAAGTCGACGACATGATGAACAAGCAGTCCGGCCTGCTTGCCATCTCGGGCATCTCCAACGACGCCCGCGACATTCGCACGCGCGCCTCCGAGGGCGACGAGCGCTGCCTGCTCGCCTTCGACATGTTCGCCTACAAGGCCATGCAACAGGCTGGCTCCATGATCGCCTCCATGGCGGGCGTGGACACCATTACCTTTACTGCCGGCATCGGCGAGAACGACTGGTCGATCCGTAAGGCCTTCTGCGACTGCTTTGAGTGGCTGGGCGTGCGCATTGACAACAATAAGAACCGCGAGGCCGTGGGCAACGGCCCGCAGGTCATCAGTGCCGCCGGCTCCGCCGTCACGGTCATGGTCATCCCCACCGACGAGGAATACATGATCGCCCACGACGTCGAGCGTCTGACCGGTAACAACTAGCGCATTCGTCTGCAATTGAGAGAAAGGCCTCCAGAGCAACAGCTCCGGAGGCCTTTCTGCTAGCAGGCGAAAATGCCATCCCATTTCGAGCCCGAATTCCGGGACACACTTTCCGGTCGAGGCACGTAGCGGAAACCGCATCCCACAATCAAGCAAAATTTCGTCCCGCAGTTTCCCAAACAGACCCCAAACGGAAATCGCATCCCAGAATCCGCCTCCAAACCGGGACAAACTTTCCGGTTGAACAGTCGCAGACCACACAAGCCATTTCAAATCCAAAGTGACCATATCCGCAACGCCCGCGCTCTCAACAACGGCACCCAACCATTCAGATTTACAGCCCCAGCTCGTAGCCAAGCCGCCGTCCACCCCAGATTCCCTGAGCATCACGTAGCGGCAGGGCCCCTACAGGGTAAAGCTCTGAAAACATCCCGCAGGACGGAGGAAGCCCCCGCCGCACGTAGTGCGCAGCGGGGGCTTCCGACATGTCCGAGGACGTTTTCAGAGCTTTACCCTGTAGGGGCCCGAAGGGATACGTCCGCTACTCAGCCATCTGAGCCTGGACGGCGGTGATGGCCACGACACCCACGATGTCGTCGGCAGAGCAGCCACGCGACAGGTCGTTGACCGGCTTGGCGATGCCCTGCAGGATGGGGCCGTAAGCGTCGGCACCGGCGAAGCGCTGGACCAGCTTGTAGCCGATGTTGCCGGCCTCGAGGTCGGGGAACACGAGCACGTTGGCCTTGCCGGCAACGGAGGAGCCGGGGGCCTTGAGCTGGGCGACGGTGGGAACGATGGCGGCGTCGAGCTGCAGGTCGCCATCGATGGCGAGCTCGGGAGCCTTCTCCTTGCAGAACTTAACGGCCTCCTGGACCTTCTTGGCGACCTCGCCGCCGGCGGAGCCCATGGTGGAGTAGGAGAGCATGGCCACGTGCGGCTCGACGCTGCCCATAAAGGTGGACCAGGAGTGAGCGGAGGCGATGGCGATCTCGGAGAGCTCGTCGGAGGACGGGTTGATGTTGAGGCCGCAGTCGGCGAAGATCAGCGTACCGTCGGTGCCGAACTGCGGGGTGTCGGTGCACATCACGAAGAAGGCCGAGACCAGCTTGGTACCCGGGGCGGTCTTAAGGATCTGCAGCGCGGGGCGCAGGGTGTCGGCGGTGGAGTGGCAGGCGCCGGAGACCAGGCCGTCGGCGTCACCCATCTTGACCATCATGGTGCCAAAGTAGGTGGCGTCCATCACCTGGGCGCGAGCCTGCTCGATGGTGACGCCCTTCTTGGCGCGGAGCTCGGCAAACTTCTGCGCGTACTCCTCGTGCTTCTCGGCATTGCGCGGATCGATGACGGTGGCGCCGGGAACGTTGATCTCGTCGGGGTTGCCCAGGATGACGATCTTTGCCAGGCCCTCCTCGATGATCTTGGTGGCCGCGACGATGGTGCGCGGATCCTCGCCCTCGGGCAGGACGATCGTCTTAAGGTCGGCCTTGGCGGCAGACTTCATACGGTTAAGGAAATCGCTCATGTTACTCCTTACAAGCGTTTCACTAAGCTCCAGGCGCCCGGCTGTTCACGAATAAACCCGCTGCTAGCGGGTTTACCTTTCAAATTTGTACGCCGCGGTGCTTGAGCTTTCCTTGTGTGGCAAGCTCATTATAGGACGCATTAGCGCTATAATCGCTCTGATAAATATGTCTCGAAGAATGTTCGAGAAAAGCCCAGCTAACGAGCCCGTGGCTTTTGACAAGGAGTATCGATGCAGATTACCTCAGGCCTGCCTGAAGGCTTTAACGCCGGCGCGTACGACATGATTGTCGTCGGTGCTGGATATGCCGGTGCCGTTTGCGCCCGCCGTCTTGCCGAGACCATCGGCTATCGTGTTGCCGTTTTGGAGCGCCGTAGCCACATTGCGGGCAATGCCTATGACTGCACTGACGAGGCCGGAATCCTGATCCACGAGTACGGTCCGCATATCTATCACACCTTTAACGAGCGCGTGCACAATTTCCTGTCGCGCTTTACCAAGTGGACGGATTATCAGCACAAGGTGCTCGCCAACATCAACGGCACCCTTATGCCCGTGCCCTTCAACCACGCGAGTCTCAAGCTCGCCTTTGGTGACGAGCGCGGCGAGGAGCTGTATCAGAAGCTCGTGGAGACCTTTGGCAAGGATGTCAAGGTGCCCATTATGGAGCTGCGTAAGAAGAACGACCCCGACTTGGCCGAGGTCGCTGATTACGTCTACGAGAACGTCTTTTTGCATTACACCATGAAGCAGTGGGGCCAGACGCCCGACCAGATTGATCCCTCGATCACCGGCCGTGTTCCCGTCTTTGTGGGCGATGATGACCGCTACTTCCCGCAGGCTCCCTTCCAGGGCATGCCGCAGGACGGCTATACCGCGCTGTTTGAGCATATGCTCGACCACGATCTGATTGATGTGTTCTGCGACGTGGACGCCCGCGACCTCTTCGAGATCGACGAGACCACCGTCAAGATCGACGGTAAGGTCTATGGCGGCGAGATCGTCTACACCGGTCCGCTCGACGAGCTGTTCAATCTCGACCTGGGCGCCCTGCCGTACCGTACGCTCGACATGAAGTTCGAGACGCTCGATATGGATCAGTTCCAGCCCGTGGGCACCGTCAACTACACCACGAGCGAGGATTACACGCGCATCACTGAGTTCAAGAATATGACTGGCCAGGTCCTGCCCGGCAAGACCACCATCATGAAGGAATACTCCAAGGCCTATACGCCCGGCTCGGGTGAGACGCCGTACTACGCCATTCTTGAGCCCGAGAACCGTGAGCTCTATGAGCGCTATCTTGAGCGCGTCCAGAACCTGACGAACTTCCACCCGGTGGGTCGTCTGGCCGAGTATCGTTACTACGATATGGACGCTGTGACCAATTCCGCCCTCGATCTTTCGGATGAGATTATCGCCTGCCATGCATAAAGTCATAACATTCGGTATTCCCTCGTATAACGCCGCCAAGGACATGGACCATTGCATCACCTCTATCTTGGAGGGGAGCAATTACGCCACCGATATCGAGATTATCGTGGTGGACGACGGCTCCAAGGACGAGACGGCCGCCAAGGCCGACGAGTGGGAGGCCCGTTACCCTGGAATCATCCGCGCGGTGCACCAGGAGAACGGCGGTCACGGTATTGCCGTCCTTTCGGGTCTGCGCGAGGCGCAGGGCACCTACTACAAGGTTGTTGATTCGGACGACTGGCTTGACGGTGCTGCCCTTTCGACCATGCTGTCGATTCTGCGTGGCTTTGAAGAGCGCGACCAGCGCGTTGACCTGTTTATCTCGAACTACGTGTACGAGAAGGTTTACGAGGGCACGCATACCGCTATTGGCTACAAATTTGCCCTGCCGCGCAAAAAGATCTTTTCTTGGGATCAGATCGGTCATTTCCGCCTGGACCAGAACCTACTCATGCACAGCCTGTGCTATCGCACGGATGTGCTGCGCGAGTCCAACCTTCCCATGCCGCCGCACACGTTCTATGTGGACAACATCTACGCCTACGTGCCGCTGCCGCGTTGCAAGACCATGTACTACGCCGACATCGACCTCTACCGCTACTTTATCGGTCGCGAGGGCCAGAGTGTCAACGAGGCCACGATGGTCAAGCGTCTGGACCAGCAGTTCCGTGTTACGCGTATCATGATGGAGTCGTACCACCTGTACAGCGATGTCGAGTCGTCACGCCTACGTTCGTACATGATGGGCTACTTCACCATGATGATGGCGATCTGCTCGGTGCTCACCAAGCTTTCCGAGGAAGATTGCGCCGACGAGCGCCTAAAGACGCTGTGGAATGATTTGAAGGCCTACGACGAGCGCATGTATCGTCGTGCCCGCTACGGCGTGGTCGGGTTCTTCACCAATCTGCGCGGACGGGCCGGAGACAAAACCACACTCGGCCTATACCGTCTTGCCTCAAAGATCTTCAAATTCAACTAGCTGCTGAGTAATCGCTGCTGATAGGTTGACTGGGCCCCTTGGCCTTTAGTTTGCTACTGCGAACAGTCCTGCTCGCACGGAAAGCACATTAAGTGCTTTCCGGCTCGTGCGGAACTTGTATCAAACTAAAGGCCAAGGGGCCTCTGCAATAAGAATCGATTGTCAGGTTATTTGAATTTGAAGATCTTCGACGCGCGGTACACAGGGGCCTGGGCTGAAAAGAATTAGGTTGGAAGTCGGTCGGAGGCGGGCGGGCATTACGTTTGTCGCGAGTTCCGCATGCAAAGAAGGCCACTTAATGTGGCCTTCGTCTTGCATAGGACTGTAGAGCAGCAAACGTAATGCCCGCCCGCCTCCGACCGACGGTCGAGTGGACTACTTTGCGGCGCCGGGGATGCCGTGGGAGGTTTTGGCGGTTTTGGCTCCGTTTACGATGGCAGTTTCCAGGGCCCTTACTGCGAGCATGCCCAGCAGGTCTAGGGGAACGGCGGCGCTTGTCCGGGCGCCCAGTTTGCCGCTGGCGAGGGTGTAGATGGTGTCGCCGTCGTTGGTGGTGTGCGTGGGACGGATGGCGTGTGCGTAGGCGTCTGCGGCCATCTGGGAGACCTTGGTGGCTTGTGCCTTAGTGAGTTCCACGTTGGTGACGATGCAGCTGATGGTGGTGTTGGTGCGGTCGAGCGGCATCTGCATGGATCCGGCGGCGGCAAAGGCTGCGAGTTCCATGTCGACGATTTGGTCGCTATCGGCTGCGGCGCGCATACCGGCGACCCACTCGCCGGTGAAGGGGTCGACAACGTTGCCGCAGGCGTTGACCGAGACCACGGCGCCCACCTTGATGGGGCCGAGCGCCACGGCGGCAGCGCCAAGGCCGGCCTTCATGCAGGTAGCGGGGCCCATGAGCTTACCCACGGTAGCGCCCGTGCCGGCGCCTACGTTGCCCTGTTCGAGCTTGGTGGGGGTGTTGTCGAGTGCTTCGCGCACGGCGGCGATGCCGGCCTCAATGTCGGGGCGAACGGTGGGGTTACCAAAGGCGAGGTCGAAGATACAGCTCGAGCACACGATAGGCACCTGCGTGGGGCCGACGGGAAGGCCGATGCCGCGGCTCTCAAGCTCGCGAGCGACGCCGCTTGCAGCCTCGAGGCCAAAGGCCGATCCGCCCGAAAGGCAGACGGCGTGGACCTTGTCGACGGTGTTCTCGGGTCGCAGCAGGTCGGTCTCGCGCGAAGCGGGAGCACCGCCGCGAACGTCAACGCCGCCGGTGGCGCCCTCGGGTGCCACGATTACGGTGCAACCGGTGCCGGCCTCCTCGTCCGTATAGTTGCCATAGCAAAAGCCATCGACATCGCAGACGTCAATGGCCTCGAGCAGTGTATCCATGTTTAACTCCTATCGGTTTTCCGCCGCGCCTTGTGCCCGGTCGGGATCCGTACGGTACGCCAAAATTGTAGGCGCTGGGGGATACCCAGCGCCAGATGCAATTACGAGAGTTTTTGAATCGCGCGCGCGACGCGGGCGATGGGTAGGCCCACCACGTTATAGAAGTCGCCCGAAATATCGTGCACGAGCATGCGGCCGCCTGTGCCCTGGATGCCGTAGGCGCCTGCCTTATCCATGGGCTCACCCGAGGCAACGTAGTGCTCGATCTGCTCGTCGGTGAGCTCGTAGAATGTCACGTCGGTCATATCGACAAACGACAGGCTCTCGGCGGCATGCGGGGCGGCCGTATCGCCTGCCTTAACGATGCAGACGCCGGTTGCGACCTGGTGCGTGCGGCCCGAAAGCTCACGGAGCATGGTGCGCGCCTCGCCCTCGGTTGCCGGCTTGCCCAAAATCTTGCCGTCGAAGGTGACGATGGTGTCGGCCGCGACCGTCAGCTCATTGGGCTCGGCATACTCGGCAGCAACGGCAGCCGCCTTGGCGCGTGCCAAGCGCTCGACAAGCGTGAGCGGGGCCTCGCCATCAAAGGGCGTTTCGTCGATATCCGCGGGAATCACGCGAATGTTGTAGCCTGCCTCGCGCATCAGCTCTATGCGGCGCGGTGATTGCGAAGCCAAAATCATAGTTGGATGCCCTCGGCGACCTTCTCGACAGCCTTGTCGCCGGCGATCGTGCGCAGCAGCTCAAGCGCAAAGGGGAGCGACTGGGCCATGCCGCTGGCGGTGATGATGTTGCCGTCTTGCGTAACCTTCTCGCCGGTATAGGCGCCCTCGGGGAAGCTTTTCTCAAAGCCAGGGAAGCACGTGGCGTGGCGCCCCTCGAGCAGGTCGAGCTCGCCCAGGATAAACGGGGCGGCGCAGATGGCGGCGACGTGCTTGGTCGCGGCGAACTCGCAGACCACGTCGCAGACGCGCTGATCGGCGCGCAGGTTGGTGGCACCGGGCAGGCCGCCGGGCAGCACGACGCAGTCGTACTCGTCAAAGTTGATCTCATCAAAGAGCGCATCGCAGGTCACGGGGATCTGCAGCGAGCTTACGACCTCGCGCGTGGGCATAATCGAGACGAGCGTGGCGCGCACGCCGCCGCGACGCATGACATCGACCATGGTCAGGCATTCAATCGTTTCAAAGCCATCGGCGGCAAGAACGGCAACGCTGGGCATAAGGGTTCCTTTCATAGGGCGGCATACAATTAGCCGTCTTATACCCCGAAGACCCCCGCTTGCCACGCTCGATTTCCCAATGTTTAAAAGGGACGGGGATTAAATAATCATTCGGTACAAATTGATCATTTAATCCCCGTCCCAGAAAAATCATCAGCTAGTTGCGCCTAAGGTGGACGACGGTCTCGCAGTGGAAGGTTTGTGGGAACAGATCGACTGGCGTGATCTTTACGGGGGAGAAGGTGCCTTCTTCGACAAAGCGTTTGAGATCGCGCGCCAGGGTGGCCGGGTCGCAGCTCACATAGGCGACATCGCGAGCGCTTGTGCTGGCGATGAGGTCGATGGCCTCAGGCGCTAGGCCTGCACGCGGCGGGTCGACTACTAGGACATCGGCGTCCTGGTCGGGGAACTCGCGCACCGCGTCTCCGCCAATGACGTCGACGTTATCAAGCTTGTTGATTTCCAGGTTACGGCGTAGATCGCGCACGGCGGGGCCGTAGGCCTCGACGGCAGCGACAAAGTCGCAGCGGCGGGCGAGCGGCAGGGTAAAGGTGCCGGCACCGCAGTACAGGTCCACGGCAAGCTCGTCTTCCTGCGGATCGAGCGCCTCCATAACGAGCTCGATCAAAATCTCGGCGCCCTTGGTGTTGACTTGGAAAAACGATGGGGCGGACAGGCGCATCTGGCCGTCAGCGATGTTCTCGGTCCACGAGCCCTCACCGGCGAGCATCTCCACCTTAGAGACACGGCGGGCCTTCTTTTCGCCCTTGCTCATCACGCGCACGATGCTCGTGGGATGAGCGGCGTCCGCCAGCACGCGGGAGACCTGCGAGCGCGGAAAAGAGCCTGTCGGCGTCCAGAGTGCGACCTCGAGTGCCTTGGTGCGGCGCGATGCGCGAATGCCCACGCGTTCGAGCCCCAAGTCATGGCTGCCGCTTAGATAGTTAAGTGCGCCGACGACCGATTTGAGTGCCTTCGGGAAGCGCTTATCGAACAGCGGACACATATCGACGGTCACGATTTTGCTGGGGTCGACACCGTGCATGCCAAGGCGCACGCGACCGTTGACGACGGTCGGTTCGAGCTCGATTTTATTGCGGTAGCCCCAGTCGTCCTTGGTGTGGCAGATGGGCTGTACCAACTCATCGACCTGCTCAGGAGCGAACTTGCCGATGCGCTCGAGCGTGGAGCGCAGGTTTTGCTCCTTGGCGGCGAGCTGTGCCGTGCGTGAGAGATTGCCCCACGAGCAGCCGCCGCAGATGCCCACGAAGGGGCAGGGAGGCTGAATGCGATCGGGGCTTGGCTCCAGAATCTCGGTGGTGCGGGCGCGCATGAACGACTTGCCGTCCTGTACGACCTCGGCCTCGACGATGTCGCCTGCCACGGCACCCTGCACAAAGACGGCCTTGCCGTTGTCGGCGTGCGCCAGCCCGTCGGCGCCGTAGGTCATCGATTCTATAGTGAGCTTCATATTCCTGCCTGTCATTCGCGTTGTTGTTCGCACCATGGTAGCAGGGAAAAGCGCCCCGCATCCGAGGCTTTCCTCAAATGCGGGGCGCTTCTACAAACTGCTTCTACAAACGACTATTTCGTCTTGCCGGTAATGAGCGTCTTAAGACCCAGGCCGATCAGGCCCAGACCCATGCGCACGCGGCCGGGGCGATGGCGCTCGATGGCCTTGGTCTTGCCAGCGGGCTTATCGCGACGGGCACTCGTCTCGGGTGCGGGCTTGGTGACCTGAGGCTCGGGCCGAGGTACAGGTGCAGGCTCGGGCTCAATGACGGTCGCCTGGACCTTCTGAACCTCGGGTGCGGCCGGCTGCGGCTCAGGAGCAGGGGCGGGCTTTGCCTCGGCGGCGGGCCCCGGAGTCGCGGTAGCGGGCGCGGGCGCTTTCTCCACGGCGGGCTCTGCGGCAGCCTCGGGCTCATTCACCGGGGGAGCGGCAACCGCTTTCGGTTTGGCAGCTGCCCCATGTTCAACCTCGGCCTGAATAGCCTCCTCGGCTACGCGTTCCTTCTCCTGTGCGCGCTGTTGCGCGGCGGCCTCGGCGTTGCGATAGGCACGCTCCAGCAGGGCTTCCTGTGAGTTGAAGGGTTTCTCACCCTCTGCACGCTCCACGGGGACCCAGGTGCCGTCGCTCGTGAGGCTGCGGGCCTTCACGTTGTCGCGCAGCTGCATGCCCATGTACTCGTGCACCAGAGCGCGGCAGGTGGGGTCGAGCACGGGGAAGGCAATCTCCACGCGGTGCTCGGTGTTGCGCGTCATCATGTCTGCCGAGCTCAGGTAAATCATGTCCGAGTCCACGCCGAAAGCATAGACGCGCGCGTGCTCCAAAAAGCGTCCGACGATGGAGCGGACATGCACGTTCTCGGTCTTGCCCGGAACACCGGGCTTGAGGCACGAGATGCCGCGGATGATCATGTCTACGCGCACGCCGGCACACGATGCCTCGGCGATCTTGTCGATAACCTCGCGGTCGGTCAGTGAGTTGAGCTTAAAGAACACGCGGGCGGGCTCGCCGGCAAGGGCGCGCTGGATCTCGCGGTCAAGCCCGCGCATGATGAGCGGTTTCAGTCCGACGGGCGCCACACCCAGGAAGCGGTAGTCGCCGCGCAGGTTGCCCAGCGACAGATTGCGGAAGAACAGGTTGGCGTCTTCACCGATGCCGGGATGGGCTGTCATGAGCATAAAGTCGCTGTAGAGTTTGGCCGTCTTCTCGTTAAAGTTGCCGGTGCCCAAAAGCGTGAGGCGGGTGAGCGCCATGCCCTCGCGATAGGTGAGCTGGCAGATCTTGGAGTGGCACTTAAAGCCTTCGGAGCCGTAGATGACGGTGCAGCCTGCCTCTTCCAGACGCTCGGCCCACTCGATGTTGTTCTGCTCGTCAAAGCGGGCGCGGAGCTCCATGAGCACCGTGACCTCTTTGCCGTTCTCGGCGGCATCGATCAGCGACTCGCATAGGCGGCTCTGCTTGGCCACGCGGTAGAGCGTGATGCGCAACGAGATGCACTCGGGATCGTAGGCTGCCTCGTGTACCAGATCCAGGAACGGATTCATGGCCTCGTAAGGGTAGAAGAGCAGCTTGTCGTGCTGCAGCACCTGCTCGCGGATGGAGCGGGTCATGTCGATGGTGGGGTTGGGCTGTGGCTTAAACGGCGTAAAGAGGAGCTCGTTGCGCAGGTGCTCGGGAATCTTGCCCTCAATGCCAAAGACGTAGCCCAGGTTGAGCGGGATATCGCAGGTAAAGACAGAGCGGCGCGAAAGCTCGAGCGCCTTGCGGATAGTCTTGAGCGTCGCCTTCTCGAGCGACCCCGAGACCGCGAGCACTACCGGCTGCAGGCGCAGGCGCTTCTTGAGAATGCGCTTCATGTGCTGGCGGTAGTCCTCTTCCTCTTCGACGCCCTCGCCGTCCGGATCGATGTCGGCGTTGCGGGTGACGCGGATCAGCGCACGATCCAGCGGCTTATAGGAGCCAAAACAGCTGTCCAGGCAGGCGAGGATGACGTCCTCGAGCAAGATGTAGGAGTAGGTGCCGGTGGGCGAGGGGATCTCGACCACGCGGTTCATCGAGGCGGGAATCTCGATCAGGCCCAGCAGGCTCTCCTCGTCGGTGACGCCGTCCAGACCACAGGCCAGATAGAGCGCGCCGTTGCGCAGGTTGGGGAAGGGGTGGCGAGGATCGATGACCAGCGGCGAGATGACCGGCGACACGTAGGCCTGGAAGTAGCGGGTTACAAAGGTACGCTCCTCGGGCGTAAGCGAATCGATGTGGGCGCGGTGAACGCCCAAGGTGTCGAGCTTGCCCTCGATGCTCTTAAAGATGGACTCCCAACGGGTAAGGAGCCCGGGCATTTCGGCCATGACAGCATCGACCTGTTCGGAGGCGGTCATATTGCTCTTGTTGTCGACAGGTTGTTTTTTGAGCTCCGCCAGATCGGACAGGCCGCCCACGCGCACCATGAGGAACTCATCGAGGTTGGACTCGAAGATCGAGACGAACTTTAGTCGCTCGAATAACGGAACGGTTTCGTCGAAGGCTTCGTCGAGCACGCGGTTGTCAAAGCGTAGCCAGCTGAGCTCTCGGTTTTGCGTGTATGAGAAGTCGCGCGGCGGTTTGCGCAGCTTTGCGGCGGCTTGCTTCTTTTCGATTTTGCTCGGCATATGCATCTGTCCGTTCAGTCCCCACAGGGGACGGTAGCCTAACACTATTCACTATTGTCTCAATTTAGTCGACCTGTGGCACGGACGTATTGCGTGAACGGTATCTTTACCTACTTCTTACGCTGCCAAGGCATGCAACTAACTGCCCAACTCGTTTAGAAACAATCTATATCCATACTCAATTGGTGAGGATGTATGAATAAGAATGATTGCGAGCTGAATATAATCGAATCCAAATTGAATCATGAACAAACGACATATATATGCAGAAAACCGTTTTAGCTATGCAATTCCTAAACATGAAAATATTTGTGCAATCTAGCTTAATTCCTTAGAAAAAAGAACATTTACCTTTGAAAACCTGCTTTAGAGAACCGAAGTGCATCATGGGGGAATCATATGAGATATACCGTTCATCGCACTTTGCTGACCGTTCGGGGGCGAGGTGGAATTGCAGGTGGTTTTTGGATATAACTAGAGCTGTCAGCAAGCAGCGTCCCATACGGAGGGGCGCTGATACATTCGGCCAGTAAGGCCCGAAAGAAAGGTAGGAGGCCATGACGAAAGGTCTGCACGTGCCTTCCGAGATCGGCAAGCTCAGGAAGGTCTGCC
>NZ_JADMRH010000001.1:46746-229893 GCF_015560135.1 Collinsella aerofaciens
GGCCCGAAAGAAAGGTAGGAGGCCATGACGAAAGGTCTGCACGTGCCTTCCGAGATCGGCAAGCTCAGGAAGGTCTGCCTGCACCGTCCCGGCGACGAGCTCCTCAACCTGCCGCCCGACGAGCTCGAGCGACTCCTGTTCGACGACGTCCCGTTCCTGGAGGTCGCGCAGCAGGAGCACGACACCTTCGCCCAGATCCTGAGGGACCAGGGCGTGGAGGTCCTCTATCTCGAGAACCTCGTCGCCGAGGTGTTCGACCAGGTCCCCGGCGCCCGCGCCGAGTTCACCGACCAGTACATCGCCGAGGCCGGCATCCGCGGCCAGCACATGCCGCAGATCGTCCGCGAGAAGCTGGACTCCATCGAGGACAACCTCGAGTTCGTCAAGAAGACCATGGCCGGCATGACCAAGTCCGAGATCGACATGCCCCTCACGGCGTCCACGACCCTCGACTCCCTGGTCAACTCCGAGTCCGAGTCCGACCTGATCATCGACCCGATGCCCAACCTCTACTTCACCCGCGACCCGTTCGCGGTCGTCGGCGAGGGCGTCAACCTCAACCGCATGTACTCGGTCACCCGCAACCGCGAGACCCTGTACGGCAAGTACATCTTCAAGTACCACCCCGACTACAAGGACGTCTCGCTGTACTTCCGCCGCGACTGCCAGTTCCACACCGAGGGCGGCGACGTGCTGAACATCAACGAGAAGACCCTCGCCGTCGGCATCTCCCAGCGCACCCAGGCCGCCGCGATCGACGTCATGGCCCAGAACATCTTCTGGAACTCCGACTCCAAGGTCGAGCGCATCCTGGCCTTCGACATCCCGGTCTCGCGCGCCTTCATGCACCTCGACACGGTCTTCACCCAGATCGACGTCGATAAGTTCACGATCCACCCCGCCATCATGGGCACCCTGCGCGTCTACGAGCTGACCGCCGGCAAGAACCCGGGCGACGTGAACATCCGCCTGATCGAGGACACCCTCGAGCACGTCCTGGAGGACGCCACCGGCGTCGACCAGGTCAAGCTGATCCCCTGCGGCGGCGGCGACCCGATCGCGGCCTCCCGCGAGCAGTGGAACGACGGCTCCAACACCCTGTGCGTCGAGCCCGGCAAGATCTGCGTCTACGCCCGCAACACCGTCACCAACGACGTGCTGTACAAGGAGGGCCTGGACCTTCTCGTCGTGCCCTCCGCCGAGCTCTCCCGCGGCCGCGGCGGCCCGCGCTGCATGAGCATGCCCTTCTGGCGCGAGGACCTCTAGGGTCTTCTAGGACCCGTACAGGTCTTAATACATACATCTAGCTGCCATTAGATGTCTCCCATTGGGGCGGTGCGGGTTTTCGCACCGCCCCAATCTTGTATGAGGAACGTCAACACGGTTGGATGACTGCTTTTGTAAGGAGCTTGGCCATGGACATCAAGACGATTGGCGTTGAGGAATGGCTCAACGTTTGGGAGAAGAGTGCCACGTGGGACATCGCCCAGTCGACGATCTCGTCGCTCACCATGGGCGAGCTGCGCGCGCTCGATGAGCAGGACGGCGCCACGTTCTACGAGCGCCTGGACCGCGAGAAGATGAACTACGGCTGGATCGAGGGCTCGCCGGAGTTTAAGGCCGAGGTTGCCAAGCTGTATCGTCGGGAGGTCAATCCCGATCACATTCTGCAGACCAATGGCTGCACGGGCGCTAACCTCAACGCCATCATGGCTGTGGTCGAGCCCGGCGACCATGTTATCGCCGAGTGGCCCACCTACGCGCCGCTCTACGAGATTCCGCGCACGCTGGGCGCCGAGGTCGAGTATTGGGAGCTTCGCGAGGAACTCGGCTGGAAGCCCGATATCGAGGAACTCAAGCGCTTGGTGCGTCCCAACACCAAGCTTATCTGCATAAACAACGCATCTAACCCCATCGGTACGGTGCTCGATGCCGATATGCTCGGCCAGATTGCCGAGATCGCCCGCTCGGTGGGCGCCTACGTGCTGTGCGACGAGGTATATCTGCCGCTCGAAAACACTGAGTCCTTTATGTCGATGGTCGACGTGTACGAGAGGGCCATTGTCACCAACTCGTTGTCGAAGACCTATTCGACACCTGCGGCCCGCGTGGGCTGGGTCCTGGCCGACAAAGAGGTGTCCAACCGCATCCGTACCTATCGCGATTACACCATGATCTGCGGCGGCGTGTTCGACGATGCTCTGGCGACCTATGTGCTTGAGCACAAGGATAAGATTCTCGAGCGCAATCGCAAGATCGTGTTTGGCAACCGCGATATCGCGCAGGCTTGGATCGATACGCAGCATCGCGTTTCCTGGACGGCCCCGCAGGGCGTGTCCACCTCGTTTATCCAGCTGGATATTCCCGAGGATGACGAGGAGTTCCGCAGGCGCCTGCTGTCCGAGAGGGGAGTGCTGCTGGTCCCCGGTAGCCGTTTTGAGCTTTCCTGTGGCGCACGCCTGGGCTACTGCGCGAGCGAGGACGTTCTGCGCGAGGGCCTGAGGCTTTTGGGCGAGGCGCTGGCGGAGTTCGATCGCTAGGATTCCGATGGTCTTCGGGGGCCTTATCCAAATTAGCCGAAGATAATCGAAAACGGACCCGTTTCCCTAGGGGAAGCGGGCCCGTTTTTCTATACCGAGAAGTCAAGTTGTTACAAATGGGGCCGTAAAGCGAGGCGGTATCCGCTGGGCCTTATACTGAGTTTCCGGTGAACGGTATCAAGCGTCTGGTAAACGATAATTTATTTACCAGAAATGAATAGGACAAACTTTTTTCTGAATAAAAATGAAAATGGTTGAGACGCGGTATGAACCGCTAATTCTATTCATAGCTTTAGTGGAAATATGCAATTTGAGGATGGTTTAACAAAGTTAAGTTCCATTTGATTTTAGGATTGAAAACGCGTTTAAGCACGTAAATACGCTTTATTAAGATGAAGTGTGCCATGCGTGAAGTATATGTGTATGCCGTTCACCCCCTATAAAAAACCGTTCGGGGGCAAGGTGGAAGTATGGGCTGATTTTGGATATAAATATGTCGTCAGCAATAACGCCTCACACGGAGGGGCGCTAACGAATCGGCCCTGACAAGGGCCCGAAAGAAAGGTAGGAGGCCATGACGAAAGGTCTGCACGTGCCTTCCGAGATCGGCAAGCTCAGGAAGGTCTGCCTGCACCGTCCCGGCGACGAGCTCCTCAACCTGCCGCCCGACGAGCTCGAGCGACTCCTGTTCGACGACGTCCCGTTCCTGGAGGTCGCGCAGCAGGAGCACGACACCTTCGCCCAGATCCTGAGGGACCAGGGCGTGGAGGTCCTCTATCTCGAGAACCTCGTCGCCGAGGTGTTCGACCAGGTCCCCGGCGCCCGCGCCGAGTTCACCGACCAGTACATCGCCGAGGCCGGCATCCGCGGCCAGCACATGCCGCAGATCGTCCGCGAGAAGCTGGACTCCATCGAGGACAACCTCGAGTTCGTCAAGAAGACCATGGCCGGCATGACCAAGTCCGAGATCGACATGCCCCTCACGGCGTCCACGACCCTCGACTCCCTGGTCAACTCCGAGTCCGAGTCCGACCTGATCATCGACCCGATGCCCAACCTCTACTTCACCCGCGACCCGTTCGCGGTCGTCGGCGAGGGCGTCAACCTCAACCGCATGTACTCGGTCACCCGCAACCGCGAGACCCTGTACGGCAAGTACATCTTCAAGTACCACCCCGACTACAAGGACGTCTCGCTGTACTTCCGCCGCGACTGCCAGTTCCACACCGAGGGCGGCGACGTGCTGAACATCAACGAGAAGACCCTCGCCGTCGGCATCTCCCAGCGCACCCAGGCCGCCGCGATCGACGTCATGGCCCAGAACATCTTCTGGAACTCCGACTCCAAGGTCGAGCGCATCCTGGCCTTCGACATCCCGGTCTCGCGCGCCTTCATGCACCTCGACACGGTCTTCACCCAGATCGACGTCGATAAGTTCACGATCCACCCCGCCATCATGGGCACCCTGCGCGTCTACGAGCTGACCGCCGGCAAGAACCCGGGCGACGTGAACATCCGCCTGATCGAGGACACCCTCGAGCACGTCCTGGAGGACGCCACCGGCGTCGACCAGGTCAAGCTGATCCCCTGCGGCGGCGGCGACCCGATCGCGGCCTCCCGCGAGCAGTGGAACGACGGCTCCAACACCCTGTGCGTCGAGCCCGGCAAGATCTGCGTCTACGCCCGCAACACCGTCACCAACGACGTGCTGTACAAGGAGGGCCTGGACCTTCTCGTCGTGCCCTCCGCCGAGCTCTCCCGCGGCCGCGGCGGCCCGCGCTGCATGAGCATGCCCTTCTGGCGCGAGGACCTCTAAGTCTTTCCGTTTCCGGTGCGGTCCCCCTACAACCGCACCGGCTTCGCCCGTTAAACGGGCAACACTAATACTTACGTAATTCATTTCTTCGAAAGGAATCGAACCATGGGTGTTAACCTCTCCGGCCGTAGCTTCCTCAAGCTTCTCGACCTCACCACCGAGGAGATCGAGTACCTGCTCAAGCTTTCCAAGAACTTCAAGGATATGAAGCGCGCTGGCGTTCCGCACCGCTATCTCGAGGGCAAGAACATCGTTCTGCTCTTCCAGAAGACCTCCACTCGTACCCGCTGCGCCTTCGAGGTCGGCGGCATGGATCTGGGCATGGGCGTCACCTACCTCGATCCCGGTTCGTCGCAGATGGGCAAGAAGGAGTCCATCGAGGACACCGCCCGCGTTCTCGGCCGCATGTATGACGGCATCGAGTTCCGTGGCTTTGCCCAGGACGACGTCGAGGAGCTCGCTGCCAAGTCCGGCGTGCCCGTGTGGAACGGCCTGACCACCGAGTGGCACCCCACCCAGATGCTCGCCGACATCCTGACCGTCCAGGAGAACTTCAACTACGACATCAAGGGCAAGACCCTCGTCTTCATGGGCGACTGCAAGAACAACGTCGCTCGCTCCCTCATGGTTGTCTGCTCCAAGCTCGGCATGAACTTCGTGGCCTGCGGCCCCGAGGAGTGCATGCCCGCCGACGACGTCATCGAGGCCTGCAAGCCCATCGCCGAGGCCAACGGCTGCACCATCAAGCTGACCACCGACGTCAAGGACGGCGTCACCGGTGCCGACGTTATCTACACCGACGTGTGGGTCTCCATGGGCGAGCCCGACGAGGTCTGGGCCGAGCGCATCGCTCAGCTCACCCCGTATCGTGTCACCTCCGAGGTCATGGCTATGGCCAACCCGGGTGCCATCTTCCTGCACTGCCTGCCCAGCTTCCACGACACCAACACCACCATTGGCGCCGAGAAGTGCGAGCAGTTCGGCATCACCGAGCAGGAGGTCACCGACGAGGTCTTCGAGAGCCCCGCTTCCAAGGTCTTCGACGAGGCCGAGAACCGCATGCACACCATCAAGGCTGTCATGTACGCCACGCTCAAGTAAGAGCATCTAGCATCTCGCTCGGGGTGTCTTGCTGCACACCCCGAGCGGCTTTGTCTGGTAAATATCTCGCGTCGGGCGGTGGGCACGGCACGGAAGATCCGCTTCGCGCGAGAAAGTTAAATGATTTATGAAGGGGGGATGAGAACCATGACTGAGACCGCTAAGAAAAAGCGCGGTATGCCTTCATCGTTCACCATTCTTCTAGCTCTGCTGGCAATTGTTGCAGTGATTACCGTTATCGTCTCCGGCACGTCCGGCGGCGCGGTTACCGCAGCCCGCCTGAGCGATTTCTGCACCGCCCCGATCCTGGGCTTCGCTGACGCTCTGCCCGTCTGCCTCTTCGTTATGATCCTGGGCGGCTTCCTCGGTATGATGACCGAGACCGGCGCCCTGGACAACGGCATCGCCGTTCTGGTGCAGAAGCTTAAGGGCAACGAGATTATGCTCATTCCCGTGCTGATGCTCATCTTCTCCCTCGGTGGTACCACCTATGGTATGTGCGAGGAGACCGTTCCCTTCTACGCCCTGCTCGCCGCTACCATGATGGCCGCTGGCTTCGACCCCATGGTCGGTGCCGCTACCGTCCTGCTCGGCGCTGGCTGCGGCTGCCTGGGCTCCACGGTTAACCCGTTCGCCGTCGGCGCTGCCGTCGACGCTCTGACCGGCGTTGGCATTGAGGTCAACCAGTCCATCATCATCGGCCTCGGTGCCGTCCTGTGGATTGTCACTACCGCTATGTCCATCTTCTTCGTGATGAGCTACGCCAAGAAGGTCAAGGCTGACAAGGGTTCCACCATCCTGTCGATGCAGGAGCTCAAGGACGCCGAAGAGGCTCACGGCAAGGCTGCTTCCGAGGTCCACAAGGAGGTCAAGCTCACCGGTCGTCAGAAGGGTGTTCTGATTGCCTTCGCCTTCACCTTCGTCGTCATGATCGTCGGCTTCATTCCGCTGGCCGACCTCAACGAGGGCGTCGCCAACTTCTTCGACGCTGGCGCCGTCTACGACGCCGACGGTAACGCCGTCGTCCAGGGCTGGTCTGCCCTGATCACCGGCCTGCCCATTGGCCAGTGGTACTTCGACGAGGCTTCCACCTGGTTCTTCCTCATGGCCGTCCTGATCGGTATCATCGGTGGCCTGTCCGAGAAGCAGATCGTTAACACCTTCATCACCGGCGCTGCCGACATGATGTCCGTTGTTCTCGTCATCGCCCTCGCCCGTGGTATCTCCGTCCTCATGGCTAACACCGGCCTCGACGTCTACGTCCTCGACGCTGCCGCCAATGCTCTGGCTGGCCTGTCCGGCGTGATCTTCGCTCCCATGAGCTTCCTGGTCTACTTCGGCCTGTCCTTCCTGATCCCCTCGACCTCTGGTATGGCTACCGTCTCCATGCCCATCATGGGACCGCTGGCTGTTAAGCTCGGCTTCTCGCCCGAGGTCATGGTCATGATCTTCTCCGCTGCTATCGGTGTCGTGAACCTGTTCACCCCGACCTCCGGTGCCATCATGGGCGGTCTCGCCCTGGCCAAGATCGAGTGGACGACCTGGCTCAAGTTTGCCCTTAAGCTCATCGTCGCGCTCTCCGTCGTCTGCGCCGTCATCCTGACCGTCGCCTGCGTGCTGCTCTAAGTACCCAACGGGTACCCCACGGAAACCTTGACGATCCTGTAAAGGATCACCTGGTCATCGTCTGTCCGGTGGGGTCAACCCACCGGTAGACTCCTACCTTTAGCCCCCTTCCGTTCCGTGCGCGGGAGGGGGCGCTCTTGTGTTCCGGCGTTTTACCAAACGCCGGAACCGCTCGACGCTGCAAGCCCGCCAGAGCGGCAATCTGACGTTCAATCGTCGGGCATGGCCAAAAGGCCTATGCCCTCCTCTTTCACGTCACCTTGCTCGCTCTGGCGGGCTTTCGCTGGCTTATGCTCAACCTGCGGCGCTGCCATCGTTGGTGCTGAGCGACTTGTTCCCCGCCTCAAATTAGCCATCCTGGGTCCCCGGTGGTTGCGGTGGGCGTGTTTGGTTGGTGCCTGTTGATGGTTTGGGTATCGGGGAGGGCGGGCTCCGTTATAATCGCCTAGAACATTAAATGGAAACGGGACGGGAGCCATGTATGCGTCAGGGTTTCGACAACGCGAAGTATATCGAGCTGCAGGCTGCTCATATTAAGGAGCGCATCTCGCAGTTTGGTGGCAAGCTCTATTTGGAGTTTGGCGGTAAACTGTTCGATGACTATCATGCCAGCCGTGTGCTGCCGGGCTTTGAGCCGGACAGCAAGTTTCGCATGCTCAAGAGCATTGCCGATGACGTCGAGGTCATCATCGCAATCAATGCGAACCATATCGAGAAGAACAAGGCACGTGGTGACTTGGGCATTACCTATGACGAGGATGTGCTGCGCCTGGTTGACCTGTTCCGCGGCAACGGCTTTGCCGTCGCGGCTGTGGTCATCACCCAATATGCCGGCCAGCCCGCTGCCGATGTGTTCCGCAACCGCCTGAACGCGCTCGGTATTCCCGCCAAGCTGCACTATCCCATCGAGGGCTATCCGCACGATGTCGATCTGATCGTTTCTGACGAAGGCTACGGCAAGAACGAGTTCGTCGAGACCACGCGTCCGCTCGTTGTCGTGACGGCGCCCGGCCCTGGCTCGGGCAAGCTCGCCACCTGCCTCTCTCAGCTGTATCACGAGCATAAGCACGGCACCGCCGCTGGCTATGCCAAGTTCGAGACCTTCCCGGTCTGGAATCTTCCTCTGACGCATCCGGTCAATATTGCCTATGAGGCCGCCACGGCAGATCTCGACGATGCCAATATCATCGACTCCTTCCACTTGGAGGCCTACAACAAGACCACGGTCAACTACAACCGCGACGTCGAGGCCTTCCCGGTGGTCCGTGCTCTGATGGAAAAGATCCTGGGCAAGAGCCCCTATCAGAGTCCTACGGACATGGGCGTCAATATGGTCGGCTTTGCCATCACCGATGACGATGCCTGCCGCGACGCTTCCAAGATGGAGATCGTCCGTCGCTACTTTACCGCGGTCGAAAATGTGCGCCGTACCGGCATGGGCGATGAGCAAGTCGACCGTCTCAAGATTATTATGAAGAAAGCCGGCATCGATAAGAACTACTCACCGGCGCGCTCGGCGGCCCTCACCAGGGAGCAGCTGACGGGTGGTCCCGTGGGTGCCATGGTCATGCCCGATGGCTCCGTGGTGACCGGTAAGACCTCCACGCGCCTGGGCGCCGCAAGTTCGCTCATTATGAACGCCCTCAAGCATGTCTCGGGCGTCGACCTTGAGCTCGAGGTCATTAGCGATGAGGCGATCGAGCCCATCAGCAAGCTCAAGACGCATTTCCTGGGAAGCAAAAACCCGCGCCTCCACACCGACGAGACGCTTATGGCGCTGTCGATCACCTCGGCCACGAGTGAGACGGCCGCTCGCGTCCTTTCGGGCCTGGAGCAGCTGCGCGGTTGCGATGCCTTCTTTAGCGTGATCATCTCGCCGACGGACGAGACGGTACTGCGCAAACTGGGTATCAACGTGTGCTGCGAGCCCAAGTTTGAGCGCCGCGGTTTCTTCCATCGCTAAGTTTGAAGCACCGCGGTAATTGCATTGCATTTTGGCCGTATCGGGTTAGCGCCCGGTACGGCTTTTTGATCAATAAAGCGCCTATTTCGGCGAAAAATAGCTGTTTACCTGCCTAGAAACAATTTGAGCGGTATACAATAACCGTAACTGTTTCATCCTTAGCGGGATGCCGCATGATGGATATTACCTGCCATCGTGAGGTGTGTCGGTCGCGCACGGCGCGTTAGATGCTCGTGCTCGGTTTGAGGAGGCTGCTATGGCGGGCAAGGGTCGTGCGAGTGTCAACGATATGAAGCGTGTCGAGGTGCTGGTGTTGATGGAGATCGACCAGCAAACCGAAGACAATGGCGGGCCGTATGGTTTCTCGCGCAAAACGCTTGCCGAGCGCGTGGGGGTTTCGCCGTATCGTGTCCGCGCCGCAATCGATCGCTTGGATTCCGAAGGCATGATTGATGTCGTCTCGCGTTATAGCGACGACGGCGGTCAGCTTGCAAATGGCATTTGCCTCACCGAACGTGGCGAGTGGTATCTTGAGGGCGTCCGTACCGGCATGCTCGTTCAAGAAATGCTTGAGGACGAGGTTGCTGATCGATAGCAGCATGTAACCCTTGCCATGGCGACGCCGCCTGGGAAACCGGGCGGCGTTTTGTTTCAAGATTGAGAAATGCAATCGCGCGCGAGAAAAATTGCGAACGGTCCGCGGCGCGAGTATTACAATGAAGACCCGTAAGATGTGGATAAACAACTTCTACGGGAAGCGCAGGTAACTCAATATGACCAAGCATGTGTTCGTAACCGGTGGCGTGGTTTCGTCCCTGGGCAAGGGTATCACCGCGGCCTCGCTGGGCCGTCTGCTCAAGTCGCGTGGCTACAAAGTAACGATGCAGAAGGCCGACCCGTATCTGAACGTCGACCCCGGCACCATGAGCCCCTTCCAGCATGGTGAGGTCTTCGTTACCGAGGATGGTTACGAGTCCGACCTGGACCTGGGTCATTACGAGCGCTTTATTGATGAGAACCTGACCCGCGATTCCAACTTTACGACCGGTGCCATCTACAAAAGCCTAATCGCCCGCGAGCGTCGCGGCGACTTTTTGGGCGGTACCGTGCAGGTGATTCCTCACGTCACCAATGCCATTAAGGACAAGTTCCGCCGCATTGAGGAGCAGACCGGCTCCGATGTGGTCATCACCGAGCTGGGCGGCACGATCGGCGACATCGAGTCGCAGCCGTTTGTCGAGGCCATCCGCCAGTACCGCAAGGAGGCCGGCCCCGAGAACGTCTGCTACATCCACGTGTCGCTCGTTCCCTATATCGCCGCCGCCCACGAGGTCAAGACCAAGCCCACGCAGCATTCCGTCAAGGAGCTCCGCAGTTTTGGCATCCAGCCCGATATCATCGTGCTGCGCTCCGACCACCATATCGATGACGCTATCCGCGGAAAGATCGCAAGCTTCTGCGACGTCGACACCGATTGCGTCTTTACCAACGAGGACTGCGCGAGCATTTACGATGTTCCGCAGCTGCTTGCCGAGCAGGACTTTGACCTGCGCATTTGCGAGCGCCTGGGTCTGGATCCGCGTGAGCGCGACATGAGCGAGTGGAACGAGTTCCTGCGCAAACAGAATCACGCCAACCATCACGCCGACAAGGTGAAGATCGCCGTCGTGGGTAAGTACACGCAGCTGCCCGATGCGTACCTGTCGGTTATCGAGGCCCTGCACCATGCGGGCGTCTTCTACGATCGCCATGTGGACGTCCAGCTGGTCGACGGCGAGAGCCTCGACGAGCAGAATGTCTCCGAGGTTCTGGGCGACGCCTCGGGCATCCTGGTTCCCGGCGGCTTTGGCAAGCGCGCCCTGGAGGGCAAAATCCTCGCGGCCGAGTTTGCCCGTGAGCACAAGATTCCGTATCTGGGCATTTGCCTGGGTATGCAGGTCGCCGTGTGCGAGTTCGCCCGCAATGTCGTTGGCCTTGCCGGCGCCAGCTCCTCCGAGTTTGATCCGGACGGTCCGTATAGCGTCATCGATCTGATGAGCTCGCAGGAGGACGTGACCGAGAAGGGCGGCACCATGCGCCTGGGCGCCTATCCGTGCAAGCTCGCCGCCGATACCCTCGCTCGCGAGGCATATGGCGAGGAGCTCGTCTACGAGCGTCACCGTCACCGCTTTGAGTTCAACAACGCCTTCCGCGACCAGCTCGAGGACGCCGGTTTGGTTATCTCGGGTCTGTCGCCCGACGAGCGCCTGGTCGAGATGGTCGAGCTGCCGCGCGACGTGCATCCGTGGTATGTGGCAACTCAGGCTCATCCCGAGTTCAAGAGCCGCCCGACCAACCCGCAGCCGCTGTTCCGCGAGTTCGTGCGCGCTTCGATCGGCCAGCACGAGGGTGTCGACCGTCTGCAGGTGACGCCCATGAACCTCGCTACGGACTAAGGGTGCCGGCGAATAAGGAACATACCGAAGCTACTCCCTCGTCGCTCGCCGTGGCGGCGGGGGAGTATCTCGATTACCTCGCGGTCGAGCGGGGTTTGGCGCGCAACACGATTGCGGCCTATCGTCGTGACCTGACGACGTACTGCGCCTATCTGGAGCGGGCGGGTATTGTGTCTTTTGAAGAGGTGACCCGTCAGGTCGTGGAGGGCTTTGTCGCCGACCGTCGCGATGGGGGCTATTCCGATGCCTCGGTGGAGCGTGCGCTTGCGGCCGTGAAGGGCTTGCATGCCTTTTTGGTGCGCGATGGGGCTGTGGCCCAAAATCCAACGGCGGCGTTGCGCCTACCTAAAAAGGCTGATCGTTTGCCGGAGTATCTATCGGTAGAGGATGTCTCGGCGCTGCTCGATCAAGACTTCCCCGAGGGGGAGATGGGCTTGCGCGACCATGCCATCTTGGAAGTGCTCTACGGATGTGGTTTGCGTGTGAGCGAGTTGGTGGGGCTCGATGTGGGCGATATCCATATCGACGATGGCTTTGTGCTCGTTCGCGGTAAGGGCTCAAAGGAACGCCTGTCCCCACTGGTGGGAAGCGCGGCGCGAGCTCTGACGCTCTATGTAACTGAGGGACGTTCTCGCTTGGCGGCCCATGCCCGCGGAACCGAGACCTCGGCGGTCTTTTTAAATAAGAACGGACGTCGCCTGTCGCGCCAGGCCGTGCATGCGATATGCGAGCGGTATGGGCGTCAGGTGGGGCTGGTGGGGCTCCATCCCCATACCTTGCGCCACTCCTTTGCTACCCACATGCTCGCGGGCGGTGCCGACCTGCGTGTGCTGCAGGAGATTTTGGGCCATGCCGATATTTCGACCACGCAGGTCTACACGCATGTCGACCGAACGCAACTGACCGAGGTCTATCTGGCGGCGCATCCGCTAGCACATCGCTAGCACCTCGCTGACCTGCATATTTATAAATATTAAATGGGACGAGCCCCAGATTGCCGAGACGCACTTTTGCACGCATGGGCAATCTGGGGCCCGTCCCATTTTTCGCCAGACACCGACGCGGTGGTGGGCCGTGTGTACCGTGGGTGGGGGAGTTTGGGGGCGATGTGAACGGCGTGTAAAGGGACGTAAAAATCGCCTCAAGGTCAACTTGAAGGTTGAGGTTCGCGGGCGTGGTTCTACAGGTGGCATCCCGCCTTTGCTGCAAACACAACATATTGTGTTTTCGAACATATGCTTGGGGGTGTTTTGCAATATATGGTGGGTGGAGTAGTGGGGTGGGGTGGGGGAAGGGGTGGGGAAAGGTGTTGAAAAATGGGGCGGTTCCCCATATTATTAATGACGTCGACAGGCGGGGTGGTTCCCCGCGTACGTGCCATCTGAGTAACCGAGGGGAGGGCGCACATGGGAATGACTGGTGCATACGAGCGCAATCTCGATGCAAAAGGTCGTCTGTCCCTGCCTGCACCCCTTCGCGAGGAGCTTGGAGAGCACGTTCGCGTGTTCAAAGCCCTGGATGTCGATGCTCTGTACGTGTTCTCTGCCGAGGCCTTCGATAAGTGGGTCGAAGGACTCTTCGCGGGTCGTGAGGGCCACGAGGGTTTTAACCCGCGTGACATTAACGACCAGAAGCTCATGAGGGCGATCAACAAGCGCACCACGTCGATGGACGTGGACAGCGCCGGTCGTATCGGTCTTTCCGAGTCTCTCCGTAAGCAGGCGAACCTCGACCGCGAGGTCACGGTTGTGGGCAACTACGACCACCTTGAGGTTTGGGATCGCGCCGCGGCCGATGAGGACGATGATGACGAGGCCCTGCTGGACCTCTTCTTCTCGTAAGGGCAAGGCACGAGTAACGGATGGAGCGTGGGATCTTGACACAAGAATATCGGCATGAACCTGTCATGCTCGGCGAAGTGCTTGAGTCGCTGCAGCTAAAGAGCGGCTCCGTCGTCTGCGACTGCACCCTTGGCGGTGCCGGCCATTCGGTAAAGATGGCCGCGCAGGTGGGGGAAACCGGCCTTTTGCTCGGCGTCGATCAGGACGACATGGCCCTCGAGGCCGCTGGCGCCCGTCTGGACCGCGAGGTTCCCGGCGTTCCGCACCAGCTGCTGAAGGGCAACTTCGGCGACTTGGACGAGCTGCTTTGCTCGGCCGAGGTGCCCGGGGTCGATGGCTTCCTGTTCGATTTGGGCGTTTCGTCACCGCAACTCGATATCCCTGGCAGGGGCTTTTCGTATAACGAGGACGCCCCATTGGACATGCGGATGGATCCGGGTAATAACACCTTAAACGCAGCTGAGGTCATCAACACCTATAACGAACACGACCTCGCCCGGATTCTACGCGTCTACGGCGAAGAGAACTTCGCCTCGCAGATTGCGCGCGAGATCGTGCGCCGCCGCGAGCAAGAACCGATCGAAACCACCGGCCAATTTGTCGAGATCATCAAGGCGGGTATCCCGGCTGCCGCTCGTCGGCATGGCGGACACCCGGCCAAGAAAAGTTTCCAGGCCATTCGCATCGAGGTCAATCACGAGCTCGATGTGCTCGAACGAGGGCTTGATGCCGCCACCAGGTGGCTCAACCCGGGCGGACGTATCTGCGTCATCTCGTATCACTCGCTCGAGGACCGTATCGTAAAGAACCACTTTAAGGAGATGAGCCAGGGGTGCACGTGTCCGCCGGAGATTCCGGTGTGCGTGTGCGGCAACGTGCCGATACTCAAGGTCATCACCCGCAAACCCTTGGTTGCCCAGCCTGATGAGGTTGAGCGCAACCCTCGGGCGAGATCAGCCAAAATCCGCGTGGCGCAGCGTCTGTAGGCGCGACCGCGCGATATTGGACCTCCCGCTCGCACCATAAACGAAGCTTAAACACACTACCAACGTACTCGGGATGGGAGGCGGCATATCATGGGCTACAACACTTCAAGCGCAGCACTCGCCTATGATATGAACGCCATGCCCGCCTATCGTGAGACGCCGCAGGCCCCCGTTGCTCCCCGTGAGCAGCGCACGCCGCGCTTTGATGTCTACACGGGCGCGGGCCGTCAGGCAAACCAGGCGGTCAGCCCGGTTTTCATGAGCGTTCTTAAAACGTTTTGCATCATTGCGGCTATCTTCATGACGATCGGCGTCGCCCGCGTGGCGCTCGCCGGCGTTACGGCCCAGGTGCTCAACAGCAACGCCGAGCTTACCAACACGCTCGAAAAGGCGACCGATGAGAGCTCCGACCTGGAGGTCATGCATTCGGTCTATGGCGCCGACACGCGCATTCGCGACCTTGCGGGCGCTTATGGCATGGTGGAGCCCAGCGAGAGCGTTACACTTGACTTTTCGCAGGATGCAGCCGCGGGCGCCAACGCGACCGCGACCGCTCAGTAGCAAGACGGTAGCTGAGTATGACAAGTGACTATCGCCGCGGTTCCGATGGGGGCCGCGGTTCTGGACGTCCCTCGTCGCGGGGACGTTCTGGTTATCAAGGAACGGGTCGGCAATCTTACAACGCCGGGCAGTCCCGTGGCAACGACCCGGCGTCGCGACTTCGCGGCTCGGGCGGCCCTCAAGTGCATAACACCAGGTCGCGCAAGAGTTCGTCGACCGAATGGCTCACAGGCGCGCCTCTGCCTCGCCGCAAAGCCGTCATGGGCTTCATCGGGCTTGGCTTGGGCTTGGGCGTCTTTCGCCTTGCCGACTATCAAATTGTCGAAGCCGATAAACTGCGCGAGCGTGCCGACGCGCGTCGCCTGCTTGCGCAGACCCTCTATGCCAAACGTGGCACCATCTACGACCGCAACGGCAACGTGCTGGCGTCGTCAGTCGAATGTCGCAACATCGCCGTGAACCCGCAGCTTGTCGAGGATGTTGGCAAGACGGTGTCGGCGCTGGTCAAGGCAACTGGAATCGATAAAAAGACCTGCCGCAAGCTCGTTGAGTCCGATGGAACCTGGGTGTATATCAAGCGCCAGGTGGACGAAGACGATGTTGCGGCGCTGGAGAAGAAGAACCTGCCCGGCGTGCTTTTTGAGCAGGCCATGAAGCGCGTATATCCATACGGCAACCTGGCATCGCAGGTGCTGGGTGTAGTGAATGTGGACAACGACGGCTTGACGGGTCTCGAAAAGCAATACAACAAGCTTCTGACTGGCACGAACGGTTCTCTCGTACGCGAGCGCGCGAGGGACGGCAGCTATATCGCGGGCGGTGCCTATAAAAAGGTGGCCGCGGTCGACGGCGTTGATATCGTGACGACGCTCGACGTCAATATCCAGCGTGCGGCCGAGGATGCCCTGGCAGAGGCTGTCGAGAAGACAAAGGCCAAGAACGGCTCGGCGCTGGTCACCGATCCTACGACAGGCGAGATCTTGGCAGCCTGCTCGTATCCGACTTACGACCAGACCGATCTGGAAAACGCCAAAACCGAGGATATGAACTTGCGCCTGGTCACCGACGCCTACGAGCCCGGCTCGGTCTTTAAGACGCTCGTGGCGGGCGCCGGCTTCGACTTGGGTGTCGTGCGATCGAGTACGTCGTTTGAGGTGCCGGCGAGCATCAAGGTGGGCGACGATACCGTCACCGATGCCGACAAGCGCGACTACGCCATGACCATGGATGTGCGCGAGATGATGCGCCGTTCGTCCAACGTGGGCTTTGTCCTGGTGGGGCGCAAGATCGGTGCCGACGACTTTGCCGCCTATGTGGACAAGTGGGGCATCGGTCACAGCTCTGGTGTAGATTTTCCGGGCGAGAGCCTGGGTATCGTCAAGGAGCGTGACCAGTATGACGGCGCCACGCTGGGATCGATGAGCTTTGGACAGGCGCTGTCCGTCTCGCCGATTGAGATCGCACGTGCCGTGGGCGGCATCGCCAACGGCGGCGTGATGATGACCCCGCACTTCTATAAGTCCAGCAAAGGCGACGAGAAGGACTGGGGCGAAGGCGAGCGCGCGATTTCTGAGGACGCCGCATCCCAGGTGACATCGTGCATGCAGACGGTCGTGTCCGAGGGAACGGGCGTTGGCGGCGCGGTTGACGGCTATGACGTGGCGGGTAAGACCGGTACGGCCGAACGAGCCGACGAGAACGGCGGCTACCTCAAGGAGAACTACATGTCGTCCTTTATGGGCTTTGCGCCGGCACAATCGCCCAAGGTGCTGTGCTATATCACGCTCGACGGAACGCCGAGCGGCTCAGATGCCGCTGCGGTGCCGTTCCAGTCCATTATGGCCAACGCGCTCGACGTGCTGGGTATCCCGCACACGAAGTAGGGGGTTACAATCTTTGGGGCGTGGTTTGTTGTCCCATATGAGGGGTGTTCACATGCCCTGCACCACGCATGCGCGGCGCTGGGATACAATACGCCGATAGCATTATTAGGTTTACAGGGGAGCTGCAATGATAGAGATCGCCGTCAACAACCTCGCGGCCGCAACAGGGGCCCGAACCGTGACGGGAGAAGCCGATCGGGTATGCCGCGGGTGCGTTATCGACTCGCGCCAGGTCGAGGAAGGGACGATTTTCGTCGCCTTTCCCGGTGAAAACGTCGACGGCAATGATTTTGCTTCCCGTGCCGTCCAGTCGGGCGCCGGCGCCGTCGTGATGACGCGTGAGCCCGAGGCCGAGCTGGTCTCGCTGGCGCAGGACAAGGGCTGTGCCATCTTGCTGACCGATGATCCCGAGGAGTTTCTGCTGCGTTTGGCGCACACGTACCGTCTGGAGCTTGGCTGCCTGGTCGTTGGTATTACCGGTTCTATCGGCAAGACGACGACCAAGGACGTGCTCGCCGCCGTGCTCGCCAAGCGCTATCGTGTCTGGGCCACCAAGGGCAATTTCAATAACCTGATCGGCATGCCGCTCACGGTGCTTTCCGCTCCGGCCGATACCGAGGTCCTGGTGCTCGAGATGGGCATGAACCATTTCCACGAGATCGAGCGCCTGTCCCAGTCCGCCAATCCCAACCTTGCCATCGTGAGCAAGATTGGTACCTCTCATATCGGCATTTTGGGTAGCCGCGAGAACATCGCCCGCGCTAAGGCCGAGATTGTCCAGGGTATGTGCGCCGCCGGCGACTTCTTGCCGCTGCTGGTTTTGGGCGGCGAGGACGACTTTACGCCGTTCATTCGCGATACGTTCGCCCAGCCTGCTGGTATCGACGTGATGCTGGCCGGCGTCTCGGACGATGATGAGGTCCGTGCCCGCGACGTTCGAGTTGATGACGAGGGCCGTCCGGTCTTTACGCTCGATTTTGGTCAGGGCGAGACAATCGATACCATGCTTGCCATCCCCGGCGTGCAGTCCGTCCCAAATGCCGTTAAGGCCGCCGCGGTTGCCTATCGCCTGGGCGTGACGCCCGAGCAGATCGATGCTGCCTTTAGGGGCCTCACGATTACCGGTCATCGCCAGGAGATCAAGCGCGCCAAGAGCGGTGCCCGCGTCATCGACGATTCCTATAACGCCAGCGCCGAATCCATGGCTGCTGGCCTCGATCTACTGTGCTCGCTTTCGTGCACGGGGTCTCGCATGGCGATCTTGGGCGAGATGGGCGAGATGGGCGATGAGGCCCCTCGCATGCATGAACTCGTGGGCGCCTATGCCGCCGCCAAGAAGCTCGACATGCTGGCGTGCGTGGGTGGTGAGCTGGCCCAGCTTATGGCCGATGCCGCGCGCATGATGGGCATGGACGAGGACCGCATCCAGGTGTTCTCCGATTATCAGCAGGTGCTCGACCGCATGGGCGGCGCGCTTGAAAAACATGATGTTGTACTGGTCAAGGGTTCCCGCTTTGTTGAGCTCGACCGCTTTGTGGAAGGTGTGTGCTAGCCCATGTTCGGCAATCCCTCGTATCCAACGTATCAGGCTTTTTTGGGGCTTGGCATCGCCGCTGCCATTGCGCTGCTGCTCATGCCGTGGTGGATCAAGCTGCTCAAGGTCGAGGGTATCGGCCAGCAGGTTCGTGCCGACGGCCCCAAGCGTCATTTGGTTAAGCAGGGAACGCCCACCATGGGTGGTGTTGTCATCCTCGTCGCGATCTCGCTGACCTGCCTGCTGATGGGCAAGCTCACCACCGAGCTCGTGCTCGTGCTGCTCGCCACGCTGGCGACCGGCGTGCTGGGCCTGATCGACGACCTGACCTCCGTTACGCATGGGCGCTCGCTCGGTCTGACGCCTCATGCCAAGATGATCGGCCTAACCATTATCTGTGTCACCTTTACGGTACTTGCCGTCAACTGGTGCGGCGTCGCCCCCGAGATTCGTTTTCCCGGCGGCCTGACGATTGACCTCGGTGTTCTTTCGACCACCATCTGCGGCCTTTCGTTCCCGTGGCTCTACATTGTCTTTTGCTGGCTGATGATCGCCGGTCTTTCTAATGCCGTGAACCTGACCGATGGCCTTGACGGTCTTGCTGGTGGCACCTCCATGATTGCCATGCTCGCCATGGCTGCCATGGCGTTTTTGCACGGAGACGTGAACCTGTCCATCTTCTGCACCGCGTGTGCCGGTGCCTGCTTGGGCTTTCTGTGGTTCAACTGCTATCCGGCGAGCATCTTTATGGGCGATACCGGCTCGCTTGCCCTGGGCGCCGCGTTTGCCTGCACGTCCATCATGACCAACACCGAGGTCGTCTCCCTCATCATCGGCGGCCTGTTTATCGTTGAGACCCTGTCGGTAATGATTCAGGTTGTCTACTTCCACTTTACGCACAAGCGCGTCTTCCTTATGGCGCCCATCCATCATCATTTCGAAAAGAAGGGCTGGGCCGAGACCAAGGTCGTCATCCGTTTTTGGATTATCGCTGCGGCCTTTGGTGCCGTTGGCCTTGCTTTGTTCTTCCAGTTGGGATAGTGGTCTTTCATGCCTCTTGCTGATGTCTTTAGCCTGCTCGTTTTGGGTCAGGGCAAATCCGGTCTCGATGTCGCCCGCTGGGCGCTGGCACATCCCGAGCGCGTAAGCGCCGTTACCGTGTATGGCGGCGGCACCTCTGAGCCCAATGACGCCACGCGTGCGCTTGAGGCTGCTGGTGCGTCGTTTGTCTATGGGACCGAACAGGTCGAGGGCGCCTATGACGTATGCGTGACGTGCCCGGGCATCTCGGAGTTCTCGGGCTTCTTTAAGGCCGGGCGCGAGCATGCCGCCCAGATTATGGGTGAGCCCGAGTTTGCCTATCGCCTGTCGCCCGATAACTGGATTGCCATCACGGGTACCAACGGCAAGACGACCACCACGTCGTTGACTGATTATCTGCTCAAGGCTGCCGGCGAGGTCAGCGTAGCTGTCGGCAACATCGGCGAGCCGCCGGTCAACGAGATTGACGGCCGAGCCCACAACGAGTGGTTTGTGGCCGAGCTCTCGAGCTACCAGATTGCTACGACCGCCGAGCTTCATCCTCGCGTGGCGGTGCTGCTCAACATCACTCCCGACCACTTGGGCTGGCATAAGAGCCATAAGAACTATGCGCTTGCCAAGATCAAACTGTTTGACAATATGGTCGATGACGATCTGGCGGTTGTCGACGTCGAAGACGCCGGCATTCACGAGTTCGATGAGTACATCTACACGCCGGGTCGTCGCATCTGCAAGGTTGCCTTTGACGAGCCTGAGGGTGAGGATGCCGCCTTTGTACGCGATGGCAAGATGATCGTGCGCCTGAAGGGCGTCGAGACCCCGCTCATCGCTACATCCGAGCTCAAGATTTCGGGCCATCACAATGTTATCAATGCCCTGTGCGCTGCCACGGCTGCCCTGGCAGTCGGTGCCGATGTCGATGGCGTCTGCCGCGGTCTGGCCTCGTTCCAGCCGCTCGAGCACCGCGTGGAGCCGTGTGGCGAGATTGACGGCGTGCGCTACGTCAACGATTCCAAGGCGACCAACACCGATGCGGTCGAGAAGGCACTGACGGCATTTCCCGATGACGACGTGATCTTGCTGCTCGGCGGCCACGATAAGGGCACGCCGCTCACGGACTTCGCGCGCGTTGTTATGGATAACGTACGCTCGGTCGTCTGCTTTGGCGATGCGCGCGAGCGTTTCACCGCCGCTATGGACGAGGCCGATGTCGATGGCGATGTGGATATCGCCCAGGCGGATGACCTGCGCGATGCCGTGGACGTCGCCCGTTCGCTGTCGAGCCGTGGCGATGTGATCTTACTTTCTCCTGCCTGCTCTTCGTTCGATGAGTTCTCGGGCTATGAGGAGCGCGGCCGCGTGTTTAAGGACTATGTGGCCCAGCTTGCCGCTGCGGCGAAATCGCAAATGGAATAGGGGTTGCCGGTGAGAGAGGAGAGCCCCCGACAAGGTATGAGGAGGCCCGATTCGGACCGTGCTTCCTCGCGGCGCAGCACACCGCGTTCCGGTCGCGGCGGGCAGACGTTTAGCGAACGCTATATTGCCGGCGTTCCCGCCCGTATCATGCGCCCCCGTTTGATATTCATGGCCTGCCTGTTTACCTTGGTGTGCTTTGGCCTGCTGATGGTGTACTCGGCGTCTTCGGTCGAGGCGCTGCACGAGAATGGCTCGGCGACGTTTTTTCTGTTTCGACAAGCCGCGTTTGCCGGAGTTGGCGTGCTGGCTATGGTTGCCATCGTGCGCATCTTGCCGGACAGTTGGTTTGGGGAAGACGTGCTCAGGATCTTCCTCATCGGCATGATGGGGCTACTGCTTCTGGTGTTCTTGGTGGGCAGCGGCAGCCGTGGCGCCACGCGCTGGCTCAACATCGCCGGTATTCAGTTCCAGCCTTCCGAGTTTTTAAAGCCATTTGCCATTGCGTATTCGGCCATCATGCTTGATCGTTTCTTTTCGCCCGGTGGCAACATCAACGAATTCCTTCGCAAGATGGGCATCTACTTGGGCATTTCGCTCTTTCTGATCTTTATCCAGCCCGATTTCGGTACTGTCCTGATCATCCTGTTGACCCTCATGTGCATGGCGTTGTTTGCGGGTCTCGACCCCAGATTTATCATCGGCGTGCTAATCTTCGGCATTCTGGTGATCGTGATTGCGCTTGTCGCAGAGCCGTACCGTATGGTGCGTATTCAGGTTGCCTTGAACCCTTGGGCCGACGAGTATGGTGACGGCTATCAGGCCACGCTTGCCATCATGGCCTTTGCCTCGGGCGGTCTGTTCGGCCGTGGCATCGGCAACTCAACCATGAAGTACTCGTATCTGCCCGAGGCGCACAACGACTACATCCTGGCCATCATTGGCGAGGAAGTCGGTTTTGTCGGAACCGTGTTGTTCTTCTTGGTGTTTGCGATGCTGATCTACTCGGCGTTTCGCATTGCCGAGCAGGCGACCGATCGTCGGGGCGCGCTCATGGCGTCTGGCTCCGCGGTCATTCTCGCGGTGCAGTTTTTGATTAACGCGTTGGGCATCCTCAACGTGTTTCCCATGACGGGCAAACCGTTGCCGTTTATTAGCTACGGCGGTTCGTCGATTATTGTGTCGCTTATGCTTGCCGGATTGATCCTGCGCGTTTCGTACGAGAGCGCCCGTCGCGATGAGTACGACCGTCGCCGCGAGAGCTTTGCCGTTATGGATGAGAGTACCGCCGGCGTAGCTCATGTGCGCGGTGAACGACCTTCGCGTAGCGGCTTTACCGTTCTGGATGGTTCTGCATCCGAGCCGGCAGCTCGTCCACGCCCGCGAACGGCTCCGCAAGGTCGTCCGCAGCGCCCCAGCTCTCGCAATGCGGGCGGTGGATATAATCGAATCGATTTGAACTCGGACCCGTCGGCGCGTCTGCGCACCGACGACCAGGGACCGCGTGTACGAAGGGACTACCATGACCGATAAAATGACCGTTGCTATTGCAGCCGGCGGCACGGCAGGACACATCAACCCCGCGCTCGCCTTGGCCGAAGAGCTGCGTGATCGTGGCCACCACGTTGTGTTCGTGGGCCAGTCGCGCAAGCTCGAGGGTCGTCTGGTCCCCGAGGCTGGGTTTGATTTTGTGCCCATTACAGTCACGGGCTTCGACCGCTCCCGTCCTTGGACGGCGCTGACCTCGCTGTGGCGTGTCAACAAGGCCAAGCGTGCTCTCGCCAGTCATTTCTCAAAGGTCGGCAAGCCCGATGCCGCCATTGGTTTTGGTGCCTATGTCGAGGTTCCGCTGCTGGGGTGGTGCAAGGGCGCGGGCGTTCCGTATCTGCTGCATGAGCAGAACTCTGTTCCGGGCCTGGCCAACAAGATGATGAACTCCCACGCCGCCCGCGTGTGCATCTCGGTGCCGGCAGCGCGTTCGGTCTTTGAGCGCGAAGGTGACCCTGGCCACGTGCTCATGACCGGCAACCCCGTACGTCGCTCGGTAATCGAGGGCGATCGCGCTCGCGGCCGCAAAGCACTTGGCGTTCCCGAGGACGCTACGCTGCTGCTCGTCTTTGGCGGTTCACTTGGCGCCCAGCACCTCAACGAGCGCGTGGTTTCGCTCAAAAACGAGCTGCTTTCGCGCAAGAACCTCTATGTGTTGCATTCGACGGGTGCCGACGGCTTTGAGGAGACCGAGCGCGCTTTGGCGCTGGCGCCCGAGGAGGCGAAGCGTTACCGCGTCCAGCCTTACATCGACAACATGGGCGATATGCTGGCTGCTGCCGATTTGGCACTCTCGCGTTCGGGTGCATCGAGCGTGGCCGAGATCGCTGCGCTCGCCGTGCCCTCGGTGCTCGTGCCGTATCCGCATGCGACGGCCGACCACCAAACTACCAATGCCCGGTATCTGGTCGACGCCGGGGCCGGCGTGCTCTGCGCCGATGCCGATATCGACGGTTCTGCGTTTGCCGATGAACTGCTGCACCTGGTCGATGACGCGGCGGCGCGCGACGCCATGCGTCAGGCGGCGCGTGGTCTGGCTCAGGATAGGGCCGCCACTCTTCTGGCGGATGCGGTAGAGGGTTTGCGTTAGTTAGACGGGATATCGTCGGTCGCCCTCGCGCTGATGCGGTAGGTGCGGTACAGTTAACGGGTTACAGGCAGTGTTTACGCAAGGAGTACACGAGCACATGGCTGATTCCCAGACTGCAACCTCCACGCCCGAGTTTAAGAGCGCCCACTTTATCGGTATCGGCGGCGCCGGCATGAGCGGCATCGCCCTCGTTCTGCACGAGCGCGGTTATGCCGTTACCGGCTCCGATCTTAAGACGTCACGCTATATCCGCCAGCTTACCCGCGCTGGTGTGAAGGTGCATGTGGGCCATGAGGCCGCCACGATCGACGAGGTCAAGCCCGACGTGGTTGTTGTCTCCACCGCTATTCCGGAGTCCAACCCTGAGCTCGTGCGCGCTCGCGAGCTGGGCATTCCCGTGTGGCCCCGTGCCAAGATGCTCTCTGCCTTGGGCCACGGCTACACTACCGTCGCTGTTGCCGGCACGCACGGCAAGACCACCACGTCTTCGATGTGCGCCACCATGCTCGACCGCATGGGTCTGGATCCGAGCTTCTTGATCGGTGGCATCGTTGAGGGCTATGACACGAACGGCAAGAACGGCTCTGGCGACTACTTTGTCGCCGAGGCCGACGAGTCCGACAGCTCCTTCCTGTTCCTGAACCCCAACGTAGTCATTGTGACCAACGTCGAGGCCGACCACCTCGATCACTACTCGGGTATCGAGGAGATCGAGGCGACTTTCGCCAAATTCATGAGCCTGGTGGGCGAGGACGGCACTGTCATCGTCTGCGGCGAGGACCCGCATCTGGTCGAGCTCGCCAAGTCGACGGGCCGTCACGTGCTTTCCTACGGCTTTGCCGAGAGCAACGACATCGTCTGCATGCACCCGGATGTTAAGGGCATCCAGAGTGACTTTATCGTTCGCTTTGAGGACGGCACTGAGCATGCTGTGGAGATCAAGAGCAATCCCGGTCGCCACAACATGCTCAACGCCACGGCGGTGCTCACCGTCGCACATGTCCTGGGCCTTGACATTGACGCCGCCGCCAAGGCGCTCTCGAGCTTTGAGGGCGTCCGCCGTCGCTTTACCCACGTGGGCGATATCGATGGCATCACCGTAGTCGATGATTACGGCCATCACCCCACCGAGATCAAGGCGACGCTTGCCGCCGCTTCGTCGCTGGGCTACAAGCACGTCGACGTCGTGTTCCAGCCGCACCGCTATTCGCGCCTGCAGGCCCTGTGCGACGACTTTGCCGATGCATTTGCCAATGCCGATAAACTGCTGCTGATTGATGTGTTCTCGGCTGGCGAGATGCCCATTCCGGGCGTCACCTCTAAGATGCTCGCCGATACCGTGCGTGCCAAGCACCCTGGCAAGGAGGTCGTCTACTGTTCCAGCCGCCTTGAGCTCAACAAGGAACTCGAGCAGCTGGTGGGCGAGGGCGACTTGCTGCTTACCATGGGCGCCGGCGACGTTACGACGGTCGGCCCCGAGTTTATCGAGTACCTGACCTCCAAGAAGGATGCTTAACCCCTATGGGTCTGTTTAACGCCGTCATGGCGCTTTCGGGCATGATCGACACGGATGTGATTGAGGACGAGCGCCTTGCCCGCCATACGAGCTATCGCATCGGCGGCAAGGCGGACCTCTTTGTCACGTGCCATAGCTACCATGCTCTCCGCCGCGCCGTGGCGGTGCTCGATCGCGAGCAGGTGCCGTGGGTCATCATCGGCAAGGGCTCCAATCTGCTGGTTGCCGATGGCGGTTATCGCGGCGCCGTCATTTCGCTCGGACGTGAGTTTCAGCGCACGGTTGTTGCCGATGACGGTTGTACGCTGACGGTCGGTGCGGGCGTGATGTTTGCGCGCCTGGTCAACGATGCCCTGTCGCGTAGCCTCTCGGGCCTTGAGTTTGCCGTTGGCATCCCTGGTTCGGTTGGCGGTGCGATATCTATGAATGCCGGCACACGGACCGAGTGGATTGGCTCGCTGGTTGAGGATGTCGTAACGTTTGACCCGGCATCCGGTATCAAACATTATGCGGGGTCCGAGATCACTTGGGGCTACCGCGAATGTAGCCTTCCCCGCAATGAGATCATCCTCGAGTGCGTGCTCAAGCTTAAACTGGCGCCCAAGGCCGACATTCGCGAGCGCATGGAGCGGTACCTGACGAGGCGCAAGCGTACACAGCCCATGGGTCGCGCATCCTGCGGGTCGGTCTTTCGCAACCCGCCCGATGCGAGCGTGGGCAAGCTTATCGAGGATTGTGGATTAAAGGGTTTTTCGATTGGCGGCGCGGAAGTTTCGCCCGTTCACGCTAATTTTATCGTTAATAACGGAACTGCCTCGGCCGATGACGTTGCCGCGGTTATCAGACATGTGCACGGAAAGGTGAGGGAGGCGTATGGCATCGAGCTCAGACCGGAAGTTAAATTCCTCGGCTTCTAGAGCATCGAAACCCACCTTCCGCCGCGCCGGAGGGCGTTCCGGCGCGCCTGCCAAACCTCAACGCAATACCGTCGCGCACTCTAAGTCTGTCGGGCATGCTCGACAGACCAGTCGTCCGGTCGTCGGCTCGCAGCTCGGTAATCGTCCGGCCGCAAAAAAGTCCTCGCGTCCCTCGGTGACGTCAAAGCCTGTTATGGGCGCCAAGCCTGCCCGTCCCATGGCAACTCCTAAGCCACCGACGGGAACTAAAACGCTGCGTCCGGGTCGCACGCTGGGCGCATCGAAACCGCGCTCGCTGACATCGGTGCCGGCTACCGCCAAGAAGCCTTCGGGTAAAAAAGGCGTCAACCCGTTGTCTTCACTTGGGGCGATGGCAAATAAAACATCAGACGCCGCTTCTGTCGTTACAGGCAAAGGCAAAATCGTGGGCGGCGTTCTGGCCGTCTTGGCCGTGCTCGTCGTCGTTGCCATCGTGGTGATTAACTCTGGATTGTTTACCGCCACTGATATTCAGATTCAAGGCAGCGAGCATGTGACGAAGCACGATGCTATCCAGCTGATCGATTTGCCCGAGGGAACGTCGCTTTTTAACGTCGATCCCGACCAGATTACCGAGGACCTCAAGCAGAACCCGTGGGTCTCGGGCGTGGATGTTCAGCGTCAGTTCCCGCATACGCTCATCATTACGCCTATGGAGCGCAAGGTCATCGCAATTGCCTATATCAGCTCCGATGACCTAGCCTGGGCCATCGGGGATGATGACACCTGGATCGCCCCGCTGTCGACGTCGGTCGAAGTGGACGACCAGGGCAACGTCATCGCGACAGGGCAGGGCTCAAATACCCTGACCGGCATCGATGCCGCACTGGCGCTCGCTAAGCACTATGGCGCGGTGTTGCTGACTGATGTCTCGGCGGATGTCGCTCCAGTTTCCGGCCAGGCGGTGAGCTCCAAGGCCGTTAAGGCCGGCCTGGATTATGTGCGTGGTTTTTCGAGCGAGTTCTTGGGACAAGTCAAGGATATTTCCACGCCTTCGGTCGAAGCCATCTCGGCAAACCTCAATAACGGCATTGAGGTGTCGCTGGGCGATTCGGACGATATCGCCAAGAAGGAACGCGTAGTCACCAAGTTGCTTTCGCAGGTAGAGGGCGTAACGTATATCAATGTGCGCTCTCCGGGCAACTACACATTTAGGAATGCTCCGACCTCATAGCGCTGGTTGATGCTTTGTTGAGGGGCCATACCACGCCGTTTATCTGGTTTGTTTGGTTTTCACGGTCAATTATTTGACTGATACGTTCATAATGTGCAACCATAATACGGTTTACCTTTGCATTTACTTTCAACCTGAAGGTTAATGTGCGCAGGGGTCGACCCATGCTATGGCTATAACCTTTGTTCGGAGGACCGACATGCACGAGACAGAGATCAACAACTACCTTGCCGTCATTAAGGTGGTCGGCGTCGGCGGCGGCGGTACCAACGCGGTCAATCGAATGATCGAAGAGGGCATCCGCGGCGTCGAGTTTGTTGCCATCAACACCGATGCTCAGGCACTCGCGATCTCTGATGCCGATATCAAGGTGCACATCGGCACCGACCTTACCCGCGGCCTGGGCGCCGGCGCCAACCCCGAGGTTGGCCGCAAGGCTGCCGATGAGTCCCGCGACGACATTGCCGAGGCGCTCGCTGGCGCCGACATGGTGTTCATCACCTGCGGCGAGGGCGGTGGCACCGGTACCGGCGCTGCTCCCATCGTTGCCGATATAGCGATGAACGAGGTCGGTGCGCTGACCGTCGCCGTCGTGACCAAGCCCTTCACCTTCGAGGGCCGCAAGCGCAAGAAGAGCGCCGAGGAGGGCATTAAGACCCTCTCCGATTGCGTCGACACCATGATCGTCATCCCTAACGATAAGCTGCTCGACATCGCCGAGAAGAAGACCACCATGCTCGAGGCCTTCGCGATTGCCGATGGCGTCCTTTCCCAGGGCACCCAGGGCATCACCGACCTCATCACCGTCCCCGGTATCATCAACCTGGACTTCGCCGATGTTAAGACCATCATGAAGCAGGCCGGTACCGCCATGATGGGTATCGGTACCTCTTCTGGGGATACCCGTGCCGTCGATGCTGCCCAGCAGGCCATCTCCAGCCCGCTGCTCGAGAGCTCCATCGATGGTGCCACGCGCGTGCTGCTCTCCATCGCCGGTTCCAAGGACCTGGGCATCCAGGAGATCAGCGACGCCGCCGACGTTGTCGCCAACGCCGTCGACCCCGAGGCCAACATCATCTTCGGTACCGTTGTCGACGAGTCCCTGGGCGATCAGGTGCGTATCACCGTCATCGCTACGGGCTTCTCCGACTCCAACGTCAACCGTCAGGACGAGCTCTTTGCTGCTCAGCAGTCTCAGAGCAAGGCCGCTGCCTCCGCTGAGCCGCAGCGCACCGCTCCGGCTGCCAGCCCGGCTCAGGCCGCTCCGACCCGCAACGTCGGTGGTACCGAGCTGCCCAACTTTGGCAACGACCAGTTCGAGCTTCCCGACTTCCTGAAGCGCGGTAGCTTCTAGTTCGTTTTTCTCAACGACCTGCACGGGGTGTGTCCATTTGGATGCACCCCGTTTTGTTTCTCGTTTGTAAACGAAAGCCTCCAATCTCCTTACGTTCCCTTTACGTTTGGTCCCTACCGCTGCGGGTATCCTTTTAAGGAAGTATGACAGCCGTATAAACGCGGACTGCGCGGCGACGCCGCGGTACTTGTGTTATTAGGAGGCTTTAGTATGGCAGCACGTGCGGACAACGTTTCGCGTGTCGACCATGATGGAGTTACGTTGGTGGAGGGCGCGACATCCGATGTCCGCTTTGCCTTTACCGAGCGCACCGGTGGCGTTTCTGAAGATGCGTACTCCTCGCTCAACCTGGGCTCGCATGTAGGCGATGACCCCTTTGCTGTTCAAGAAAATCGTCGTCGAGCGCTCGAAGCTATGGGCGCCACTGAGTGCGAGCATAATCTGCTCGTGCCCAATCAGGTCCATGGTGACCATATCGTTACGGTGACTTCGAACGGCGCCGACGATCTTGAGGCTGTTCGCGAGCAGATTGCCGAGGGCTGCGATGCCATCGTCTGTACGGCCCATGACGTGCCCGTGCTGCTCTGCTTTGCCGACTGCGTTCCCGTGGTGCTGGTGGCCCCCGGCGGATTTGCCGTGGTGCACTCCGGTTGGAAGGGCACGATTGCACGTATTTCCGCCAAGGCGTGCCAGGCGCTTTGCGATGCTGCCGGTTGCGATGCGAGCGACGTTTCCGCCTATATCGGCCCCCATATCTTGGGTGACGAATATGAGGTATCCCAGGAACTCATGGATCGCTTTGCCGCCGAGTTCTCTTGCATCGATGCGAATACCTCTCGCATGCTTGATCTTTCCGCTGCCATTCGCGAGGCGCTGGTAGATGTCGGTGTCGACGCGGATAATATCGTGGATACCCAGCTTTCGACCGTGCGTCAGAACGACCGCTTTTATTCCTACCGTAACGAGGACGGCACCTGTGGGCGCCATGCTGCGATCGGCGTGATGCTATGAGAAAGATCGTATCGGTTCTGAGCGCCGCTGTGCTTACGCTTACGCTGTGCGCCTGTTCTTCGGGATCTTCGACCTCTTCCATTACCGTGGCCGGCTCCACGACCTGCCTTCCTATCGCCGAGATTGCGGCCGAGGGCTTTAAGGAGGAGACCGGCATCGACGTGCTCGTTTCCGGTTTGGGTTCTTCCGCTGGGATCGAGGCCGTCAGCGCCGGCACGGCCGATATCGCCAGCTCCTCCCGTGGACTCAATGCCGACGAACAGGATCTGGGCCTGACTCCCATCGTCATTGCCCACGACGGTATTGCGGTCATCGTGAACGACGACAACCCCGTCGATAACCTCTCGACCGAGCAGCTCCGCGATATCTACGCCGGCAAGATTACCAATTGGAAAGAGGTCGGTGGCGAGGACCTGAGGATTCAGGTCATCAACCGAGACGAGGCGTCCGGTACGCGCGAGGCCTTCCGTACCATCGTGATGGATGGCACGCCGTTCGATCGCCGCTCGGCTGTTCTTTCGGGTACGGGCCAGGTGCGCGACGTGGTATCTCGTTCGCGTGGGGCCATCGGCTACATTTCGCTGGGCTTCGTCGATAGCCTCAACGCCAAGACCTCGGTCAAGGCCGTCTCGGTCAATCATGTTGAGGCGTCCGAGAAGACGGTCGCGAGTGGCGGCTATCCCATCTCGCGCGACCTTTACTTCTTTGTGAAGGGTGTGCCTTCGCAGCAGGCGCAGGATTACATCGACTATGTGACGTCCGAAAAGATGGACAAGCAGATTCGCGAGGCGGGCTTTATTCCCGTCACCAACGACGAGAAGGGGAGTGAGTAGCATGGAAGCACAGGAAAACTCCCAGACTGAGCAGAATGTTCAGACGCCCAAGAAGCGCGAGCTGGCGCTCGTATCGCGCAGTACCTATATCAAGGAGAAGGCGCTGCAGTGGATCTTCTTTGCCTGCGCGTTCTTGGCGGTCGTTACCGTCATCCTGATTTTTGTCTTTACCACGTACTCGGCGCTGCCCGTCTTTACTGACATCGGTCTGGCTGACTTCTTTAGCTTTACGTGGGCGCCTTCCGAGGGCCACTACGGCATCTTGTCGCTGCTTGCCGGCTCGGGTCTGGTGACCGTCGGTGCGCTCGCCATGGGCGTGCCGCTAGGTGTGGGCACGGCCGTGTACCTGGTCGAGATTGCCAGCAAGCGCGTGCGCAAGCTCATCAGCCCCGCCGTTGACCTGCTGGCGGGCATACCCTCCATCATCTACGGCTTCTTTGGCATGATCATCATCCGCCCGTTTATCGCACAACTGACCGGCGGCCTTGGTTTTGGTGCGCTGACGGCGTGGTTTGTGCTCGCCATCATGATCGTCCCTACCATCACCACGCTCACCATCGATGCTCTCAATTCCATTCCCATGGGCATTCGCGAGGCATCGTATGCCATGGGCGCCACAAAGTGGCAGACCATCTATAAGGTCGTGCTACCTGCCGCGAAGCTGGGTATCGTTGATGCCATCGTGCTGGGTATGGGCCGTGCCATCGGCGAGACCATGGCCGTGCTCATGGTCGTAGGTAACGCCCCGGTTATTCCCGACAGCATTGCGAGCCCCATCTCGACGCTCACGAGCCAGATTGCGCTCGACATGAGCTATTCCTCGGGTCTGCACCGCTCGGCGCTGTTCGGCATGGGTGTGGTCCTGTTTATCATCTCCGCCACGCTGGTGGGTATCGTCCGTCTGATTTCCAAGAAGAAGAGGGGGTAGGCTATGTCCGATTCCGTTGACACGACGGTCGATACGACCTCGTCGCGCGAGCGCATCAAGCGTGCCCTTTCCCACGGCAAGAAGGGCCGCATCAACAAGGACCTGTCCAACAAGATCATGCTTGGCGTGTTTCGTGCCGCTGCCTACATCACCACGCTGGTGCTGGTCGCTATCATCGCCTACGTGGTCATCAACGGCCTGCCACACATCTCGCTCGACTTTATCTTCGGTTGGCCCCAGGGCGTCAACGCCGAGGGCGGAATTTGGCCCACGATCGTCTCGACCGTCTACGTGACGGCGCTCGCCATGCTTATCTGCACGCCGATCGCTGTGCTGGCAGCCGTCTATCTGGCCGAGTACGCCAAGCAGGGCAAGGTCGTCGAGCTCATTCGCTACGCTGCTGACGCTTTGGCCTCGGTGCCCTCCATCGTTATGGGCCTGTTTGGCTACGCCTTGTTTGTCGAGGCTATGGGCCTGGGCCTTTCGATGGTCTCGGCCGCTCTGGCGCTCGCGCTCTTGATGCTTCCCATCGTCATGCGCACCACCGAAGAAGCCATTCGCGCCGTTCCGCGCTATATCCGTTGGGGCGCGTACGGCCTGGGCGCTACCAAGTGGCAGGTCGTCTCCAAGATCGTGCTTCCTTCGGCCTTTGGCCGCATTGCCACGGGCATCGTCCTTGCCATCGGCCGTGCCATCGGCGAGACCGCCGTGGTGCTCTACACCATGGGCCAGGCCATCAATCTACCTATTTCGCCGCTCGATTCCGGTCGTCCCATGACCGTTCACCTGTACCTGCTTGCCAACGACGGCATCAACATGAACGCAGCCTACGGCACCGCGCTCTTGCTGATGGTGATCATTTTGGCCTTCAACCTGTTTGCGCGCTTCCTGTCGCGCAAGCGTCGCTAGTTAAGGAGTCCCATGTCCGTTTATCAGTCCGCTCCCGCGTTGGAGCAAGCGGCCATTACGGCCAAGGATTTCAACTTTTGGTACGGTGACTTTCATGCGCTGACGGGGCTTGACCTCAACATCGCCAAAAACGCCATCACCTCCTTCATTGGCCCTTCGGGCTGCGGCAAGTCGACGTTTTTGCGCTGCATCAACCGCATGAATGACCTGATTGAGGGCACGCGCGTCGAGGGCACCATGACGCTCGACGGCAACGATATCTATGCCGAGGGTGTCGATCCGGTCGATCTCCGTCGTCGCGTGGGCATGATCTTTCAGCAGCCCAACCCGTTTCCCAAATCCATCTACGAGAATGTCGCCTTTGGCCCTCGTCTGCAGGGCGTGACTAGCAAAAGCGACCTCGATGACATCGTGGAAGAATCGCTCAAGCGCGCCAACCTCTGGAAAGAGGTATCCAATCAGCTCAACAAGGATGGTTTGGCGCTCTCGGGCGGTCAGCAGCAGCGTCTGTGCATCGCGCGCGTGCTTGCGGTGCAACCCGATGTCCTCCTGATGGACGAGCCCTGCTCCGCCATCGACCCCACTTCCGTCTCTAAGGTCGAGGATCTGATGGCCGAGCTGGCGCCCGAGATGACGATCATCATCGTCACGCATTCAATGCAGCAGGCAGCTCGTATCAGTGACTACACCGCGTTCTTCTTGCAGGAAGTTGCCGGCGAGCCCGCTACGCTCATCGAGTATGGTCAAACCGACGCGATCTTCACCAGCCCGGTGGACTCGCGGACGGAAGACTATATCACCGGCCGCTTTGGCTGATCGGTGCGACTAGTCCCAAGCCGATCGGATCTGGTCCGGTGCGTATTCACTGTGCGGGCGGCATGACCGCACCCAACTGATTGGAGTGAACCATGCGCAAACTGTTTTCCCGTCAGCTCATCGAGGCCCGTCACGAGATGCTGAGCATCTACGAGGCCGTCGATCTGGCCCTCCACGATGCCGTGAAGGCCTATGTGACCGACGACCGCAAGCTCGCCACCAAGACCAAGAAGCGTACGCTTTCGATTGACGCACGCTGCGCCAACCTGGAGGCCGTCTGCTACAACCTGATTGCCACGCAGTCACCGGTCGCCTCCGACTTCCGCTTGCTGCAGACGATCATCTACGTCGACTTTAACCTGCAGCGCATGACCGATAAGGTTCGCCAGATTTGCCGCGCCACGCGTCATATGATCAAGGCCGACATCTCGCTGCCCAAGGAGCTTGTCGGCACGGTCGAGGCCGAGGCTGAGGCCGTCTACCAGGTGCTGGGCTCTTCGCTTTCTGCGCTCGTCACCAACGACATGTCCATCATCTGCAACTTGGCCGTCGAGGACGAGCCAGTGCACGCCGCCTACGAGAAGTTCTTCCGCACCTTTAACCGCATGGACACGGGCGATTTTATGGACGACGACAGCAACTATGACGACCTGCGCCGCGCCATCATGGTATCGCGCTATCTCGATCGCATCGCCTCGATTTCCATCGATGCCGCCTGCCGTCTGACCTTCCTGTTGACCGGACAGCGTATGACTGCCGGTGATATCGCCTGCACTGATGAGGATGAGCTCGAGAGCATGCGCGTGCCTTCGGGCGAGGGTGTTATCATGAGGCCCGCCGTCGATGCACGCTACGTTGCCAAGGTGCCCGTTAACGAGGTCAGCGAGGGTCTTCGCTACCTGCTCGATCATCTTGAGGATGAGGACGATGGCGAGGACGACGAGGAGTAAGTAACCCCGTTCGTCGAAAGATTGTAAATACCTAAGTGAGCGCGGCCTTGCACATGCGGGGCCGCGCTCTTGCGTTAGCATGGGACTACTTGTTTGGCTGTCAGCGGAGGCGATTGGCAATGGATAACTATTTGGACTTGATGCGCGCTCGCCGCGAGCAGATTCTGGAACGTTTTTATGCGGCGCTCGATCGCGCGGGCCGTCCCCACGACGCCGCGCGCCTCATTGCCGTGTCCAAGACCGTTGGTGTCGATGAGACCGTTGCCGCCATCCAGGCGGGGTATCGCCATTTTGCCGAGAATCGCCCGCAGGAGCTGGTTCGCAAGCTCACAGGTTTGGCGGAGCATCCGGAGCTGCCCGAGGTGCGCTTCGATATGATCGGCAACCTGCAGACCAATAAGATCAATGCGGTGCTGGGCTCAGCCGAGCTGATTCACTCGGTGGGTTCGCTGCATCTGGCGCAGGCGATCTCGAGCCGTGCTGCCCGCAAGATTGAGGCAGGCGAACTCGCCGGCCCCCAGCGTGTGCTCATTGAGGTCAATGTGAGTGGTGAGGAGTCGAAGGGAGGCTTTTCGCCCGATGAGATTCGCGCCGCCGCGGGTGAGCTTGCGGAACTTGAGGGAATTTGCGTACAGGGGCTTATGACTATGGCGCCCCGGGGGAATAAGGATGTGGCACGCCGCACCTTTGCGGGGCTTCGTGAGCTGAGGGATGAGCTGGAGGCGGCGCATCCCGATTTGAACCTGCCTGAGCTTTCCTGCGGCATGAGCGAAGACTTTGAGCCTGCCCTTGAGGAGGGCTCTACGCTCGTTCGCCTGGGCAGGGTAGTATTTAGCCCGGAGTTTGCAGTAAAATAAGGCTCTGAAGTGCGCACTGATTATCGGGGCGCCTGCACTAAACCGCGAGAGGACACAACCATGGGCTTCCTTGACGAGATTAAAAATAAGATGCACCTGGGCGGCCAGCAGGGTTACGACCAGGGTTATGGCCAGGACGACGACTACGGCTACGATGATGGCTATGACGATGGCTATCAGGGCAACGGCTACAGCGGTGCTTCGGGCGAGGGCTTCTACACCCAAGACGAGCCGAGCAACGGCCTGCTTGGTCAGACGCGCCGTGGTGAAGCTGAGTCGGTTGCCGTGTATACACGCTCCGGGCAGCTGGTCGGCGATGACTCCCGCCATGCCACAACGTATAACCCGCCTTCGCGCTCGCAGGACAGTGTTGCGAGCGGTTATCGTCCTGGTGCCTATGACACGCCGTCGAGCTACGCCGAGAACACCCGCGCCCGTGCCGCCGCTGCGCCTGCGCCTGCACCGAGCGATGCCTCGGCCTATGCGAGCAATATCATCAACGCCACACCGCAGCTGCCGGCCTATGTCCTGCGCCCCGAGAGCTATGACGACGTGGAGACCGTGGTGCGCCGCGTTCGCACCAAGCAGCCTGTCGCACTGATTTTTGTGGGCGTACGCACCGAAGTTGCCAAGCGCGTCTTGGACTTCTCTTACGGCTTTGCCTGCGGTCTGGGTGCCACGGTCAAGGAGGTGGGCGACCGCGTGTTCATGGTGCTGCCCGCCGGTTGCGAGGTCAAAGATTCCGATCTCAAGAAGCTTCGTGCCGACGGCTACCTTAAGTAAAGACAAGACGAGGAGATTCCCATCAACATCTACACTATCGTCCAGCTGGTCAATACGCTGTTCAACTTCTATTCCACGCTCATTGTCGTCTACTGCTTTATGACGTGGATTCCCATGAAGCAGGGTGGTTTGCTTCAGGATATTGCCGCGGTGCTTGATAGCGTGTGCGGTCCGTGGCTCAACCTGTTCCGTCGTTTCATCCCGCCGATGGGCGGTATCGATTTTTCGCCGGTCGTTGCGATTATTGCGTTGCAGTTGGTGCAGAGGCTGGTTCTGCAGCTTCTTATAGGTATACTCGTGTAGAACTGTCTTAGTAACTTACGTCGGGCGTGTAGCGCCGAGGCGATGAAAAAGGAGACTTGTTATGGCTATTACCCCTGCAGACATCCAGGCTCAGACTTTCTCTGAGGCCAAGCGTGGCTACGATCCTGCTGAGGTCGACGTCTTCTTGGAGACGCTGTCCTCTGAGGTTGACGCTATGCTCGCTAAGATCGTCGACCTTAAGGGTCGTCTGACTGCTACCGAGCAGCAGCTTGCCGATGCGCAGGCTCAGCTTGCCCAGGCTCAGGATGCCCCCGCCCAGGCCGTTCCTGCCGCCCCCGTGGCTGCTCCCGCCCCTGACTTCTCCGCTCAGGAGCGCCAGATTTCCGCTGCCCTGATCGCTGCCCAGCAGACCGCTGAGACCATCGTCAACGATGCCAATGAGAACGCTGAGCGTATTCGCAACGAGGCTGACGCCAAGGCCCGCGAGGTTATCCGCCAGGCTCTGACCGAAAAGCAGGCTGAGCTCGAGGAGATCGATCGTCTCAAGGCTTCTCGTGAGGAGTTCAAGGCCGAGTATCTCAAGCTCATCCAGCACTTCATGGACGATGCCCAGAACTCCTTCCCGGCCGACCTCATGGCCTCCACGCCGGTCGGTTCTGCCGCTTCTCCTGCGGTGACTGTTCCCGCCGAGCCGCTGCCCGTCGCTGACCCGGTTGTCCCCGTGGCCGATCCCTTCGCCCCGATCGACAACTTCGCTGCCGACGACCTGGACTAACATTCGGCCTACAATTTAGTGCCTAGAAAGGACCCGCAGCTTGCGGGTCCTTTTTTATGACTGTACCGGGGCGCGCAACATAAAAAACCGAGCCCTGCACATAGTGGCGCAGAACTCGGCGAACCGGTGAGCGGTCAAGGATAGGTTTTAGGGCATGTCCCAAAATCTACTTGAGGAGGAAGTCGGAGAGGGGAATGGTACGGGCCTCGCGATGCTCGGAATCGGCGATGTGGTCGGCAGGATATCCGCAGACGAGCATGTGATAGGGATAGACGCCCTCGGGCAGGTTGAACTGCTCGCAGGCAAGCTCGGGCTTAAAATGGCACACCCAGCACGTTCCCAGGCCCTGCTCCTCGGCCTCCATCATCATCTGATCGCAAACAATCGAGGTGTCGATAGCGCTGGAGTTCATCTGGTCATAGGGGCGGACCCAAGCGTCGTCGGTAACGCTGCAAATAAGGAAGATGAGCGGAGCGCCAAAGATGGACCCATCACGAGCAAACCGAGGCTGACAAGCAGCTGCCTTCTCCAGAAGCTCAGGCGTATCCAACACCATCACACGGGTTGGATGGTTATTACAAGCAGAAGGAGCAATGCGCCCAGCCTCAACAATGGCATCCACCACAGCCTGCTCAACAGCCCGAGCCTCAAATTCACGACAAGAATACCGACCCCGAGCCAGATCCAAATAAGACATACAAGCCCTCCAACAATTTAATAACGAAATAAAAGACAACCAAAGGGTACCCAGAGCAACATTCAGCCAAACGCTCAGCGCTGCCCAAAGTCATGACTGATGCCAAAGACGCTTTCAACCAAAGCCACCATGCATTCCGCCTATTAGCCCAGGTTCCCAATGGTGATACGTAAGGCGAAGGCCCGACACCTATTTACTTTCGAACGACTCTGCCACGCAGCCGGAGTGAGAAAGCAAATAGGTGCCGGGCCTTCGCCGGTGGGACGCGTACCACTAATTAACCGCTTTTGAACGACTCTGCTTGCAGCCGGAGTGAAAAAGGTTATCAGTGGTCGGGCCCGCGACCGCCGGGACATGTACCCCCAATTAACTGTTCTTCATGACAATCGAATCCACGACATCGGCCACATTCTCGCAGCAGTCAGCGCAGTACTCCAGGAAGGCGTAGACGTCACGCCAGGCGATGACCTCGAGCGGGTCCTTGCCGTTAACGTGCAGGTTGCGCATGGCGTTGATATAGAGCTCGTCGGCTTCGGACTCGATGGTGTTGATCTGGATGACGAGTTCGCGCAGGGTCTTGGACTTGCGGTAGTTGGGCAGCTCGACCATCAGGTCTTTCATGGCGCGGCAGGCGTCAGTCACCTTGTGGGCGATGACGATGGCGTCGGGATGGATGCTCTGGATGTTGGTGAAGTAGACGCGCTGCACGACGCCCTCGATGCGGTCGAGCACGGTGTCGAGCGCGCAGCTCATCAGGTCCAGGTCCTCGCGCTCGAGCGGGGTGATAAAGGCGGTGAGCAGGGCGTCTTCGAGCTCGTGGTGCTTCTTGTCTGCCGCATGCTCAATCGCATGCATCTTATTGAGCATGTCGTGAATCTGCGCGGGATCGAAGTTCTCGAAAATCTTGGTGAGCAGCTCTGCGGCCTGGACGGCGAGGTCGGCGCAGGCAACGTAGTTGTCAAAGTAGAACGAATCGGGTTTCTTTGCCATGGGTGGGTCCTTTCGAGGCGAAGACGGGTGGGCGAAGTGTTGCGGTCCGGATGGACGTTCGGTTTGATTAGAGGAACATCATGAACAGCTTGGCCATGACAAAGCTGATGAGTCCGCAGGCGGGGAAGGTGAAGAACCAGGTGAACATCATGTCCTTGACCACGCCGAAGTTGATGGCCGAAAGGCGCTTGACGGCACCGACGCCCATGATGGCGCAGGTTTTGATGTGCGTGGAGGACACGGGGATGCCGGTAAGGGTGGCAAGCAGCAAGTTCGCGGCGCCTGCGAGGTCGGCAGAGAAGCCCTGATACTTCTCGAGCTTGACCATGCTCTGGCCGACGGACTTGATGATGCGCTCGCCGCCCACGCTGGTGCCGATACCCATAGTGGCCGAGCACAGCAGCATAATCCAGATGGGGATGCCGGCATCGCCGATGCTCGTCTGGCCGTTGGCGAAGGCCACGCCTAAAAAGAGCACGCCGATGAACTTCTGTCCATCCTGCGCGCCGTGCATAAAGCTCATGGCCGCGGCGCTCGCGATCTGAGCGTATTTAAAGAAGACATTGGCACGTCGCCTGTTGGCGGCGGCGAAAAGAATCGAGACGAGCTTGCACAGGACCCAGCCCATAACAAAGCCCAGGCCGATGGAGAGCGCCAGGCCGTAGATGACCTTCATCCACTCGTGGACGTTGACGCTGCTCGCGCCGCCGAGGGCGATGGCGGCACCGGTCAGGCCGGCGATAAGGCTGTGGCTTTGCGAGGTGGGGATGCCAAAACGCGACGCTGTGGCGCCGTAGACGACGATGGAGAACAGCGCCGCGCACAGGCAGGCGAGCGCCATGGTGCTGTTTCCGCCAAAGTCGACGATATGTGAGATGGTGTTGGCGACGCTCGCGTTAAAGTGCGTCATGATGAGCACGCCGAGGAAGTTGAATGCGGCGCTCATGAGAATGGCGGCGCGGGCGGGCATGCAACGCGTAGTGACGCAGGTCGCGATGGCGTTGGGCGCGTCGGTCCATCCATTGACGAAGATGGCGCCCAACGCGAGGATCACGGTGACGGCAAGGACTGGGTTCGACACAATTTGGCCGAGGAAGGTTGAGAACGTTACGTCCATATATGGGCTTTCTCGAAGTTTGCAGGCACGTTACAAAAACATGATAAATCGTATCACCTCCTGCGGGTTTCTTTACCGAGTTCTGATGGGAGAAGTGAACTTTTTGGCACTAAAATTGAATATTAGCCCTGTTGACCGCGGGTGTTCTTTTTGCTAACACGCCATGCGGACACGTGCGATTACTACGACACTCCAAAACCACAGTCTGTTCGCTTTACAACATGCAAACATGCGTTCGATAATAGGAGGCATGGAATATCGACAGACAGACGGCAAAACTCGGCGCGTACACAAGCAGTATGTGGACGTCGTGGCTCGCATCCTCGCGGGCGGACAAGTCGTGCCAGTCGCCGTCTGCTGGGTCGACGGACGTTGTTTTACAATCGATGAAATTATCTCGACCACCGGGTTTGGCCTGACGGTCCACGGCATCCGTACGGCGACCTATAAGGTGCGTTTTGGCGGGCACGCGACCGAGTTGTATCTGGAGGACCAGACGCGCGAGCGGGCGGACGGCTCGCAGGCACACGTGATGCGTTGGTGGGTCTGGGCCTTTGATCGTACGCTCGAGGGCGAGCGCCGTGGGTAAGGACGTACGGCATTCGGGTACAATGACAGGAATCTTGTCACCTGCTGCGCCGTCTTTCACGGCACTTTTTGAAAGGACGAAATTATGAACGATATCCAGGGCTATCAGAACGGCCCCATCGAGGCCGGCGCAAGCCGTGCCAAGGAGATGTCGCCGCGTGCGTACAATCTTGCCATGTCTGCCCTCATCTTCTTGGGCTTTTGTGCCATGGGCGCTGGTGCTTACTTTACGAGCACCATGGCGTTTGCCCGCATGATGATGAGCGGCGCCGCTTTGCCGCTGGTCTTTGGCTCATTTATTTTGACCATCGTCGGCATGGTCATGATGTCGGCCGCCGCCAGCAAGCAGTCCGTGGGCCTGTCCCTTGTGGGCTACGTAATCTTTGCGAGTACCTTTGGCCTGACCGCGTCGTTTGGCCTTGCCAACTACGACCTGCCCACCATCAACACTGCCTTTATCGCCACGGCCGCCATCACCTTTGTCTTTGGCGCCTTGGGCGTGACGTTCCCCAAGTTTTTCCAGCGCGTATATGGCATCGGTTTTGGCATTCTGCTCGCCACTATTCTGGTTGAGATCATGCTGATGTTCATGGGCGTCTCGCAGACCATCACCGACCTGATCGTGATCGTGGTGTTCGCTGGCTTTATTGGCTACGACACCTATGTTGCCACGACGGTGCCGCCCACGCTGCCCAATGCGGTGCTCATGGCGTCCAATCTGTTCGTGGACATTATCAACGTGTTCCTGCGCATTTTGAACATCCTTGGCCGTCGCGACTAGTGGCGAATTGCGGCGGTGTTTGCCGTGCGTGTAAATCGATGTGAAAGGCGGTCCTTCGGGGCCGTCTTTTTTGTACGCGGCGGGGTATCATGGATGGGAAAAAGCCGATAGCGGCAGCGACAGGAAAGGTGGCCACGTATGGCAGACGTCGACAATAGGAACCGTAACCGCAGGTCCAACCGAGCGGGTCAGCCCAATCCCAAGCGCGAGGCCCGTGCCAAGGCCGCCGAGCGTCACGTGGCAACTGTGTCCGAAGCGTGCGCCAAGGATATCGAGCGTTCGCTTGCCGGTGTTCGCGAGTTTGACGGTATGCCTGCCGGCTTTGTCTCGGCGATGAAGGCCAAGGCCCAGAGTGCTGTGGCCACCGAAGAACAGGTTGCCGAGGACGTCGAGGGCGCGGAGGCTGCCGAGACCGAGGCGGCGCCCGAGACCGAGGCAGCGCCCGAGACCGAGGCAGCGCCTGAGCCCGTCGAGGAGCCTGCCGAGGAAATCGCTGAAGCTGAGTCCGCGCCTGCTGAGGAGCCCGCTCCGGTTCTGCCCGAGGTCACCGTGCTCGATGCCTCCGCCACGCAGGCCATCCTGGACAACGGTCGTGGCTATGCGCAGTTCTGCGACATGGCCGTGCTCGCCTTTGCCTCGTTTACCAACCCGGGCGGTGGCTATATTCAGGGTTATTTGGGCCAGGAGGCCACGCTGTGCGCCGATTCGTATCTGTACAACGTTCTCGATAAGCAGCGCAAATGGTACGGTGAGAACCGTCGCCGCAACATCAACTGCGAGCTTTACCGAAACCGTGCGCTGGTGGTGCCTGCGGTGCGCTTCGACCGCAACCACGTGCATGCATACGCCGACGTGATCGTGGCCGCCGCGCCCAACGTTAAGCGCGCCCGCCAGGAGTATCGCGTGAGCGACGATGCTCTGCTAGATGCCCTGCGCGACCGCATCCGCTTTGTGCTTGCCATCTGCGACGAGCTAGGTCGCGAGAAGCTCGTGCTGGGCGCTTGGGGCTGCGACAACAACGGCTTTGACGCAGAGACCGTGGCCGAGCTCTTCCGCAAGGAGCTCGCGTCGGGCGACTTTAAGGTCAAGCAAGTCTTCTTTGCCGTGCCTTCTACGCGCTGGGATGAGGATTTTGCCAAGTTCGAGCACGTGCTGGCAAACTTCCCCGAGCGCAACGAGGAGTCCTATGCCCAGGTTGCCGCTCGCGCTGCGGCAGCTCGCGCCGCCGAGCAGGCCCAGGCTGCTACCGAGGATGATGAGGACGAGGACGATTGGCGCAAGTACCTGTAATCGGTACGTGCTGACAGATAGGTCGAGCCGGCGGGAGAGGCTGCTCCCGTCGGCTTTTTACCGAGCGAGGGGCTTACGATGAAAAACGTTCTATGCTTTGGCGATAGCAACACCTATGGTTACGATCCGGCGGGCATGCGCGACGGCACCGCGGTGCGCTATGCGCGGGATGTGCGCTGGTGTGGCGTGGCCCAACGTGACTTAGGCGAGGGCTGGCATGTAATTGAAGAAGGCCTCAACGGCCGCACGACGGTACGCGACGACATGTGCCATTTGGACACCAATCTTAACGGCATCCGCGCGCTGCCGATGCTACTCGAGGCCCATAAGCCGCTGGATGCGATCGTTATTATGCTGGGAACTAACGATTGCAAGACGGTCTTTGGTGTGACGGCCTCCGATATTGCCCGTGGCACTATGGCGCTGATTCGCGCGGTGCGTGCATTTCCCTGGACCAATGCCGCACCCTGCCCGCGTATTCTGCTGATGGCACCTATCAAGATCAAGCCGCAAATCGCCGATGTATATATGACCGATTTTGACGAGCGTTCTGTCGAGGCCTCGGAGCATTTTGGTGAGTACTACGCACATGTGGCTGAGCAGTTTGGCTGCGACTTTTTGAATGCCGCCGACTTTGCCGAGCCGGGCGATATCGACTATCTGCATATGATGCCCGAAAGCCACGAGAGCCTGGGTCACGCCGTGGCAGCCAAGCTCCAAGAGATGCTCGGTGAGTAGTGCGATCCCAAGCCGCCGCAAAGGTGTCTGTCCCCTTTGCGGCGGCTTGGGCTGCGAATCTTAATACTGCCACATGTGATTGACGGGGCCGGAACCTTTGCCCATGTTCAGGCCGGCGGCCAGAGCGCCTGTCAGGTATGCCTTGCCCGCGTTGACGGCGTCGGCAAGATCCATGCCCTGGGCCAGCGCGCAGGCGATGGCGGACGAGAGCGTGCAGCCGGTGCCGTGCGTGTTGTCGGTCTCGATGCGCTTGTGGCGGAACCACGTGGTGAGTGGATCTCCCAGATGGTTGCCCTCGTCATCGAGTGGCGCGGGTTCGGCCAGTACATCGTTGGCCTCGTTGACAAGATGCCCACCCTTAACGAGGGATGCGCAGCCAAAGCGGCGGGTGAGGAGTATGGCGGCATTTTGCTGCGTGCGCTCGGAGTCGACCTCGTAGTCGAGCAGGGCCATGGCCTCGGGAATATTGGGCGTGATAACCGTCGCTAGCGGGAACAGGCGGCGGGTGAGCGCCTCGGCGGCATCTTCGGCAATCAGCCGTGCGCCCGAGGTGGCTACCATGACGGGGTCGACGACCACGTTTGTCGCGTTCCAGGAGCTCAGGCGGTCGGCGATAACATCGATAATCTCGGCAGAGGAAACCATGCCAATCTTGACGGCTTTGGGGCGGATATCGTCAAAAACGGCATCGATCTGCGCCGCGACAATATCCGGGGAGATGTTCTGCACGGCGGTGACGCCCAGGGTGTTCTGTGCGGTGATGGCGGTGATGGCCGTCTCGGCATACAGGCGGTGCGCCGTGATGGTCTTGATGTCGGCCTGAATGCCGGCACCACCGCTGGAATCTGATCCTGCGATGGACAGGACGGCGGGTACCTTACTGCGATCCATGTTCGCTCCCTTGTTCGGTCGGATTCAAATGGGTCTTTAAGCCAGCATTATAAAGATGCCCGGGCCGACTCTATGTCGAACCCGGGCGGGCGATGCAATCTTTACGCAAATGTAAGCAAATGTTCACACGTCAACAATTGAGGGGCGCCGGCTCGCCGCTAGAAGCGATCGCAGCGAGGAGTCTAGTCCTCCATGCCAAGGTCGATCGTCGTGCCCTCGAATACCTTGTTGACGGTGCGGACGGCGCACATCTTGCCGCACATGGTACAGGTGCCCTCGGTGGCGGCAGGGGACTCCTCGTAGCGCTTCTTGCCGGTGACGGGATCGAGGGCGCACTTCCACATGGCGTCCCAGTCGAGCTTGCGGCGTGCCTGGCCCATCTTGTCGTCCAGATCGCGGGCGTGCGGCACCTTCTTGGCGATATCGGCGGCGTGTGCGGCGATCTTGGTGGCCATGAGGCCATCGAGCACGTCCTGGGCGTTGGGCAGGCACAGGTGCTCAGCGGGTGTCACGTAGCACAGGAAGTCGGCGCCGGAGCTCGCCGAGATGGCGCCACCGATGGCGGCGGTGATGTGGTCGTAGCCCACGCCGATATCGGTCACCAGCGGCCCCAGCACATAGAACGGCGCATTATGGCACAGGCGCTTCTGCAGCTTCATGTTGGCGGCGATCTCGTCGAGCGCCATGTGACCCGGTCCCTCGACCATAACCTGGACGCCGGCGGCCCAAGCGCGCTTGCACAGCTTGCCCAGCTCGATCATCTCGGCGGTCTCGGTGGCATCGTTTGAGTCGTAGAGACAGCCCGGGCGGCAGGAATCGCCGAGCGAGATCGTCACGTCGTACTCGTGGCAGATCTCGAGCACCTCGTCGTAGAACTCGTAGAAGGGGTTTTCGTTGCCGGTGACTTCCATCCAGCCAAACAGCAGCGAGCCGCCGCGGCTGACGATGTTCATGAGGCGGCCGGTCTCCTTAAAGGTCTTGATGACCGACTTGTTGATGCCGCAGTGGATGGTCATGAAGTCCACGCCGTCCTCGGCGTGCGCGCGAACGACCTCGAGCAGGTCGTCCTTGGTGAGCTTGACCAGCGGCTTTTCCATGTAGCCGATGGCGTCGTACATGGGGACGGTGCCCACCATAAGCGGCGTCTCGTCGATGAGCTGCTGGCGGAACTGGCGCGTCTTGCCCGAGTTGGAGAGGTCCATGATGGCGTCGGCGCCAAAGTCCTCGGCAATCTTGACCTTCTTCCATTCCTCGGCGGCATCGGCCTTGTCGCCCGAGATGCCCAAGTTCACGTTGACCTTGGTGGACAGGCCCTCGCCGACACCAAAGGCGCGCATGCCCTTTTTGATATGCACGATGTTGGCGGGAATGGCGATGCGGCCGTCTGCCACGCGCTCGCGGATGTACTCGGGGTCGCGATGCTCGCGCTCGGCGACCTCTTTCATCTGAGGTGTGATCTGCCCAGCGCGGGCGAAGTCGATTTGCGTGACGAGCTTGGGCTCGGTCTGTGTGCTCATTGGCACGGCTCCCTTCGTTGGCATTACCCATATCAGGTTTGCGGGTCAGGGCGGGCGCGCCCAGTCTCAGCCTGCTGTCTTGTCCTGCAAGCTCCCCGTTTATGTGGTGGGCTCAAGTATAGCTCGAATGGGTACGATTGACGCGATGAGCATGCCCGTGGGGAGGCGAACATGGAAGACAAGCATCTATATCGAGAGATGCAATGGGACGTATCGGCCGAGGAGGGCCGTGCGCACCATGGCCTTGTCGCGATTGGTTTTGCGATCCTTGTCGTGATGGTGATTGCCTGTTGTATCTGGACGTTTGGTGGTCGCGGCGGCGCTGCATGGGAGTTCGAGGCTGATGATAGCCTACCGATTATGACGGTGAGGAGTACTGGCGGTAATGCCAATACGCTCGCCATTCCGGGCGATTATTGGTACCCGCGCGATGAGTTTGTGCAGTTGCAGCTGAGTGGTGGGTCCATTCCGGGCGAAGAAATCGAACGCGTGACGTTTGACGCGGCGCTCAAAACGCTGACGGTGAAGCTCAAAGATCAAGGAGATGTGCCCACGACCATGGATATCGCCCTGACGGAATGGCGTCTGGAGCCTCCGACGGGTGTTGCGGTTTCCGAGGTTGAGCACGTCAAGATTATCTATCAGGACGGTTCGACAAACGGGATTGCAAAGGCCGACGGTCTAGCAGAATAGGTGTCGAGCCTAGTCAGCCAATTCATAAAAGTTGCGGTGGAATAGTTCCTGATTGTGCGATAAAAGGCTCAAATAGGAACTATTCCACCGCAAGTTATATAGAGAAGGCTGAGCGGGTCAGTTTTGGGTGGCGGGTCTAGAGCATCTGTTCGTTGATGAACACGAGGGTGCCTGGGTATGAGATCTCGGGGGCGTGGCGATAGCCGATGTTGAACTCGGTAAGACCGGCGGCGTCCTCGAGCTTGTTTTCTGCCATCCAGCGCACCATGGAGCCGCGCGCCTTTTTGCTGGCGGTCGAGCGCTGGATGGGCTTGCCGTTGCGGACACCTTCGCCAAAGAGACAAGTGACGGTTGTGGCGTCGCCTGCGAGATGGGGTAGAACGGCCTTGGCGTACTCCGCGCTGGCAAGGTTGACGACCGTGGTGTTGGAGCCGGTCGGCGCAATGGCGCATGCAAGTTTGTCGCCCCAAAACGCATAGAGGTCACGGGCGTTGTTGACGGCGAGCTTGGCTCCCATTTCGAGCCGATAGGGCTCAACGCCATGGAAAGGCCGCACACATCCGTACAATCCGGAGAGGATCCAGAGATGGTTTTGCAGCCAGTCGAGCTGTGCAGCATCCATGACCTCGGGCGCCATGCTTTGGTATTGGATGCCGTGGTAGGACATGACGGCGGGGGAGATTCGGCGCGCGATATCGGGATCGGCGAGGTCGGCATCGCTCAGGGCGGGCATAAATTCGTGAAGCGTATCCAGGCACGTTGTAAGCAGCCTGTCGCTCACGTTCCAAAGGGCCTGAAGACCTGCTGCGCCATCCTCGCGTTCGATGCCCAGCAGTGCCTGATGGAGCCGGGCCGTCTGATGTGCAAAAGGCGGTATGCCCAAAACGTCAAAGGCATCTTGAGCTGTCCGCATCTGTTTGGCGGGCGAAATGACGACCTGTAGCACGGAATCCTCCTCCCGCTAAAAAAGTTGCGGTGAAATACAGACCGCTTTCCCCGTTGGAAGGCCTGATGAATCCGTATTTCACCGCAACTGATGAAGGGTTGGTTAGGCTCGCTCGATGAAGGCCTTGTAGCCGCGATAGGCCTCGTAGATGTCGGCCTTGTTGGCGACCTCCCACAGGGCGTGCATGGACAGGACGGCAACGCCGGAATCGATGACGTTCATGCCGTACTTGGCCATGATGTAGGCGATGGTGCCGCCGCCGCCCGCGTTGACGCGGCCGAGCTCGCAGGTCTGGAAGTCCACTCCTGCCTTGTCCATGATGTCGCGAATGAGGGCCACATACTCGGCGTCGGCGTCGTTAGAGCCGCCCTTGCCGCGGCTGCCCGTGTACTTGTTAAAGCACAGGCCGCGACCCATAAAGGCGGCGTTTTTGGTCTCGAACTTGCCGGCATAGCCCGGGTCGAAGCCGGCGGACACGTCGGAGGAGAGCATGCGGCTGTGGGCGAGCGCGCGGCGCAGAGCCAGCGGGCTGTCCTCGCCGGCGAGCGTCATGATCTCGGCGACGGTGTTCTCGAAGAAGCGGCTCGTCATGCCGGTGGCGCCCACGGAGCCGATCTCCTCTTTGTCGACGATGAGCGTGATGCTCGTGCGCTCGACATTGGCCACATTGATCTGGGCGAGCATGGAGGGGTAAGCGCAGACGCGGTCGTCGTGACCATAGCCCAAAATCATGGAGCGGTCGAGGCCCATGTCGCGGGCGGGACCGGCGGGCACGACCTCGATCTCGGCGGAGAGGAAGTCCTCCTCCTCGACGTCATACTGCTCCTTGAGGATGTCCAGGAACATCTGCTTGACGGGCTCCTTGGGGGCGTCCTTGTCGTCCTCATCGAACTTGACGGGACGGCCGCCCACGATCACGTCGAGGATCTCGGCATCGACGGCGTCCTTGGCGGGCTTGGCCATCTGCTCGCTCGAGAGGTGGATCAGCAGATCGGAGATGGTAAAGACCGGATCGTCGACCTTGTCACCGATGTTGATGTCGACGGTGGTGCCGTCCTTTTTGCAGATGACGCCTACGAGTGCGAGCGGGGAGGCCACCCAGTGGTAGCTCTTGACGCCGCCATAGTAGTGCGTGTCGAGATAGGCCATGTCGCCGGCCTCGAAGGCGGGGTTCTGCTTAAGGTCCAGGCGCGGCGAGTCCACGTGGGCGCCCAGGATGTTAAAACCCTGCTCGAGCGGGGCGGTGCCCAGGTTGACGAGCATAAGGTCCTTGCCGTGGTTGGCGGCGTACACCTTGTCGCCTGCCTTGAGCTCGCGGCCTTCGGCGATTACGGTCTCCAGGTCGACGTATCCCGCCTTCTCGGCCATCTTGATGCCGGCCTTGACGCACAGGCGCTCGGTCTTGTTCTCACTCAAAAACTGCTTATAGCCGCGGCAAAGCTCCTCGAGCTCCTCGATTTGCTGTGGCGTGTACTTTTTCCATGCGCAGGGACGCTCCATGACGCAGGCTCCTTTCGGATCGATCGTGCTGGTTGATGTACCGTGAGCCATCGTATCACGCGCGGGCTCACGGTGGCAGGGGCTGATGTGCGGTAGTCGCGGGGCGGGGAGCGTGTAAACTGGAGTGAGCAAACCGTGCCCAGCCCAAAGCGAGGTATTCAATATGTCTGACAAGCGCCGCACTTTTGCCGTTATCGACGGTAACTCACTCATGCACCGCGCCTTCCACGCCGTGCCGCCGACCATGAACGCGCCGGACGGTCGCCCCACCAACGCGATCTTTGGCTTTCTGAATATGTTCCTCAAGATGATTGATGCCTTTAACCCCGACGGTGTGGTCGTGGCGTTTGACAAGGGCAAGCCGCGCGTGCGCATGGAGATGCTGCCGCAGTATAAGGCGCAGCGCCCGCCCATGGACCCCGATCTGCACGCGCAGTTTCCGATGATTAAGGAGCTGCTCACCGCGCTCAACGTGCCGATTCTGCAGTCCGAGGGCTGGGAAGGCGACGATATCCTGGGAACCATGGCGCGCCTGGGCGAGGAGGCCGGCTGCGACATGCTGCTGGTGACCGGCGACCGCGACATGTATCAACTCGTGACCGAGCACGTCAACGTGGTATCGACTCGCAAAGGCCTGTCCGACGTGGCGATTATGACGCCCGAGAGCGTGGATGACCTGTATCACGGCATTACGCCGGCGCTCGTGCCCGATTTTTACGGTCTGAAGGGCGACACGTCCGATAACATCCCCGGCGTGCCGGGCATCGGCCCCAAAAAGGCGAGCGCGCTCATTGCGCAGTACGGTAGCCTGGACGAGGTTATCGCACACGCCGACGAGGTCAAGGGCAAGATGGGCGAGAACCTGCGTGCACACATCGACGATGCCCTGCTGAGCCGCAAGGTCGCAACCATTCGCACCGATGCACCTGTCGAGCTCGACTTTGACGAAACGTCCTTCCCGGCGTTTTCTGCCGACGAAGTGTCCGCGGCGCTGGGCGTACTCGGCATTACGGCCATGCAGAACCGTTTCTTGTCACTGATTGGTGGCAAGGGTGGGGCTGCGGCCTCTGCCAGCACGTTTGAGATTCCCGCCGTTATGCGCGCTGCCGCCGGCGATGCTGGGGCACTTGCTGCCGTTGCGTCCGAGGTTTCGCGTGCGATCGAGGCAGGCGAGTGGATTGCCGCCGTGGTGGACGATGACAAGGAGGAGGGCGCGCTTTTTGGCTTGACACGCACGCTGTGGCTGACGACGTCCAAGGGGCTGCTTGCGCTTGAGGAGGGCGACGGAGGTACCACTGCTGTGGTCGATGGTTTCAACTTCGCCCACGGCGTGATTGCCGGCGTGCTTGCGCGCCTGTTTATGGAGGGCCGCATGGCGAGCCCGGATATGAAAGCGCTGCTGCATGAGCTTTCGCCCATCGATTCTTCGGAGCCCGAGCTCATGGATCCGCTGGCAGTCGACTCCACGCGCATCTTCGACACCGTGGTCGCCGCCTACCTGTTGGATTCCGACCGCTCCGAGTTTGACGAGGCGTATCTGGCCGATACTTATCTGCAGATGGCGCTGCCTGCGGCGCGCGGTGCAGAGGGTGCCGGCGAGGACGCTCCTGCGCCTGCCGCCCGTACTGCGGCTCTGGCGCTGGCGCTGGTCGCACCGTTGCGCGACCGCATGGCCCGCGAGAACGCCGTCAACGTGTTCGATGGCATCGAGATGCCACTCGTGCCGGTGCTTGCCAAGATGGAGCGCGCGGGCATGCTCGTGGATCCCGACCGTCTGCGCAGCCTGTCCGAGGGCCTGGCGACCCAGATCACCGAGGTCGAGCGATGCATTCGCGACCTTGCCGGTGACGAGACCTTTAACATCGGCAGCCCCATGCAACTTTCGCATGTGCTCTTCGATGTGATGGGCCTTCCGACCAAGGGTCTCAAAAAGACCAAGCGCGGCTACTATTCGACCAACGCCAAGGTACTGAGTGATCTTGCCCGCGACCACGAGATTGTTCGTCTGATCTTGGACTGGCGCGAGAAGTCCAAGATCAAGTCAACCTATCTGGACACGTTGGGCCCGCTACGCCGCGGTGACGGCCGCGTGCACACCACGTACAACCAAACCATTACCGCAACGGGGCGTCTGTCCTCGAGCGACCCGAACCTGCAGAACATCCCGACGCGCTCGGAGCTGGGTCGTACCGTCAAGACGGCGTTTTCGGCAGGCGAGGGCAGCGTCTTTTTGGCGGTGGACTACTCGCAGATCGAGCTGCGCCTGCTCGCGCATCTTTCGGGCGACGAGCACCTGGTGCGCGCCTTTAACGAGGGCGAGGACTTCCACGCCGAGACGGCCGCGCGCGTGTTTGGCGTTCCCGTGTCCGAGGTAACGCCCGACCTGCGCAGTCGCGCCAAGGCCGTGAACTTTGGCATCGTGTATGGTCAGCAGGCCTACGGCCTGTCGCAGTCGCTGCATATCTCGATGGCCGAGGCACGCGACATGATCGACCGCTACTACGAGGCCTACCCGGGCGTGCGCACGTTCCTCGACAACGTGGTGGCACGCGCCAAGCAGACGGGCTACGCCGAGACCATGTACGGCCGCCGTCGTCATATTCCGGAGCTCAAGGCCAAAAACCCGCAACTCCGCGGCTTTGGCGAGCGCACGGCCATGAATCATCCCATGCAGGGAACCGCCGCCGACATCATCAAGATCGCGATGGCCCGCGTAAGCCGCCGCCTGGAAGAGGAAGGCTTTGCCGCCCACATGATCCTGCAAGTGCACGACGAACTGGACTTTGAGTGCCCCATCGACGAAGTCGAGCGCCTAACCACCATGGTCCGCGACGTCATGGAGCACGTAGTAGACCTCCGCGTCCCCCTAATCGCCGAAGCCAGCACCGGCATAACCTGGGCCGACGCGAAATAGAAAAACAGCCACAGGTCCAAAGCAGCCAAACCAGAAGGGAGTCCCTTTCAGCAAGGAACTCCCTTCATCCATAATTATTCAGCCAAGTATCTAGACGCCAAGACGCCATCTAGGCGGCAAGCAAGTCACCCTAGGACCTGGCCGGGCGAGGCGGGTAAGTTTTTCGTAGATTCCGCACGAGCCGGAAAGCACTTAATGTGCTTTCCGAGCGAGCCCAGGACCTGACCGAACGAAAAACTTACCCGTCTCGCCCGGCCAGGTCCGACGAGCCACGTTAACGAGCCGCCAAGATGGCGTCGATGAGCGTCAGTACGCCCCCGTCGTTGTTGCTCGGAATGCGCCATTTGGCATGCGCGTTCATGTGCTCCTCGGCATTGTCCACGATAAAGCTGTGACCGACGCGCTCCAGCATGGGGATGTCGTTGTAGGTGTCGCCCACGGCGGCAGCATCGGCAATATCGATGCCCAGGTGCTCGCACAGGTGAGCGACGCCGGCGCCCTTGTCGACGCCCAGGTTCATAAAGTCGATCCACTCGCGCCCAGCGTTGGTGACGTAGAGTTTGTCCGAGAACTCGGGGCTATAGGTCTCGCGGAAAGCGGGCTCGGCGTCGTAGCCGGGGAAGAAGACCGAAATCTTGTTGGACTCGAAATCAATGCCCTCAAAGCTGTCTACGTAGTTGATTGTGTTGTAGTAGACGCTGATCTCGTCGTGGTATTGATGGTCGCGGGCAAGCACGTAGAACTCGTCGAAGCAGCACAGGACGGGGACAGCGCGAGGATCCTCCGAGGCACGGTTCAAGACCTGCTGATACAGCTCCACGTCAATATTGCTTTTATAGATATAGCTGCCGCGATAGATCACGCACGCTCCGTTGTCGGGACAAAAGGCGAGGCGGTTCTTGATGCCCTCGAACATCTCCTCGAGCTTGGGGGCGGGACGTCCGCTGGCGGGGCAGAATACGATGCCTGCGTCGGCGAGCTTGTCCAGACGCTCGTCGAGACCCTGGGGCAGCACGCGCTCGTCGGTCAGCAGCGTCTTGTCCATATCGACGGCGAGAATCTTAATGTTGCCGATGTTGGCGTCCGATTCGTAAGTTTGCATAAAAATGCGCCTTTCGTTTCGAGATTGTTTCAGACGTTATAACCATCAACTAGTAGTCGAGCGTATTTTCGCAGGAATGGTGCGTATTTGCACTGCAATTCACAAACTAATGAAAAAACTTTTCAGAAATTTGAATTTGTCGCTTGCGCCGCGGGCACTTTAGCGTAATATAGCGACCATCGAAAACGGAGGCGGAAAAACAACCGCTTACCGAACATAAGGTACCGTTTGCGATATTTGAATTGCGCTCGGCGATACGTGAAAGGAGAGGCAGATGCAGTTCGTAAAGATCATCACCACTGCAGACAATGCCATCCGACGCCAGCGCGCAATTTCCCGACGACGATAACAATCGTCTCTGTCCGCATGGGGCGCAATGCCTCAACAGAGTCATTTTGAGGTCGTTGGGTTTAAGCACGACATAGCCGCATGTTTCTAGGGCATGCCTGTGATGCATTCTGCTGAATAACCTAATATTGCACGGTATTCGACCTTGAAATGACTTGCAACTGACCGTTGTTCTAACTAGCTACCAAGGGCGAAAGGAAACAGCCATGAGCAAGGAAAAAGTCGTTCTCGCATATTCCGGTGGTCTTGATACATCCGTATGTGTCAAGTGGCTCCAGGACGAGAAGAATCTCGATGTCGTTTGCGTCTGCGGCAACGTGGGCCAGGAGGAGACCGGCCTGGATGCCAAGAAACAGAAGGCGCTCGACCTGGGCGTTCTTGATTGCCAGGTGCTCGACCTGCGCGACGAGTTCTCCGACGAGTTCCTGACTAAGGCCATCGCCGCCAACTCTATGTACGAGAACAAGTATCCGCTGCTCTCCGCCCTGTCTCGCCCGCTGCTCGCCAAGAAGCTTGTCGAGGTCGCTCACGAGTTTGGCGCGACTTACGTTGCCCACGGCTGCACCGGTAAGGGTAACGACCAGGTCCGCTTCGAGGCTGCCGTCAAGGCCCTCGACCCCGAGCTTAAGGTTATCGCCCCGGTTCGCGAGTGGGATCTGAAGTGCCGTCCCGATGAGGTCGCCTATGCCCATGCCCACAACGTGCCGGTTCCCGAGGGTGCCAACGACAACCCCTACTCCATCGACGACAACCTGTGGGGTCGCGCCATCGAGTGCGGCCACCTGGAGGATCCCTGGAACGAGCCGCTCGACGACGCTTGGGTTATGACTAAGAATCCCGAGGACACGCCCGACACCCCGACCTACACCGAGATTGAGTTTGAGGCCGGCAAGCCCGTCGCCGTCGACGGCAAGAAGATGAAGCTCTCCGAGATCGTCATCGCCCTCAACAAGATCTCCGGCGACAACGGCTTTGGCCGTCTCGATCTGGTCGAGGATCGTCTGGTGGGCCTCAAGAGCCGCGAGTGCTACGAGGTTCCCGGCGCCCTGACGCTCATCACCGCCCACAAGGCGCTCGAGGACATCTGCGTCGAGGGCGACCTGCTCAAGACCAAGATCAAGCTCGAGCAGGATTGGGCCACCGCCGTGTACAACGGCCAGTGGTACAGTCCGCTCAAGAACGCGCTCGATGCCTTTATGGCCGATACCCAGAAGTTCGTGACCGGCACCGTCCGCCTGAAGTTCTTTAAGGGCAACTGCCATGTCGTCGGCCGCAAGAGCCCCTTCAGCCTCTACGACTACGGTCTGGCTACCTACGACCGCGACACCACGTTTGACGAGAAGGCCAGCGCCGGCTTTATCGAGATCGATACGCTGTCGCTCAAGACGTGGGCTAAGGTCCAGGGTCCCAGCTCCACTGCCGCCCAGGCTTAAGCCTTCCTTCCCTTGGTATCCGCGCGGCCCATCCGCGTGATACATAACGGGCGCACGGGGTCCCTACCTTTCGTTATGCTTGCTGACACTTCTTAACATCGGTGGCCCCTACGTTCCGCCCGCATATATGACGCCGCGCTTGCGGCTGAGTCCGAGCCCCGCCGGGGTTGTCCGGCGGGGCTCTTTCTATCAATTTGTCGGCCTTGCGCCTATATATATGAGGAGTATCCAATATGTTCAATGTCATCGCGCATGCTTTATTTGCCCTCGCGCCCGAGCTCGATGCTGCAAAGGTCGAGGACGTCCCTATGAGCCTGAAGGCTTGGATTGACGGTTCGCAGGGCAACATTCGGAGGGAGACGTTGGGTGCCAAGTGCATGGTGCGTCACTTCTTTGCAAATTAGCTACATGGCCCCGCGCGCGGCAGGGAGTGTGTAAAACTAGCGGTTGATAAATCGCTTTAGCGACAGGGCACATTGCTTTGGACGCTTGTTTTGGTATTTGGAGAAAGGAGACGGTTCCATGGCTCTTTGGGGCGGTCGTTTTGAGGCGGGCGTGGCCGAGGTCACGCAGGAGTTTGGCGCGTCGCTGCCGGTCGACAAACATCTCTATAAGCAGGATATCGCCGGCTCTAAGGCGCATGCCAAGATGTTGGCCGCCCAGGGCATCATCAGTGCCGAGGACGAGCAGGCGATTGCCAAGGGCCTGACCGGAATCGAACAGGATATCGATGCCGGCAACTTTACCTTCGACATCAACGATGAGGACATTCATATGTCCATCGAGAGCGAGCTGACGCGTCGCATCGGCGAGGCTGGCAAGCGCTTGCATACTGGGCGTTCGCGCAACGACCAGGTGGCGACCGATACGCGCCTGGGCGTCAAGGCGCTGGCCAAGGAGCTCATGGAGGCCAATCTTGAGCTGCGCCATGTGCTGGTGGATGCGGCCAAGAAGTACGACAAGGTGATTCTGCCGGGCTACACGCACATGCAACATGCTCAGCCCGTGCTGCTGTCGCATCACCTGCTGGCGTATTCCTGGATGTTCGCGCGCGACTTTACGCGTTTGAAGGCCGCCTTTGATGCTGCCGACAACTGCCCGCTGGGTGCCGCTGCGCTTGCCGGTACGAGCTATCCGCTCGATCGCCAGATGACGGCTGCCGAACTTGGCTTTGCGGGCGTGATCCCCAACTCGCTCGATGCCGTTTCCGACCGTGATTTTCTGCTCGATCTGCATTACGCCGGATCCGTCATGGCGATGCACCTGGCGCGTCTTTCCGAGGAGATCGTACTGTGGTCGAGCTCCGAATTTGGCTTTATCACGCTTTCCGACTCGTACTCCACTGGCTCGTCCATCATGCCGCAGAAGAAGAACCCCGACTTTGCCGAGCTTATCCGCGGCAAGAGCGGTCGCGTGTACGGCAACCTGGTGCAGCTGCTGGTAACCATGAAGGGCCTGCCGCTTGCTTATAACAAGGACTTGCAGGAGGACAAGGAGGGCGCGCTCGATACCGCCCATACGCTCATGCAGTGCCTGTCCGTTATGGCCGGAATGATTTCGACTTGGACCGTCAACGAGGATGCCATGGCGCGCGAGTGCGGCGTGGGGCACCTTGCCGCCACCGATGTTGCCGATTACCTGGCCAAGCGTGGCCTGCCGTTCCGCGAGGCACATGCCGTGGTGGGCCATCTGGTCCTGATGTGCGAGAAGCGCGGCTGCAATCTTGAGGACCTGCCGTTTGAGGTGTTCCAGGAGGCAAGCCCGCTCTTTGAGCGCGACATTACCGAGGCGCTCGATATCCCGTCGATTGTCGCCGCGCGCACGACCGAGGGCGGCACCGCTCCTGCCGCCGTTGCCGTGCAGTTGCAGCGTGCCGAGGCACAGCTCGTGGCTGACGAGGGCGTGTTTGGATCGCTGACCAAGGTCGTCGAGATGGGTCACGGGGCAAAGTAGAGGTTTGGCTGAAGCCGTTTTGGCCATGTATTGATAAATCGTTTTCGCTTTACGGGCGCCTGCTGATGTGGGAGCCCGTATTTTGTTGCTATGGGGGAGGGGCTTGTCGAGAACTTCTGTAGGACCTTTGGGCAGGTTGTGAAGGGGATACGTTCGCGGGCGGCAACCGACCGCCTGCTCTGTTCGGCGCAGTTGATGGGCGGTCGGATGGTACTCTAATCGGGCTTCGAAACAGAAGTGACACATATGGAGCGCTTTAATAAATTGCAACGTTTCAATAAACAGCATTTTGTTTAACTGCAGCTAAAACTCTGTTACGATGCAGTCCAGGCGGGTGCCGGAATGGGACTTGGGCACGCGCGAACCTACTTGAAAGGCTACTTTTATGGCTATCGAGAAGACCTTCATCATGATTAAGCCCGACGCCGTGCGCGACCGCAAGATCGGCGAGATCGTTGCTCGCATTGAGCGCAGCGGCCTTGTCATCGAGCGCATGGAGATGACCACGCTCGAGCGCGCTACCGTCGAGGAGCACTACGCCCATCTGGCCGACAAGCCCTTCTTTGGCGGTCTCTGCGACTTTATGACGAGCGGTCCGGTCGTCAAGATGGTCGTTTCCGGTCTCTCCGCTGTTGCTAAGATGCGCACCCTCATGGGCGCTACCAACCCGCTTGAGGCTGCTCCTGGTACCATCCGCGGCGACTTTGCCGTCGATGTCAACGCCAACGTGATCCACGGCTCCGACTGCCTGGAGAACGCCGAGATTGAGATCAAGCGCTTCTTTGGCTAAACCAGCTTTGACTCCTTAAAGCTGTTAGCGTGTGGCTTGGGCGCCGCGGAACTCCATCCGCGGCGCCCTTTTATTCCAAAATCTATGCAGGGGCCCGCTCGGACATGTGTTCCGAGCGGGCCCCTGCTGTTAGCTTGTGGCACTGAATAGTTTAGGCTTCGTCGACGATCTTAAGGGCGCGCGTGTGATCGATCTCGTTGAGGAGGTTAACGCGACGCTCGTGACGACCGCCCTCAAACTCGGCGTCGAGCCACTCGTCGACGATCATCTTGGCGAGCTCGGAGCCCACGACGCGGGCGCCAAAAGCGAGCACGTTGGTATTGTTGTGCATGCGGGAGAGCTTGGCGCTGAAGGGCTCGGAGCACACGACGGCGCGTACGCCCTCGACCTTGTTGGCAGCCAGGCTGATACCGACGCCGGTGCCACAGATCAGGATGCCTAGATCGACGTCGCCGTTGGCAACGGCCTTACCCACCTTGTAGCCGGCGATGGGGTAGTCAAAGCTCTCGGAGGTGTCGGTGCCAAAGTTCACGACCTCGCAGCCGCGCTCCTTCAGGTGCTCGGAGATGATGTTCTTGAGCTCGACGGCGGCGTGGTCGTTACCGATACCGATCTTCATGGATAGTTCCTCTCTGGTCTGTGCGGCGAGATTGCTAAAGGTTTTACCGCGTTCGACTGCATGATAGCGCGACTTTTGTGTAAACGCTTGGGCGTTTTTTGGTCAAACGCTTTAGCATGCAACAAGACCGGTTTCTCATGAATGAATGCCGTCAGTTTGCGCCTGAATGCCGTCTACCGGAACCTGGGTTGCGGTTTTTGATGCATTGTTATCAAATAAAAGAGCTAATTATTATTGAGAGCCCAGCCCGTTATACAAGTAGGAGATACCTATGCCTGCCGATTCCCTTCGTGATGCCGCGTTTTGCGATGTTTTGAACCGCGAACTTGTTTGTGCACTCGGCTGCACCGAGCCCATTGCCGTTGCTTATGCAGCGGCGCTGGCGAGCCAGACGCTCGGTTGCGAACCCGATCATATGGATGTTGCCTGCTCGGGCAACATCATCAAGAACGTCAAGAGCGTGACCGTGCCCAACTCGGGCGGTATGCACGGTATTGAGGCCGCGGCCGTGCTGGGTGCCGTGGGCGGCGACGCCAAGAGCGCGCTCGAGGTGCTCGAGAGCGTCGATGACGCGGACCGCGCCCGCGTGGCCGAGCTGCTTGCCGATGCGGACTACTGCGATGTGTCGCTTGTCGAGGGTGTGCCCAACCTCTACATCAAGGTGACTGCGACGGCCGGGGGCCATACCGCGGTCGTCGAGATTACCGATCACCACACTAATGTCACGTGCCATACGCTCGACGGTATTCCGGTATGCGGTAAGTCGGCGGGGGAGTGCGCCGCCTGCGCCGAGCGCGTGGTGGCCGAGCGTGCGGCAGATAACGCCGACACGCCCATGTCGATCGAGACCATCATCGACTTTATCGAGGATGGTGACATTGAGGACGCCCGCGCTGCCGTTGAGCGTCAGATTGAGCTGAATGGCGCGATCAGTGCCGAGGGTCTCGCGCACGCTTGGGGCGCCGAGGTGGGCCGTACGCTGCTGGGTGCTCGTGCCGATGACGTCGCCTGCCGCGCCCGTGCCCGTGCGGCCGCCGGGTCCGACGCCCGCATGAACGGTTGCGCGCTGCCGGTCGCCATTGTGTGCGGCTCGGGCAATCAGGGCATTACCTGCGCATTGCCCGTCATGGAGTATGCCGAGTACCTGCGTTGCGACCACGAGCGCCTGGTGCGCGCCGTGATGCTGTCCGATCTTATCGCCGTGCATATCAAGAGCTATATTGGTGCGCTTTCGGCGTTTTGCGGTGCTATTTGCGCTGCGTGCGGCGCCGGCGCTGCGATTACCTGGCTGTGCGGTGGCACGCGCGAACAGATTGGCGCGACCGTCTCGAACACGCTCGGTAACGTGGGCGGCATCGTGTGCGACGGCGCCAAGGCGAGCTGTGCCGCCAAGATCTCGGCTGCCGTCGATGCGGCGATTCTGGGCCATGATATGGCCATGCAGGGTCGCGGCTTCCGCGCCGGCGAGGGCCTGATCCAAGATACCGTTGAGCAAACAATCGCCAGTATGGGCTACGTAGGCCGCGTGGGCATGAAGGACACCGACATCGAGATCCTCAACATCATGATCGGCAAAACCCAGGTGTGCTAGTTACGCGGTTTTACCAAACCGCGTAACCAGTCGACGCTGCAAATGCCCCTAAGCGGCAATCTGCCTTTCAATCGTCGGGCATGGCCAGAAGGCCTATGCCCTCCTCTTTCAAGGCACATTGCTCGCTTAGGGGCATTTTCGCTCATATGACCCAATCCGCTGTCAAGAGCCACAATGGCCCCGCCGACCGCTTGCAATCGGTCGGCGGGGCCTGCCGTTGAACCCGTCCCGGTCCGCCCCCGGCATGTCGTCGACGCCTTCGGCTCAGTCTCATATCCGCGGATACCGCTCCGGCGGCCCGCAATCCTCTCCTTCGGCGGGGCTCCCCAAGTCTGACTACGCGCATGCGGCCGCTGCCGCGCGCCCAGCGAAAGCGGGGGTATCCCCGAAGGCTGCCCGGCTCGCCGGGACGGGGGCTATGTCTATTCGGTTGCCTCCCGGCACATCGCGCCGAGGGCCCACAGCCACCTCACGAGCTCGGCGGCGGTGGCGGCGTTCGCCTTCGCCTGGGGCATGCCCCTGGCGAGCATCTCCTCGCGGCGCCGGAGCAGGCGCTCGGAACCCTTCCTCCCGTGCATCCTCACCTCGAGCGGGACGCCGCTGCCCTTGGGCATCAGCTTCGGTTGGTGGCTCGCCTGGACGTAGCTCCAGGACCCCTCGACGGCCAGCCTCCTGACGAGGGCGTTGCCGGCCCCGCTGATCCCGCCGAGGCGCACGGAGTCCGCGCTCGACCTCTGCTTCGGGGCGAGGCCGAAGTAGGCCGTCACCTGCCTGCCGGAGCGGAACCTCGAGAAGTCGCCGACCTCGGACGCGAAGGCGGCGGCGAGCGCGAAGCCGCACCCCTTGATCGACTGGAGCGCCTCGACCTCCGCCGAGAGGGGGCCCGCCGCGACGGCGGCCCTGTACTCGGCGAGGAGGTCGTCGCGCGTCTCGGCGGCCGCCTCGACCTCGTTCCTCAGCGCCGCCAGCGCCCGGATGCCGCCGTCGTCGGCGGGCCGGACCTTGTCGAGCCACCTGAGGAAGTCGTACGTCCAGTACCTCCGGGGGTTTCCGGCCGGCGTCGTGCCGCCGTAGGCGTAGCCACGGCGGGCTAGGAACGCCAGGAGCCGCTGCTTCGCCGCCGCGAGCCTCGCGGTCGCCGCGTCGTGGGCCCCGGCGAGGTCCCTGAGCCCCTCGATCTCGGGGGACGGCACCCATACCGGGGAGATATCGTGCGACAGTATCGCCTTGGCCATCCTGGCCGCGTCGTTGCGGTCGTTCTTGGACGAGAGGTCGGCCGCCGACCTCGGGACCCTGGAGACGGCCGCGACGACGCAGTCGACGCCGAGCCCGGAGAGCTCCCTCTGCGGGGCGAAGCCGAGGTAGCCGCTCTCGTAGGCGGCGAGCGACGGGCCGGGGAAGCCCGACATCCACTCCGCGACCTCGCCCCAGGGGTTGCCGCGGAACCTCCTCGTCACGGCCTCGCCCGTCTCCGCGTCGAGCGCGCAGACGGTGGTGGACCTGAGGTGTACGTCCATTCCGAAGGCGGTAGAATATCTAGGCACGGGAGCCTCCCAACCTCGTTGCGGCGCGGCTGCGCCTCTGGCACTTCAACAACATTGTCGCAGCCCCGACCCGCGGTCACGAGCGGGGGCTCCTGTCGTTTCCGTGCCCCTGGATTGGGTCATAGTGTCTGACTTGTGCTCAACCTGCGGCGATATTTGGTTTGGAGCGAGGGGTCCTACGACAGTTCGTCGGCTACTTGGTGTTCGTAGAAGGCTTCGATTACGGCGTTAAAGTCGCGGGCGAAGTCTTCCATGGTTCCGCGCCAGGTGGCTCGGCCGGGTTTTCCCTGGCCAACATAGGCAGTTTGAATGCCGCAGGCGGGACTGGGGAAGTCGCGCTTGGGATCGTTGCCCACCATAAGGACCTCGTGTGGCTCGAGCCCCATCACCTGAAGCTGCTCTAGATAGTAGGTGGCATCGGGCTTGCAGCGGGTGGCGTTTCCCATGTGCGTCACGAGTTCAAAGGGGGCGTCGGCCAGGTCGCCCCAACCCATGCGGCACTCGATGGCCCCCTGGGGAAAGCTGGGGTTGGTAAAGAGCGCGCAGCGCAGCCCTGCGTCCTGTACGGCCTGGAGCGCGGCGTGTGCGCCCGGCATGGCGTGGGCGTTAATGATATCGTCGTTCTTGTACGGAAGAACTTCGCGGTCATAGTAGGTAAACGCCTCGTAGATGAGGGGATCGGAGAGGCAGATCCCGCATCGGCGCTCGACCTCTTCTTGGTAAAACTCAAGATTGGTGCGGTTGTCCGTGCCGCTGCGGCGATTGGCGTTGAGGTCGACCAGGATGGTGCCGAGGCGCGCCATCGTGCCACCGCGGCTGCGGCGCCCGATATCCGCGAGCATCGAAGAGACATCCTTAAAATAGCGAAGGATGAACGCGTTGAGGTTGATGCTGAGAAGCGTTTCGTCCATATCGAAAACGACTGCTTTGAGCACGCGGGCACCTTTCTCGAAAAATCGATCTAGAATCGTTGGCTCCGGATACTTTACCCCAAAGCCGAATGCCTGGCTGGTTATCGTCAAGTTGCGGAGACGTGTGTTCATAAGATTACGAAAAAGTCTCCACACGAGTAAAAAATCGCAGTTCACGCTTGAAATCGAACTCATTTCCCCGTAACCTATACGAACGTGATTGCATAAGCGTCACATTAGTATCTGTCGGCTCCCGAGTGTTCCTAAACGTTGTGTGCTTGTCGCACCCTTCTGTAGGTCCTAGCAATCGGGGCCCCGTAGTTCGAAAGGGGTCCACCTTTGAGTGAGATTCAGAACTCGTCCATTTTCTCTCTTGACGATGTCAACGAGGAGGAGATGAACAACCTCATCGACGGTACGATTACCGACTTTGATGAGGGCGATCTCGTTAACGGCACTGTCGTTAAGATCGAGCATGACGAGGTGCTCGTTGACATCGGATTCAAGTCCGAGGGCGTTATCCCGGTCCGCGAGCTGTCCATCCGCAAGGACGCTAACCCTGCAGACATCGTTGCACTCGGTGATCCCATCGAGGCTCTGGTACTCCAGAAGGAGGACAAGGACGGTCGTCTGGTCCTGTCCAAGAAGCGTGCCGAGTACGAGCGTGCTTGGAACCGCATCGAGGAGAAGTTCAACTCCGGCGAGAACGTCGAGGGCGAGGTTATCGAGGTTGTCAAGGGCGGCCTGATCCTCGACATCGGCCTGCGTGGCTTCCTGCCCGCCTCCCTCGTCGACCTCCGTCGCGTCAAGGACCTCACCTCCTACATGGGCACCCGCATCGAGGCCCGCGTCATCGAGATGGACCGCAACCGCAACAACGTCGTCCTCTCCCGTCGCGTCGTGCTCGAGGAGTCCCGTAAGGCCGAGCGCTCCGAGATCCTGTCCAAGCTCAAGTCTGGCATGCGTCTCCAGGGCACCGTTTCCTCCATCGTCGACTTCGGCGCCTTCGTCGACCTCGGTGGTATCGACGGCCTCATCCACATTTCCGAGCTCTCCTGGAACCACGTCAACCATCCTTCCGAGGTTGTCAAGGTCGGCCAGGAGGTCGAGGTCGAGGTTCTCGACGTCGACCTCAACCGCGAGCGCATCTCCCTGGGTCTCAAGCAGACCACCGAGGATCCGTGGCGCGCACTGGTCAAGAAGTACCCCGTCGGCGCTATCGTCGAGGGCACTGTGACCAAGCTTGTCCCGTTCGGCGCTTTCGTCGATCTGGGCGAGGGCATCGAGGGCCTGGTGCACATCTCCGAGATGGCCAACAAGCACGTCGATCAGCCTTCTCAGGTCACCCACGTGGGCGACAAGGTTCAGGTCAAGGTCATGGAGATCGACCTCGACCGTCGTCGTATCTCCCTGTCCATGAAGTCCGCTGCTGAGACTCTGGGCGTCGAGATCGAGGTTACCCCGCTGCCTTCCGAGAAGAAGGACGAGGAGACCGACGCCGAGTAAATCGGTTTGACGATCACTTGTTTTAAGGGATCCGTCCGCAATGGACGGGTCCCTTTTTGCATTTGGTGCCGAGATGCGCGATGCTGCCCGGGCTGTCCACAGGCTATTGGGTTGTCAGTGCATGAAAAATGCCGACATCCCGCCTCGGGGAGGAGGCGGGAACACACCGAGTAGACGGAGGGGTGTGGAGCGCGGTCGCGTCTCGACTGACGACGTTGCCCATCGACAGGACCATTGTAGCGCATGGCGGTTCTTGGTTTATCGTGTCGAGCGTTTGCGTTGTGCCATTGCCTGCGGCAACGGTGTGTTACACTCTTGCACTGCTGAGTGGGCCAGACGGTCGCGCGATGTGCTGCTTGCAGCACGCGTGAGGAAAGTCCGGGCTCCAGAGGGCGGGATGCCGGCTAACGGCCGGGCGGAGTGATCCGACGGAAAGCGCCGCAGAAAAGAAGACTCCCACCTGCGCCGCAAGGCGTAAAGGGAAAAGCTGAAACGGTGGTGTAAGAGACCACCAGCGTCGTGGTAACACGGCGGCTTGGCAAGCCCCATCCGGAGCAAGCGCGAATAGGAACGCTATGGGCCGGCCCGGTCCGCGTTCGGGTAGCGTGCGTGGAACTGCACGGTAACGTGCAGACAAGATAAATGACCGTTCACGACAGAACCCGGCTTATCGGCCCACTCAGCACTTTGTTGACGCTGCGAACCCGTCAGCGCGGCAATCTGCCTTTCAAGCCTTCGGGCATGACCATAAGGTCAATGCCCTTGTCTTTCAAGGCACATTGCTCGCGCTGACGGGTTCTCGCTGTTGGTGACGGTATCATTGGCGTTTCCGTTCTTGTTGGCGAGGTCAACGGTGCTGTCTTTGCCGTATTATTGAGGCTGTTTGTTGCTGCGCTTTATTTTGTTGAGGGGCTTTGTTGGACAGCTATTTTACTCTGCAATCGAATATTGAGGTTTCGGGCGAATTTGTGGACCGCAAGAGCCGGTTTATTGCCCAGCTGGTCCATATTGAGTCCGAGGATGAGGCGAATGCCTTTATCGAGACCGTTCGCAAACGTCATTACGACGCTCGACACAATGTTCCCGCGTGGATTTTGGTCGATGGACGCGAGCGTCAAAGCGATGACGGTGAGCCGAGCCGCACGAGCGGTATGCCGACGCTCGAGGTGTTGCGCGGCGCGGGGCTCAAAAATGTTTGCTGCGTAGTGACGCGCTATTTTGGTGGCACGCTGTTGGGGCCTGGTGGCTTGGTACGCGCCTATACCGCGGCGACGCAAGCGGCGGTGGCCGCGGCTCGGGAGGCCGGGCAGATCGTCGAGATGACGAGCGTCGTGCCTGTTGACGTGCATGTGGCCTATCCGCAGTACGAGCAGGTGCTTCGCTTGGCGCAGGATTCGGGTGCCAAGGTTTCGGATACCGATTACGCGGATGCCGTGACACTTCACTTGGTGTTTAAGGCGGGGGAGCAGGAGTCTTTTTGCGCCAGGATGCGCGAGCTTATGGCGGGGCGCGAGGAGATCGAGGTCGGTGCTCCCGTATTTGCCGAGTTCTAACGGCGACGGCCGGCGTGCTTTTGGATGGATCCCAAGCGCGCCGGCCGTCGTTTTTCTGTGCTGCCGTTTACTCGGCGAGCTGCTTTAGTACATCACAGGCGATTTCGACGGCATCGTCGATGCAGCCGGGGCAGCTGCGAAGCGGACCCTTGTCCGATCCGATGCCCTTGAGCGTGCCGCAGACGGTCGTCGTGTTCTTCTCGCCAAAACGCTTGGCGATTTCGCGCGACAGCTTGTAGGTCTGGCCCTTGGTCTTGGGGTTTTCCATGCCGTCGCTCATCACGAAGCCCATGATGGCCACGGCGCCCGAGATGGCGCCGCAGGTTTCGGTCATGCCGCCCATGCCGGCACCAAAGCCCTCGGTGAGGGTAAAGGCGATCTGGGGGTCGAGTCCGACGGCAGGCGCGAGGGTGCAGGCGACGGCTTGGGCGCAGTTAAAGCCGCGGGCGTGGTATTCGGCAGCCTGAGCCTGACAGGCGTTGATGTCGAGCTGGGCCGTATCGATTTGCTTCATCGTTGTCTCCTTGGTTACGGTGTACTCGCCTATGGTACCCGTGACGGTGCATGTAATCATCGAGAGCTTCATGTATGCCTCATTTTTATCTATCGAGCAAATGCCCAAGGCTTGAGATAAAACCCTTGATTAATTAGTCCCATAACCTACCTTTGGGATGGGTTGAGAGGGGTGCAGGGTAGCGGTATCGTGAACCGAATAAAACTAAAACCCAGGCAAGGGAGCAAGATATGAGCGAGCAGACTATCGGTACCACATGTGTTCAGGGCGGCTACCGCCCGGGTGACGCGGAGCCGCGCCAGGTGCCTATCTACCAGTCCACCACGTGGAAGTATGATACGTCCGAGCATATGGGCAAGCTGTTTGACCTGGAGGAGTCCGGTTACTTCTACAGCCGCCTGCAGAACCCCACGTGCGATCTGGTTGCTGCCAAGATCTGCGAGATGGAGGGCGGCACCGCCGCGATGCTCACGAGCTCGGGCATGGCTGCGAACTTCCTCGCCATCTTTAACGTCGCCGGTGCCGGTGATCACGTGGTTGCGTGCTCTGCCATCTACGGCGGCACCTACAACCTGCTGGCTCACACTATGGGCCGCATGGGCCTGACCTGCACGTTCGTCGCACCCGACTGCACCGATGAGGAGCTGGAGGCCGCTTTCCAGCCCAACACCAAGCTCGTCTTTGGCGAGACCATCGCTAACCCCGCGCTTGCCGTGCTCGATATTGAGCGCTTTGCCAAGGCCGCGCACGACCACGGCGTGCCGCTGATGGTCGACAACACCTTCCCGACGCCCGTGATGTGCCGTCCCTTTGAGTGGGGCGCCGACATCGTCACGCATTCCACCACCAAGTACATGGATGGTCACGCGGCCTACCTGGGCGGCGTGATCGTTGATCACGGTCAGTTTGACTGGATGGCCCATGCGGACAAGTTCCCGGGTCTCACCACGCCCGACGAGAGCTACCACGGCGTGACCTATGCCGAGAAGTTCGGCCGCGAGGGCGCCTTTATTACCAAGGCTACCGCGCAGCTCATGCGCGACCTCGGCCCCATGCAGAACCCGCAGGCGGCGTTCTTCCTGAACAGCTCGCTCGAGAGCCTGCACGTGCGTATGCCGCGCCATTGCGAGAACGGTCTGGCGGTCGCCAAGTTCCTGCAGGGCCACCCCAAAGTGCGCTTCGTGAGCTATCCGGGCCTAGAGGGCGACAAGTACTACGACATGGCTCAGAAGTACATGCCCAACGGTACCTGCGGCGTCGTGAGCTTTGGCTTTACCGGTGGTCGTGCGGCGGCCGAGACCTTTATGAAGAGTCTTAAGCTCGCCCAGATTGCCACGCACGTGGCCGATGCCCGCACCTGCTGCCTGCACCCGGCAAACGCCACCCATCGCCAGATGAACGACGAGGAGCTCATCGCCTGCGGCATCTCCGCCGATATGGTGCGCCTGTCGTGCGGCCTTGAGGATACGGCCGATTTGATTGCCGACCTTGAGCAGGCACTCGAGCAGTGCTAGGCTAGCGTGCGTGCGAGGCGTGGGACGGCTTTTCGGCTGACGACGTCCTCATAGTTCCGATTCCGTAGGCGGGACCCCGATCGTGTCCGTTTGTAGGCGATTGGGGTCCCTTTTTTGCGTTGCACGATAGAAAGGATATACATGGAGAAAACTGCCGAGCAGCTGCGCCGCGAACACATTGCCCTAGAGGGCGACACCCACGGTAAGAATAAATGGGCGATTCTGTTCACCGTGCTCGTCATGACCTTTATGGTGTGTTTGGATTCGACCGTCGTGACCGTGGCGCTGCCCGTGATGCAAAAGGAGCTGGGCGTGGGCCTCGATCGCATTCAGCTGGTGAGCTCGGTGTACCTGCTTGCGACATGCGTGGCTATGTTGCCGTTTGGCCGTCTGGGTGACGTGCGCGGCAAGGTGAATGTGTTCCAGCTGGGTGTCATCGTCTTTTCGGTCGGTTCGCTGCTGTGCGGCCTTTCGGCCTCGCTCGAGGTTCTTATCCTGGCACGCATTGTTCAGGGCGTCGGTTGCGCGGCGGCCATGGCTAACAACATGGGTATCATCACCGAGTCGTTTCCGGCGCGCGAACGAGGCCGTGCTATGGGTATTCTCGCGACCTTTGTGGCCCTCGGCATGATGTGTGGCCCCGTGCTCGGCGGCATGCTGGTGGCAAGCTTTCCTTGGGAGAGCATCTTCCTCATCAACCTGCCCATTGGCGTCATCTCGTTTATCGTGGGGCTCTACACGCTGCCGCATGTAAAGCCGGAGGCCGGCGAGCGCCCCATGTCGCTGGCGGAGGCCGCGCGTCGCTGCTTTGCAAATTCGGCCTTCACCATCAACCTTGCCTGCATGCTCATCGTGTTCGTTGGTATTGGCGCATCCGAGTTTATCCTGCCGTTCTATTTTCAGGACGCCCACGGCTTTGGTTCCGACATTTCCGGATTGCTGTTTTTGGCGCTGCCGATGGTGAATGCCTTTATCGGCCCGCTTTCGGGTGCGGTTTCGGACCGTGTTGGCTGCGAGGGTCCCACGGCGGTCGGCCTGGGCGTGTACGTGTGCGGGCTCTTTGCGGTAAGTACGCTCGACGAGCACTCTTCCATCCCTGTGATTGTGTGCTGTGCCGCGTTTATGTCGTGCGGTACGTCGATTTTCCAGAGCCCCAACAACTCGCTGTATATGGGCTCGGCTCCGCGCGAAGCGCTCGGCTTTGCGGGCAGCCTGGGTAGTTTGGCACGCTACGCCGGCATGGCGCTCGGCATTACGGCGGCGTCGCATATCCTGTATGGGCAGATGAGCGTGGCAATGGGCGAGGCCGTGACCAGTTTTGTTACAGGTCGTCCGGACGTATTCCTATTCGGCTTTCGCTCGGTGTTCTACGTACTCATGGCTGTGGCCGCCGTGGGCTTTGCGCTTGCCATGGTGCGTTTGGTGAAGATGCGCGCCCGCCATTAGCATGTTGGGAGGCTGTCTGCCACGATTCGCGCCGTCCCAAAAAGACTGGTTTGTGGTGCGATGTGGCTTGTGGGGCGGGCGGGGGTCGGTCCGTGGTAGACTATCGAACAACGTTTATTAATCGCGCGGTATCGTTGCCGCGAGAAGGGGTTGCGCCATGCAGGAGCTTGAGGATCGTATTCGCCATGACGGCATCGTAAAGGCCGGTAACGTCCTTAAGGTTGATGCCTTCCTCAACCACCAGTGCGACGTTGAGCTGTTCGACCACATGGGCGCCGAATGGGCCCGTCTGTTCGAGGGTGTCGAGATCAACAAGATCCTGACGATTGAGGCTTCGGGTATTGGTATGGCCTGCATCGCAGCTCAGCATTTTGGCGGCGTGCCGGTGGTCTTTGCAAAGAAGGCCCAGTCCATCAACCTTGACGGCGAGCAGTATGCCACGACCATCTACTCCTTTACCAAGCAGAAGGAGTACCCGGTCATTGTCGGCAAGCGCTTTCTGTCCGAGGGCGATAAGGTCCTGATTATCGACGACTTCCTGGCCAACGGCTGCGCGCTTGAGGGCCTTATTAAGATCTGCGAGGCTGCGGGCGCCGAAGTTGCCGGCATTGGCATTGCCGTTGAGAAGGGCTTCCAGGGCGGCGGCGATAAGCTCCGTAAGCGCGGCTTCCGCGTTGAGAGCTTGGCCCGTATCGCCGATATGGACTGCGAGAACGGCGAGATCACCTTCGCCTAAGCGCGCAACATAAGCGATTGGTATGCGATGTGACAAAGGGACTGTCCCTTTGTCACATTTTTTGTATGAGGGGAGGTGTTGATATGGACGAGAACAAGATGGGCTGGCGCGAGTATGCGCGCTTTGCCGAGATGTCGGTTGAGGAGCTGGCGCGCGATTGCGAGGTACAGGTGTTTCGCGCGACGGGTCCGGGTGGGCAGGGCGTGAACACGACGGACTCTGCGGTGCGCATGAAACATGGGCCCACGGGGATTGTCGTGACGGCGCGTGAGAGCCGCAGCCAGTTTCAGAATCGCGCGAGCTGCCTGCGTAAGCTGCGCGCTGAGCTTGAGCGTCGCGGGCGTCCACCGCGTCGACGCGTAAAGACCAAGGTGCCTCAGCGCTCTCGCCAGCGCAGGCTTAATGACAAGCACTTCAACGCCATTAAAAAGGCCAACCGTCGCAAGCCGGGCGGGGAGGAATAGCCTCCTCGTAAGTTGCGGTGAAATAGGGACTGTTTATGCAGCTAAAGCCGTAAGACAGTCCCTATTTCACCGCAACTTAGGTGGGGTTAGCGGGTGGGGTGCCAGACCTCGAGGGCGCCGGCGAGGATGTCGACCTCGATGCGTGAGGCGACAACGGGCTCGCCGTCGGCCTGGATGGGGTAGTCGGGCTCCTCCAAGGTGAGCGCGGCATGGCGGCATCGGCGCATGCGAACCGGTGGCAACTTGGTATGGTGGCCGTCCTTAGCCGAAAGAAACATAGGCAGGGCAACCGCGCGAGGGACGGGGCCGCAGGCGTAGCAGACGTCGAGCATGCCGTCGCAGGGGTCGGCATCGGGGCAGATACGATAGCCCGAGCCATACGTGGGGCCCAGCTGAATCGCCATGATGATCGCCCTCACGCGCTCGGCGGGCGCGTCGTCAAAGCTGGCTGTCATGGGGTAATTGCGATAGCGTAGGCCAAACTGCTCAAGTCCCGAGAGGGTGTAGAGCGGAGTGCCGGCGAGACCCGTCTTTTTGCGCAGCTCGGTGGTGCCCAGGCCGATGGCGGCATCGATGCCGATCGAAAGCGTCTGGTCGTAGTACTCAACGGAAGCCTCGCCGCTACCGCTTGCGGGGTTCCATGAGCGAATGCGCCCGATGTCCTGACGCTGCAGCTCGCAGGAGAGCAGCGCGCCAAAATCCTTACCGGAGAAATCGTCGATGCCGAGTGTTTGGGCAAAATCGTTGCCGGAGCCCACGGGTAGGATGGCGAGAGCGGGGCGGACCGCCTCATCCTGCGTCATAAGCCCGTTGACGACCTCGTGAATCACGCCGTCGCCGCCAAGGGCGATAACGGTGCGATAGCCCTGAGCCTGTGCGGCAAGCTCCTTGGCGTGTCCCATGCGCTCGGTTAGCACCAGGTCAAACTGGGATGCGCGTGCAGTCATGTCCATAAAGCGTTGCAGGCGCTCGGCAACTTCGCGCGCCGCACCCAACTGGGCGGCTGGGTTGGCGATGATGAGCGTGAGGCCAAAATCAGTTGCGTGCATGGGGCGACTCCCGGCGTATGACGTGACGGTGCGGTCGCGCTCAGGTCGAATTGCCCCCGATTGTGGCTGCACGTCGAATACTTACGTCTACTCTATCAGGTCGTTGTGGCGCTCGATAGCATCCGCTACCGTACCGCCCTCATCTACAATAAGCGAACGGCGCTTGGGCGAGATAATGCGCTGGGCGGGGTACACGCCGCGGTGTCCGGCGGTTAGGTAGCTGATAAAGGCCACGATGACAAAGAACCCGGCAGCCGTGCCGTGGAACAGGTCGATGGCCATCATACAGGTGGTGATAGGCACGTTAAGGCCGGCGCAGAACACGCCGAGCATGCCCAGCGCTGCCAGAAAGCTGGGATCGATTCCGACGAGGCAACCTATCCAGCCGCCGAGCGCCGCACCGATGCCAAACAGGGGCGTGACCTCGCCGCCTTGGAAGCCCGCGCCCAGGGTAAGCGCTGTGACGACCAACTTGATGGCTGCGTCCGCCAGGGTGGTGTTGCCGGCAAATCCGGCGCCGGAAAGCCACGTGGAAAGGCCGGCGTAGTTCCAGGCGTCGAGGAGGGCATAGGCGGCCAAAACCACGAGTGCGCCGATGAGTGCGCGAACGAGGTAATTGGTGATAAAGCGACCGTAGAGGCTCTTGACGGTTCGAACCGACCAGGCAAAGAGGCGTGCCGTCAGACCGAAGATAATTGCGCTGATAACAACGATGACGACCGTTTTGGGCGTCATAGCGGGAACGCTGGCGATAACATTCGCCTCGTACTCGGTTCCCAAGGCAAGCGACGAAAAGTAGCCGGTAAACGAGGCGACCAGGCAGTAGATGCCCGCGGTGTAGTCGATTTTGCCGATAAAGCACATCTCCATGCCAAAGAAAGCTCCGGCAAGGGGCGAGCCGAATACGGCGCCAAAGGCCGACGAGATGCCGGCGAGCATGAGGTCGTGGTGGTCATGCTTTTTGAGGTGGGCGAGGCTCGAGATGTTGCTGGCGATGGTGCCGCCAATCTGCACCGCAGCCCCCTCGCGACCGGCCGATCCGCCGGTGAGGTGCGTGAGCGTGGAGCAGACGAAGGTGAGAACGGCCATGCGCATATGGATAAGGCGTGTGCCCAGGGCGGAGTCGATGACCAGATTGTTACCTCGTTTGGCGGCAAGGCCGTGGTTTTTGTACACCCATGCGGTGGCAACGCCCGCAACGGGAAGCAACGCGTAAATCCACACGTGGTGCTCGCGATAATCGGTCGCGATATTCAGCGAGGCCAAAAATGCCCAAGCGGCAACACCCATGGCGAGCGAGACGATGACGACGAGTGCGAGCAACTTGGCGCTCGCGAGTAGGTTGCGGACGTTGCGGCGCGTGTCGGCAGCCAAGAGATGCTCGGAGCGGGTGAGCTGATGCCTGCCTGCCATGATGACGTCGTTCAGGGAGAAAAAACCGCCATCGTCGAGCGGCTGGGGATGATCCTGCGCTTCGTTTGCGCTTTCGGGTTTGTCGTTATGAGCCATACGTTCCTCTTTTAGGTTGCAACGCAAGCATTATAAAACGCGGTAAACGCGACGAGCCGGTGGGTTGGTTTCCATTCTGTTTCGCGGCCTGCAACCGACAGGTGTATTTGCGGGTTCAGGCCGAGTCGCGGCCATGCGTCGGGGGATTATACTGAGGCAAGCATAAAGAATCGGCGTCCTTGTTGTGCGCCGTGGCATTAAGAGGTGCATATGGCAGAGAAACTCATTCCGCTGGAGGACGCGCAGTCGATTGTCCTGTCGCACGTTGCTCCGACCGATCTCGTCGAGATTCCCGTGTGGCAGGCGGCTGGTTTTCCCTTGGCCGAGGATGCGGTGGCCGATATCGACATTTCGCCGTTTGCCAACAGCGCTATGGACGGGTATGCCGTGCGCGCAGCCGATCTTGCTGCGGCCACCGGTGACACTCCGGTGACGCTCTCCGTCGTAGGACATGAGGCAGCGGGCCATGTCTTTGAGGGCGTGGTCGGCGCGGGCGAGACGGTCCGCATTATGACAGGCGCGCCAGTACCCGAAGGTGCCGATGCCGTGGTGAAGTACGAGATCGTCGACGTACTCGATGGCGATGGCAACGAGGGCTCGCACGTTCGCTTCTCGGCGCCTGCCAAGGTAGGGGAGAACGTTCGCTCGGCTGCCGAGGAGGCCCATGCCGGCGATGTTGTGATGCACGCCGGCGAGGTCGTGGCTCCGGCCGGCGCCGGCTTGCTGGCAAGCGCCGGATACGCGAGCGTGAAGGTGCACGCTGCCCCGCGCGTGGGCATCATTTCGCTGGGCACGGAACTGGTCGCACCGAGTAGGGTACCGGCACGCGGTCAGATTCGCGATTCCAACTCCTCGGCGCTGATGGCCGAGGCGCTCGATGTAGGAGCCGAGCCCGTGTTCTACGGCATCGCTCCCGATGATGAACAGGCGATTGCCGAGCTCGTACATCGTGCCGTGCAGGAGTGCGATTTTGTCATTACGAGCGGTGGCGCCTCGGCGGGCGATTACGACTATGTGACGGCGCTGGTCAAGCGCGAGGGCGAGGTTCTGTTCGATCGGATCTCGATGCGTCCCGGCAAGGCCATTACGTTTGGCTTGCTCGGGGGTAAGCCTTACCTGGGGCTTTCAGGCAATCCGGCCGCGGCGTATGTGGGCTTCGAGATGCTCGCCCGCCCGGCGATTCGTAAGATGCGCGGCTTTGCCGAGGGCGCGCGTCCCGTGCAGCAGGCGACGCTCACGCACGGTGTGAAAAAGCGCCAGGACCGACGCTTCTTCGATCGCGCCACGGTTTTGCGCGACCCCGAGACCGGTGAGCTGTTGGTGACCGAGGCCAAGACGCAGAATTCGGCGCTGCTCGGCACGATGCAGCGGGCCAACTGCCTGCTGCGTATTGACGAAGGACCGTGCGAGCTCAAGGCGGGAGATGTCGTGGACGTCGTGCGTGTCGACCTGCCTGAGGGAACGGTGCTATAGGAGGATCGCTATGGAGTTGAAGATTTCGATTGTGACGTGCTCGGATACGCGCGATCTTGCCCAGGACGAGGCTGGAGCCGCACTCGAGGAACTTATCGAGGCGCAGGGCTGGACGGTCGCCTCACATGTGGTCGTGCGCGATGACGTCAGCGAGATTGGTGATGCCATTGTGGAAGCCGCCGATGAGTGCCACGCCAATGTCGTGCTCACCTGCGGCGGCACGGGGCTTTCGATGCGCGATGTGACGCCCGAGGCGACGCGTGCCGTCTGCGACCGCGATGTGCCGGGTATTGCAGAGGCAATTCGTGCGTACTCGATGACCAAGACGCGCCGCGCTATGCTCTCGCGTGCTATTTGCATGCAACGAGGTCATACACTTGTCGTAAACTTTCCCGGTTCCACGAAGGCCGCCCGCGAAAGCTGGGAGGCCATAGCGGACCAGCTGGAGCACGCGGCTCAGATGACAGCGGGCGGCGGACATACCAACTAAGCTATTTACCTGCGGTGGGGCGACCTTATCGGTCGCTCCGCTTTTGTTTTCCGCCGAATCGACGCCGAGGTGTACGGTAACTCGAAACTATATTCTCTAGCGAGAATAATTTCTCACTACCATTATTCGCACGGAAGTATAATCTGATTGCAGATTAAAGCCTGCGGCGGGGTGCCCGGGCATAGCGTTCGAAAGGGTTGAACATGTTCGATATGGTTTCTCGCCGCGGATTCGTCTCGCTCTCTGCTGCCGTCGCTGCCGGCCTTGGTCTTGCCGGCTGCTCGGACAACAAGACGTCCGAGCCGGCCGGATCCGATGCCGGCTCCGCCAAGGCCTCTTCCAAGAAGGAAACCGTCGAACTGCAGGTCTTTGCCGCCAACTCCCTCGAGAAGGCCCTTCCCGAGGTCCAGGAGCTCTACACCGACCAGACCGGCACCACCTTCGCCGACACGCAGTTCAAAGCGTCCGGCGACCTTGTCGAGCAGATGCGCGCCGGTGCCGCCGTCGACGTGCTCATCACCGCTTCCAAGGGCACCATGGATGACGCTGAGACCGCCGAACTCGTCGACGCCGACACGCGTGAGGACATGTTCGTCAACGACCTCGTGATCATTCGCGCCGAGGGCTCCGACGCCAAGGTCGAGGCCATCGCCGACGTCGCGAACCTGGACGGCAAGATTGCCATTGGCGACGCCAAGACCGTTCCCGCCGGCAAGTATGCCAACCAGGCCCTGGCCTCCGTGGGCCTCTACACCGGCACCGAGGGCGACGATGGCGAGTATGCGCCCGAACTCGCCGACAAGGTGGCCCTGGCCGATAAGGTCGGCACCGCTGCCGCCTACGTCTCTACGGGCGACTGCGTGGCCGGTTTTGTCTACAGCTCCGATATCTTCCGCTACGACGGCATCGAGGAGGCCTTCGTGTGCCCCGAGGATTCGCACAAGCCCATCGTGTATCCGGGTGCCGTTGCCGAGAGCTCCGAGCATGCCGACGAGGCCAAGGCGTTCATCGACTTCTGTCTGACCAACAAGAAGGCTCAGAAGATTTGGGCTAAGTACGGCTTTGAGCTTTCCGCGTAGTGCGGCTTGGCGCGATAATTCCATCGTTTTGTGTTTCACTCCGTCCTTGTATTCGCTTGGAGCTTTTCGTGCTTAATAGATTCCGCATGCTTGTCACCTGTGCTTTGACCTTTGCGCTTTGCTGGGTGCCGGGATTTGCGTTTGCTGGGGATGCTGAGGACGGGGCCCAGGTTGCTGCGACCGCTCATGGGCTTTCCTATGGGATCGAGGGTTTTGAGCGGCTGGCCAAGGGGACCGCTCGTGCCATGGAGGGCCAGCCTGAGGGCTACCGGTTTCCCGTTGACGAGGACGTGGACCTTGTGGTGGCGCCTGCTGCCGATCGCGTTGTTGTGTGGATATCGCCCAAGGCGGTCGAGAAGTATGGATTTGATCCGCAGGACAACGAGTGCGTATCGGGTCTCAAAGCCCTCGTCTGTGAGCTCGACAGCGCAAACTGCATGGGAGGTGCGCAGCTAGGGGACGTGGATCTTCCTTGGTATGTCACGGCGGAAACAACGTTTGATGCCGGCGGGTATACCTATGGCTTTGACGAGCGCGGTGCGGATGGGGACCGTTATGTGGTGATTGCATCAGCCTCGGGTGATGCCAAGGGCGGCGCGCGTTGGCTTGATAGCGCTCAAATGGTAGAAGCGTCGTCTGTCGTGTTGCGGGATGAGCGGGGGCCCTTGACCTCTCTGGCCTCCTTATTGGGCGGCATCGACTACCGACCGTTTTGGGTGTCTATTAAAACGAGTGGCCTTGCCCTGCTGATCTCCTTTGCACTGGGCCTGTTCGCCGCGTGGAAGACTATGGGTACCTCGAGCCGCGTGAAGGGTTTGCTCGATTCGGTCTTTACGATTCCCATGGTGCTGCCGCCCACGGTCTGCGGCTTTCTGCTGCTTATGCTGTTTGGCCGCTTGACCGGGGTGGGCCAGTGGCTCATTGCGCACGGCATCTCGATTGTCTTTACGTGGCCCGCGGCGGTGATCTCTGCCGTGGTGGTGTCGTTCCCGCTCGTCTATCGTACGGCACTCGGAGCCTTCGAGAGTCTCGACACGCAGATGCTCGATGCGGCGCGCACGCTGGGCTGGTCCGAGCGTCGCATCTTCACCAAGCTTATGATGCCGCTTGGCTGGCCCTCGATTGCCGCCGGCACGGTGCTCGCCTTTGCCCGTGCGATGGGCGAGTTTGGCTGCACCCTGTTCTTTGCGGGCAACTACGCCGGCATTACCCAGACCATCCCCATCGCCATTTACTTTGAGTGGATGGGCGGCAACACCTCGGTGGCCCTCTTTTGGGTCGCCGTCGTGATCGTGTTTAGTTTCCTGGTCATCCTGTTCATCAACATGTACACGGCGCATTCGCAAAAGTATCGCGAACGGGGCCTTTCCCGTGCGGAGCGCAAGCAGGCCAAAGAGTTTGCCGGACAGGGCGATTCGCTCGATCCGGCGGGCGGCGATGCCTTGCGTATCGATCGCGAGGCGCTGGCCGAGCTCATGCGCGATGATGCTGCGCCGCAGGGAGGTCTATAGGTCATGTCACTCGTTCTGGATATCAAAAAGCGTTATCCCGGGTTTATGCTCGACATGCAGCTTGAGGCCGGCGAGGAGCGCGTGGCCTTGCTCGGTGCCTCCGGATGTGGCAAGAGCTGCACGCTGCGCTGCATTGCCGGCGTGGAGACGCCCGACGAGGGCAAGATCGTCGTCAACGGCGTGACCTTTTTTGACTCGGCGGCTGGCATCAACCTGTCACCCCAGGAGCGAAAATGCGCCCTGTTGTTCCAAAACTATCAGCTGTTTCCCAACATGACGGTGGCCGATAACGTATGCGCCGGTGTAAAGGATGCTGGCGACGCCGCCGCGCGCAAAAAGCTCGCCGAGCGCTATCTGGGCATTTTCGGTCTGGCCGATTTTGTCGATCGCTACCCCGCGCGACTCTCGGGCGGGCAGCAGCAACGCGTGGCGCTTGCCCGTATGGTGGCGGCGCATCCGGGCATTTTTATGTTCGACGAGCCCATGAGCGCACTCGATGCGTATCTCAAGAGCGCGCTTGAGCAAAACATGCTCGACCTGTTCGACGTCTGCAACCGTACCGTGCTCTACGTGAGCCACGACATCGACGAAGCGTGCCGCCTGTGTCAGCGCATCTGCGTGATGCACGACGGGCATGTGGAGGAGATCGGCTCCATCGAGGACGTGGTCCGTCGTCCGCAGACGCTGGCGGCACTGCGCCTGACGGGCTGCAAGAATACGAGCCGCGCGCGCAAGATCGGCGACGAAGAAGTTGAGGCCCTCGACTGGGGCATGACCTTTAATGTGGGCCGTGAGGTTCGAGATGACGTGGCGTACCTCGGTATTCGTGCGAGCTACTTCCATGTTGACAATCGCGCGGAGCGGGGCCGTAACAGCTACGATTTGCACGTGGCTCGTGTGAGCGATTCGCGCTTTGAGCGGCTGGTGCTGCTGGACGTGCCGCGCGTCGATGCGCCCACGCGTCTGCAGTGGAAGGTCAACAAGGTGGGCGTGCCTGTCGACGAGCTGCCGCAAGCAGGCGAGACGCTACGCATGCACTTCGATGCGAGTAAGATCCATTTGGTTTGTCGATAGCGCCGGGTAATGCCGTCGGGGATATAAGCCTCGGCGGCTTTGTCTTGCCGTTCGCCGAATGATGGATGACAAACTCTTATCAACACAGATAATAAATTATTAAACGACGGCACACGACGCTGTCGTACGCATGTCGGCGGTGTTCGTCTGGACGACAACCGTTGATATAGTTACCTTCGACGAGAAAAGGAGGGTGCGCCGGTGCTGCAGATGACATATTCGCGTCGCGTTGCCGCGCGCGCCCTGTATATGGCTCGGAGCCGCATATGAGCAGGTATGTTCACGGCTCCGGGAGAGACGACGCACAACTAAATAATCAGCTGCAAAGCGGGTTCCCCAAAATTCCGGGTTTGAGCGCGGCTGGGTTTTCGCCACCCACCGTGCAGGAATACCGTAGCTATTCATTTTTGGTTCGAGAGGGGAACCGTCATGGCTGAAGAATTTGATTTCCATCCGATGTGGGAGAGCCTCGGCATGAATCTTGCCGACCACGACATGCTGCTGGGCGCCGTGGGTCAGATGTACGGCGACATGTTCCTGACGCAGAACAATCGCCCCAAGTCCACGTCCTACCTGGATTTTGTCGCCACCAACATCCATAGCGGCCGTATTAAGGAGATGCTCGACAAGAAGGAGGCCGGCGAGGCCACCAAGATCGTCGGTTCGTTCTGTGTGTACGTGCCCGAGGAGATCGTGCTTGCCTGCGACGGCATCCCCGTGGGCCTGTGCTCGGGTGCCGATTGGGCAACCGATAAGGTCGAGGAGCACCTGCCGCGCAACACCTGCCCGCTTATCAAGAGCTTTGCCGGCTTTAAGCTGGGCGAGGTCTGCCCCTATATCGAGTCGAGCGACCTGGTGGTAGGCGAGAACACCTGCGATGGCAAGAAGAAAGCTTACGAGTTCTTTGCCACGCAAAAGAACATGTACGTCATGGATATTCCCAACGTACACGACGAGTCGACGCTCGTGACCTGGAAGGCCGAGGTTAAAAAGCTTGCCGCCAAGATCGAGGAAGAGTGTGACGTCAAGATTACGCCTGAGCGTCTGAAGACCGCCATCCGCGCCGTCAATGAGAAGCGTCGCGCCCTGCAGCGCCTCGCTGCCACGCGCACTGCCGACCCGGTGCCTATCAGCGGTCTCGATAGCCTGCTGACCGTGCAGGCAGCCTTTATGGACGACACGCCGCGTCTGACCGGAGCCATTAACGATATGGCGGCTGAGTGCGAGCAGCGTGTTGAGACCGGCGAGGGCGTGGCGCCCAAGGGGACCAAGCGCATCCTGTACACCGGCACGCCCATGGCCGTGCCCAACTGGAAGCTGTTCAACCTCATCGAGAAGGCCGGCGGCGTTGTGGTAGGCGAGGAGTCCTGCACGGGCTCGCGCTACTACAAGGACCTGGTCGACGAGTCCGGCGAGACGGTCGACGAGATGCTCGACGCCATCGCCGAGCGCTACTTTAAGATCAACTGCGCTGTCTTTACGCCCAACGACCAGCGTATGAAGGACATTGTCCAGATGGCCAAGGACCTGCATGCAGACGGTATCGTCGACGTGGCCCTGCAGTTCTGCACGCTCTACGAGATGGAGTCGTTTGCCGTGGAGAAGGCTGCCGAGGAGGCCGGCATTCCGTTTATGCACATCACGACCGACTACGCCGGCGAGGATGCAGGCCAGCTACAAACCAGGATTGAGGCTTTCTTGGAAACCATTTAGGGCTATCCGTCCCGGCGGCTTTCCCGGACACCCGATCTTGCCGTTCAAACCGTCGCTTGCGTGTCAAAGTACGCGGCGCTCCTCTTTCACGGCAACCTCGGGCACCTGGGAAAGCCGTTTCCTTGGTTGGCTAAAAGGTTTGTTAAGGAGTTATATGTCGGAAAATATTGAGCAGCCATTGCCGTCCACGTTTGAGGAGTTCAACGAGCAGCGCAAGGCGGCGTTTATTCGCGTCAAGGATTACAAACAGGCCGGCAATCGCCTGGTCGGCTTTTTGTGCAGCTATACGCCGCTCGAGATTATCGACGCCGCGGGCGCTGCAAGTGTGGCCTTGTGCGGCACGTCCGATGAGGTGATTCCCGAGGCCGAGAAGGTGCTGCCGGCAAACCTCTGCCCGCTCATCAAGTCGACCTACGGCTTTGCCTACTCGCAAAAGTGTCCGTTTACGTACTTTAGCGACATGATCATCGGCGAGACCACCTGCGACGGCAAAAAGAAGATGTACGAGTTGCTCAACGAGCTCAAGCGCACGCACATTCTGCATCTTCCGCAGGGTCGCGATCGTGCCTACGAGCGTGAAAGCTGGTACGAGGAGTGCCGCCTGCTCAAGGAGGAGCTCGAGGGCTTCTACGGCATTACGATTACTGATGACGACCTGCGCGCCGCCGTCCGTCGCCGCAATCGCCTGCGTGCGGCGCAGCTCGATATGTTCGCGCTTCAGGCCAACCAGCCTGCGGCCATGAGTGGCGTTGACCTGATGAGCACTATGTTTGCCGGTACGTTCAGCTTTGATATCGAGGCCTATACGCAGCAGCTGGAGCAAAAGGTCGCCAAGCTGCGCGAGGCCTACGATGCGGGCGAGCGCCCGGTTGCGGCGGATGCCAAGCGCATTCTGATCACCGGTTGCCCGGTGGGCGGCGTGATCAACAAGATCGGCCGTACTATCGAGTCCAACGGCGGTGTGGTCGTGTGTATGGACGACTGCTCGGGCGAGCGCACGGCGGCCATGATGATCGACCCGGAGGCTCCCGATATCCTGCGCGCCATCGCCGACCGCTACCTGGACATCAACTGCTCGGTCATGACGCCCAACGTCGGTCGTATGGAAAATACGCTGGCCATGTGCGAGAAGTATCACGTTGATGGCGTGGTCGAAAACGTGCTCCAGGCCTGCCACACCTTTAACGTGGAGAGTGCTCGCATGCAGGAGGCTGTCGAGAGCGCGGGTATTGCGTATATGAAGATCGAGACCGACTACAGCAACGGCGACATGGGTCAGATCGAGACTCGCATCGCCGCCTTCATCGAAACCCTCTAGCTTTCTCAGGCACCGGATCTTGCCCCTCAAACCGTCGCTTGCGTACCCAAAGTACGCTGCGCTCCTCTTTCGGGGCAATCTCCGGCACCTGAGAAACCTAGAGCTAAGGCGCCTGAACGCGCCGCTACCTTTGATGTTTAGATTGGGAAAGAGCCATGATAGGGATCGGGATCGATATCGGGTCTACTGCGGCTAAGGCTGCTGTGGTCAATGGGGAGGGTTCGGTGGCGTGGACGTGCGTGCAGCCAACCGGGTTTTCCTCGGTCGATGCGGCCGAGCGCCTGCGCGGTGAGCTCGCTGCAGCCGGCTATGACGTGACGGCTGAAGATGCTCGCGTGGTCGCGACTGGCTACGGTCGTGTCGCCGTGCCCTATGCGCACAAGGTCGTGACCGAGATTACCTGCCACGGTACCGGTGCCGTGCTCCTGTTTGGTGACCACGGTACCGTGATCGACGTGGGCGGCCAGGACACCAAGGTCATTCAGCTTAAAGGCGGCCGCGTGGCCAAGTTTGCCATGAACGACAAGTGCGCCGCCGGCACGGGGCGCTTTCTGGAGATCATGGCCGACCGCCTGGGCATTACCCAGCAGCAGATGGCCGACCTTGCGCGTTCCGGTGAGCCCACCAAGATATCCAGCATGTGCACGGTCTTTGCCGAAAGCGAGGTCATCAGCCTGATCGGTCGCGGTGAGCCGCGCGAGAACATTGCGCGCGGCGTGATCGACAGCGTGGTCTCGCGCGTGGCCACTATGGCCGGGCAGGCAGCGGGCGCCCCGTACTATCTGACCGGTGGCCTGTGCGAGAACGCCTTCGTGGTGGAGCGGTTGGGCGAGCTACTGGGGTCGCCGGTGACCACCTCGCCCCAGGCTCGCTTTGCCGGAGCGATCGGCGCGGCCATTCGAGCCCAGGCGCTCATGTAAGGGGCGGTGTCATTCGCCGTCCGCTCTCGGCGCCGCCATGCGTATACTGGGAGGAACTGATTGACCTATGAGAGGAGGAATCGATGGCTGACGATGTTATTAAGCTCACGTCTATGACAGCCGCGAGCGGTTGAGCCGCTAAGTTGGCTCCCGGAGCCCTCGCCCAGGTCCTGGGCGATTTACCCAATGTGCATAACGACAACTTGCTCGTGGGATTCGATACCTCCGACGATGCGAGCGTCTTTCGCGTTGGCGATAACTTAGGCCTCGTGCAGTCCATCGACTTCTTCCCGCCGATGGTCGACGACCCGTTCCTGTTTGGCCAAATCGCCGCGGCCAACTCGCTGTCGGACATCTACGCCATGGGCGGGCGGCCGAGTCATGCCATGAACCTGCTCTGCATACCCAGTTGCCTGGGCGTTGAGGTTGCCGGGCAGATTTTGGCGGGTGGCGCCGACAAGTGCGTCGAGGCCGGCTGCACCATCGCGGGCGGCCACACCATCAACGACGACGAGCCCAAGTACGGCCTGTCCGTGAGCGGCTTTGTCGCGCTCGACCGCATGCTCGCTAACAGCGGTGCATGCGTGGGCGATGTCCTGCTGCTGACCAAGGCGGTTGGCTCGGGTATCATCACCACAGCCATCAAGGGCGAGCTCATCGAGCAGGACGAGGCCGCAGCCATGTTTGACTCGATGTGCACTCTCAACGAGGCGCCGATTCGTCTGGCCGAGGGACTTGAGCTTCACGGCTGCACCGATGTCACGGGCTTTGGCCTGATCGGGCACGCGTGCGAGATGGCCGAGGGCTCGGGCGTGCAGGTTGAGCTTGCGTCGGGAGCGGTACCGCTCTTTGATCAGGTGCTCGACATGGCGCGCCTGGGCATTATCCCCGCGGGCTCCTACCGCAACCAGGACTTCTTTGGCCCCCGTGTGGCTGCCGGCGAGGACCTGGAGCCGGGCATGCTCGACGCGCTGTACGATCCGCAGACATCTGGTGGCCTGCTTATTGCGGCGCCTGCTGACGATGTGGATGAGCTCGCGCGCCGTCTGCATGCCGAAGGACGTATCGCCGCCGTCGTCGGTCGCGTGTGCGAACCGGTGCCGGGCGGTCCTGCCGTCCACGTTGTTCGCTAGCCCGCACGTTTATGTAACTGTTTACCGTTCTCTAGAACGGTTCTTTCGAAAGGAAAAGCTATGTCTACCAAGATTGAAGTCAATGCCATGGGCGATGCCTGCCCGCTGCCCGTTGTTAAGACGCTCAAGGCGCTCAAACAGCTCGATGGCGAGGGTGCCGTGGTGACCTCGGTCGATAACGAGACCGCCGTCAAGAACATCTCCAAGATGGCGCAGGAGAAGGGCTGCACGGCCTCGGTCGAGAAGGTTTCTGACGCCGAGTGGCACGTGACCGTGGCGACCTCTGGCGCCGTTGCCGTGGCTGATCCCGAGCAGGATGGTGCTGCCTTCTGTGATGCCAGCGCCGGCAAGGGCAAGCTCGTCATTTCCGTCTACACCGACTGTATGGGCCACGGCGACGACGAGCTGGGCCACAAGCTCATGAAGGCCTTCATCTTTGCCGTGACGCAGCAGGAGGAGCTGCCCGCGACCATGCTGTTCTACAACGGCGGCGCCAAGCTCACCGTCGAGGGCTCACCGGTACTCGACGACCTGAAGGGTCTGGCCGAGCAGGGTGTCGAGATTCTCACCTGTGGTACCTGCCTCGACCACTATGGCATTAAAGACCAGCTTGCGGTGGGCGAGGTCACCAACATGTACGTGATTGTGGAGAAGATGGAGCAGGCCGTGCGCGTCGTGCGCCCGTAGCGTATTGGTTGGAGTTGCCATGAGGGAGAAGCGCCCGGCGCTTGTCATCACGTTTCCCACCACGGCGGCCGCCATGGGGTGCGAGTCCCTGTGCATCGAGCGCAGCCTTCCCGGGCGAACGATTCCCGTACCCGGGGAGGTCGCTGCCGGCTGCGGTTTGGCATGGAAGGCGTTGCCTGCCGATGAGGACCTGCTGCGCGGCGAGCTTGCCGCGGCGGGCGTCCCCACCGAGGGCTTTACGGTAATCGACATGTGGGAGGTCGTGCGATGATCTACCTGGATAACGCGGCGACGACCATGCATAAGCCGCAGACGGTGATCGATGCCGTGACGCAGGCGATGTGCTCGCTCGGCAATGCCGGACGTGGCGCGACGTCGGGCGCGCTCGATGCGGCGCGCACGATTCATGGCTGCCGCACTAAGCTTGCGCGCTTTTTAGGTTGCCCGAGGGCAGACCATGTTTGTTTTACGCCCAACTCCACCGCGGCGCTCAACACCGTCATCAATGGCGTGGTGCGTCCCGGCGATCGTGTGGTCACGACGGTGCTCGAGCATAACTCCGTGCTGCGTCCGCTCAATCGCCTGGCGGTAGAGCAGGGCGTGACCGTTGAGTATGCGGGCTGCGACGCGAACGGCGTGCTCGACTACGACGAACTCGAGCAGCTGGTCACGCCGGGCACGCGTGCCGTGGTGGTGACGCACGCCTCCAATGTGACCGGCAACTCCGTTGATGTTGCACGTGTGGCGGCTGTGGCTCATGCGGCCGGCGCGCTGGTTATCGTCGACGCCTCTCAGTCTGCCGGTACGGCGAAGATTGACATGGATACCATGGGGCTCGACGTCGTGTGTTTTACCGGCCACAAGGGGCTCATGGGACCCCAAGGCACCGGCGGCCTGGCCGTGGCGGAGGGCATTGACGTGGCTCCGTGGGCCATGGGCGGCACGGGCGTGCGCAGCTTCGATGCGCTGCAGCCGCTTGAGTGGCCCACGCGCCTCGAGGCGGGCACGCTCAACGGTCACGGCATAGCGGGCCTATCCGCTGGTCTCGACTTTATCGAGGCCCAGGGTGGGGTCGAGGCGATTGCTTCCAGCGAGCGTGCGCTCGCTGATCGCTTTCTTGCCGGCGTGCGCGAAATCCCGGAGATCAAGCTTTACGGCGCCTTTGACCAGCCGACGCGCTCTGCAATTGTGTCGCTCAACGTGGGCGATATCGATTCGGCCGAGATCTCGGATGCGCTCATGCAAGGGTGGGGGATTGCGACGCGCCCCGGCGCCCATTGCGCCCCGCTCATGCACCGTGCACTGGGTACCGAGCGCCAGGGCGTCGTCCGCTTCTCGTTTGGGTATTTCAACACGGACGAGGAAATCGACACCGCGATCGACGCTTTACGCGATTTAGCCTGCTAGAGCGTATATACTTGCGGGATGGGTGTTTTTGCCCGTCCCGTTTTTGTTTCGACCCGAAAGGTGTGTCTATGGCCTCATCCGCGCCGCGCGGTCTGCGCTCCGACCATGTCGTCACCGTCGGCATCGCCCTATTCTCGATGCTCTTTGGCGCCGGCAACCTCATTATTCCGCCACTGCTGGCGCTGCAGGCAGGTTCTGCCACGCCGGTCGCCATGCTCGGCTTTCTCATCGCCGCCATCGGCCTGCCCGTCATGGGCTTTATCGCCGTGGCGCTTGCCGGAACGGCGCGCGAGCTTGCCGGCCGCGTGCATCCCAAGTTTGGCGAATTCTTCGTTGCGGCGGTCTATCTGGCCATCGGCCCGTGCCTGGCCATTCCTCGCACAAGCTCTACGGCGTTCGAAATGCTGGTGCCGCTGCTGCCCGAGGGTGTTTCGCTCGGCACGGCACGTCTGGTGTTTGCCATCGGGTTCTTCGTCGTCGCGTTTGTGCTCACGCTGCGCCCGGGTGTTATCACACGCGTGCTCGGCCGCATTACGGGCCCCGCGCTCATTGCGCTCATCGTGCTGGTCGTGGGTGCCGCCGTGGTGTCGCCGCTGGGTCCCGCAGCCGCGCCACAGGCCCCCTACAATGCCGGCGCCGCCGTGCAGGGCTTTTTGACTGGCTATCAGACCATGGACCTGCTCGCGTCGCTCGCCTTTGGCATCATCATCGCTGAGACCATCCACGAGTTGGGCGTTACCGATGACAAGCGCGTGGCCTTCGAGATTTCGCGTTCCGGTGTGATCGCCGGCGTGCTCATGGCCATCATCTACTGCGGCCTGGCGCTTGCCGGTATGCAGCTCGGCACGGTTATGCCCGACGCCACCAACGGCGCCGCGATCCTTGCGCGTTCGGCCTCTATGCACTTTGGCCTAGCCGGCACGGTTGTCGTCTTTGCGATTTTCTTCCTCGCCTGCATGAATGTCTGTATCGGCCTTATCAGCTGCTGCTCGCGTTACTTCTGCGAGACGTATGTGGTCGAAGGGGGAGCGGAGGCTTCCGAGGAGGCCATGCGCCGTCCCTTTGCGATTCTCGCCTTTGTGTTCGCAACGTTTTCGTGCGTGCTCTCCAACGTGGGCCTCGACGTGATCCTTATGTTCTCGGTGCCCATGCTCAACGCCTTGTATCCCGTTGCCATCGTGCTGGTGCTGATGGGCCTGGTGCACGGTTTTTGTGACGCGCATCCGCAGGTGTGGGTTTGGGTCGGCGGCGTCGTCGCGGTGCAGAGCGTGATCACCTCGGTCCGCGATGCGTTCTTTGCGGGGGCCTGGCTACCGTTCGATGCGTTGCCGCTGGCAGATATCGGTGCTGCGTGGGCGCCGGTTGCTGTGGTCGCGTTTGTGATTGGTCTGGTTCATAGCCAGTTTGTCGCACATTCGAGGAACTAGGGTATTGCCGCTTGCACAGGCGGGGAGTCTCCCCTATAATTTCCTTCGCTTTGGGACACGCAAGGTTTAGACCTTAGCTGCTCAACACCTTCGGGACGTGGCGCAGTTTGGTAGCGCGCCTGCTTTGGGAGCAGGATGTCGCAGGTTCAAATCCTGTCGTCCCGACCATATCTTGCGGGCGTAGTTCAATGGTAGAACCCCAGCCTTCCAAGCTGATGACGCGGGTTCGATTCCCGTCGCCCGCTCCACAAGATAGCTTAACGGCTCTGATTCCCTTTGGGATCAGAGCCGTTTTCGTAAACGTGCCGGGGACCCCACATCCCCACCTAAGTTGCGGTGAAATACGGACTGTTTTCGGCTTTTATGGCCCATGTAGTCCGTATTTCACCGCAACTATTTGTAAGGTTGGATTTTGATGCCGTTGGGAGGATCGTAGCGACCGTCTACCGAGAGTGGAAATATTTTTTGAAGCTCTGACCTGCGACGTCAAGCTTTTGGTCAGCTTTTGGCAAGGCCTGCGGACGGAAGCATGCGATAGCGTAATGGTATTCTCTCCGCCGTGATGGTTATGGGGTTGGCCATGCTCGATAAAGGCAAACATTTTCCGCAGTCCTATGCAAGGATGCTATTCTCGGCCGTTGGAATTCATCAAGATGGACAGCTGCTTATAACAATTGATCCTTGGGATGAACGCCGTGCGCGCGAGCTTATGCAGGAAGAGCTCATGCTTCGTCTTTACAACCATGTGTATGCGGATCCGGTCTATTGGAATAATCTTGGGGTTGAAGATCGTATCTTTCAGCTGGCATCCGCTATTGCGGTCGTTGAACCGGATGCTGTGTTTTGCGGAGCGACAGCAGCGTTGCTCTACGGCATCGGCTCGGCGTATACGCTTCTGGATAAAGTGCAAGTGCTGCTGCCACGGTCTACAAGGCGTGATACGTATGAGTTCGTTGAATACAAGCGCTGGCGCCCGGGCGAAGTGTGGCGGCTTGGTCTGTTTACACTGACGGATCCGTGTCGAACGGTTGTTGATATCGCGCGATCGAGCGCCTTTCGCTATGCGCTGGGTTATGTCGATGGCTTGGCCCGTGAGTACGATGTCGAACGCGAAGAGCTGCGAGCATATGCGCAGGCAAATTGTCGAGGGCTGCATGGCATCGCGCGTGCTTTTGACGTTTTTGAGTATATGGACGGCAGGTCAGACAATGGCGGCGAGTCTGAGGCGAGAGCAGCGATGATTCTCGCTGGGGTTGCCGCGCCCGAGCTTCAAGTTGAGATAACGCGACCGGGAAACGCTGGCTATTATCTAGCAGATTATGGCTGGCAGATGCCAGACGGCTCATGGACGCTGGCAGAGCTGCATGGGCTAGGCAAGTTTGAAGACGAGGCTCAAAATGATCCAGAGCGGGCGGCGGCAAAAACGTATCGAGCGGCCCTCATGCGCGACGCGAACCTTCGCGCCATGGGCCACAACGTCATTCATTTCAAACTCTCGGACACCTACGACGTAGAATCGTTCGGTGCCATGATGCGCGGTTACGGCATTCCGACAATAAAACCCTACGCCGACTCCCGATGGCGAAATCGTTCGCGGTCCACCTTCAATAAGTTGCGGTGAAATACGGACTGTTGTGGCCTTTAAAGGCATCAGTCCGTATTTCACCGCAACTCAGGTGGGGATGGGGTTAGTGGCGACCGTGATGGCGGAGCTTGTCGATGGTGGAGCTTGTCGATGGTGGAGTCGGTGCTTCGGCTGCGGGCTTCGGCGGCGCGGTCGCGAGCGTCGGCGGCGGTTTGGCGTTTACGGCGGTAATCGATCATGCCTTGGATGATGGGCTTGCCAAAGCTCACGACATCATCGTTGTAGATGGCGGTTCGGGCTGCGAGGAGGCAGTCGGTAAAGTCCATATGGGTCTTGCCGAAGAGTTTGACGGCAAGGGCGACAACGGTGGGCTCGTCGACCATGACGTCATCGAGCAGCCTTTTCATGGCCGCAGCAATTTCAACGCGGGGAACCTTATAGACGTCGCGCAGCGTGACCACGACGCGCGTGATGATTTCGGGGTAGACACGTGCGGTGCGCGTGGCGATGACCTTGGCGGCGCGCGGTGACAGGACCTCGTCGTCGTTAAGCAGGTAGCGAAGGATGACGGTCTCGTCGATGATGGTGCTACTCATGGATATCTACTTCCTCGGGACCCAAAACCGACTCGTCGCTTTCTGTGGCTAGGTATTCAATCCAGGCATTGCGCTCCTCGGAGCGGCGATTGGGGTCCCCGTATGCTTTGAGCAGTCCATAGGCGGCCGTGCCGTCCTTGGAGCGCACGGCGACCGGTTGAAATGGGAGCTTGCGCATCAAAATACTCTGCGCGACAAATAGACGGACAGCCTCGGCGAGCGATGTGCCCATGGCGTCGTAGAGACGCTCGGCATGCTGCTTGTCTTCCTCGCGAATGCGCACCTGCAGGATGGCTCGTTTTTGAGTCGATGACATCACTGGCCTCCCTTAATGAGCGTGCAATTTGAATAGTCAAATACAACATCGGCTAATAATAGCCAATCTTACAACCACTACTTTATTGCACTAGAGTAATTGAGTGTAAACGATATTACAAACGTACTACATCTTTCAGAAACGAGCGTGAAATCTCCCTTGGATGTACGCATGAAATACACTCACCTTTATAGCTTCTAGAGAATAATTCCAACCTGCCAAAACCCCTGCAATACACCCGTATTGCAGGGGTTATGCTCAAGTTTGCCCCCTGCAACTGCGTATATTCAACCTGTATACCGTTGGAGAAATTCTACCGAGTGTCTGTTTCGCCGCATGCATTCGATATGCCGACGCCAGGCCACGGGCGGCTTGGGGCAACGTCGACAGGGTCTCTCCGGCATGGGATTCAGGAGGGAGTGAACAACATGGGCAATAAACGAGTCGTGGCTGATTCTTCACGCTGCATTGGATGCCAAACCTGTATGGCGGCGTGCATCGAGGCACACGATATTCCCGGCAACATCGCCGCGCCGCGCCTGCGCGTGACGCGTACGTACGAGATCTCCGCACCGGTGGCTTGCCATCACTGCGAGGATGCCCCGTGCGCCAAGGCTTGTCCTACGGGCGCCTTGTTCTTTGATCCAAAGAACCATCGCATCGGCGTCAACGAGGACAACTGCATTGGCTGCAAGAGCTGCGTCATGGCATGCCCCTTTGGCGCCGTGAGCGTGGCGACCACGCAGGTCCCCGTCTTGATGGGTGACGTTCGCGTCGGTTCGCAGACTAAGAGCTTCGTGCTCAAGTGCGACCTGTGCGTGGACCGTCCCGGCGGTCCGGCGTGTGCCGAGGCATGCCCGACCAAGGGCCTCACCCTGGTAGACGAGGAGCGTCTGGCAGAACTGACTGCCGAGCGTGCCCGCGCCACCATCGAAAACGAGGCGTAAGCGTCGGGCGACAGGCCCAATGATTGTCAAATAAGTACCGAGTATTCGGTAGCAGAAAAAGGAAGGAGGGTGTCATGGAGAAGCATAAAGTGATCTGCCCGTACTGCGGCGCCGGTTGCCAGTTTAACCTCCTGGTCCAAAACGGCCAGGTCGTGGGTACCGAACCGCTCAACGGCATCACCAATCAGGGCGAGCTGTGCCTTAAGGGTATGAGCGGCTACGACTTCATCAACGACACCAAGATCTTGACTCCTCGCGTACTGCACCCGATGATCCGCCGCACTAAGGGCGCGGGTCTTGAGCGCGTAAGCTGGGACGAGGCACTGGATTTCACCGCATCTAAGATGCAGGCCATAATTGACGAATATGGTCCTAACGCTGTCATGACCACCGGCTCTTCGCGAGGCGGCGGCAATGAGGCGAACTACGTCATGCAGAAGTTTACGCGTGCGTGCATCGGCACCCACAGCGTGGACAACTGCGCCCGTACTTGACACGGCCCTACTGTCCTCGGTCTGATGGACACGGTTGGTTCAGGTTGCATGTCATGCTCCATCCCCGGTATGGAGGATGCGGGCTGCATTTTCCTCTTCGGCTATAACCCTGCCGATTCGCACCCCATCGTCGCAAGGCGTATCGTGCGAGCCAAAGAAAAGGGTTGCAAGATCATCGTCGCCGATCCGCGCCATATCGAAACCGCGCGTATCGCCGATCTCTACCTTCCGATCAAGAACGGTTGCAACGTCGCGTTCCTCAACGCCTTTGCCAACTGCTTGGTCAACGATGGCCTCTACGACAAGGAATTCGTCGCCGAGCACACGAACGGCTTTGACGAGTGGTGGGAGACCATCAAGAACTACACTCCCGAATCCGTACAGGACATCACGGGTGTCGAGCCCGCGTTGATCCACCAAGCTGCCGAGATGTACGCCACGGCGAAGCCTTCTGCCATCATTGGCTGGGGCATGGGCGTATGCCAGCAGAAGCAGAACCTGAAGACGGTGCACACCATCGCCTCCATCGCCTGCGTTGCCGGCCAGATCGGCAAACCCAATTCCGGCCTCGCGCCCGTGCGCGGTCAGAACAACGTCCAGGGCTCCTGCGATATGGGCATGCTGCCCAACCTGTACCCTGGCTACCAGAAGGTCACCGACCCGGCTGTGCGTGCCAAGTTTGCCAAGGCTTGGGGCGTGCCCGAGGAAAAGCTCCCGCTCGAGGAGGGCTACAAACTCACCGACCTGGGCCACCTGGTCGACGAGGGCAAGGTGCACTGCTTCTACAACTACGGCGAGGACCCGGTGCAGACCGAGCCCGATTCGGCCGGTATGCGCAAGACGCTCTCCGAGCTGGATCTGTTCATCTGCCAGGACATCTTTATGACGCAGACGACCATGCTCGCCGACGTCATCCTGCCCGCTACCTCTTGGGGCGAGCACGAGGGTGTCTTTACCGCATCCGACCGTAGCTTCCAGCACTTTGACGCGGCCGTTCCGCCCAAGGGCGAGTGCCGTCACGACTGGGAGATCTTCGCGGACCTGTCTACGCGCATGGGTTACCCCATGCACTACGACAACACCGAGCAGATCTGGAACGAGTGCATTAGCCTGTGCCCCAACTTTGTGGGCGCGACTTACGAGAAGATGGCTCCCGAGGGCGGCTACGCCCAGTGGCCCGTCAAGAGCACCGATGTGAACGACCACGGTACGCCCGACATGTTCGCTGGTGGCAAGTTCACCACCAAGGACGGCCGCGCCAACCTGATGGCGCACGACTGGGAGGCGCCCTCCGAGCTTCCCGATGATGAGTACCCGCTCATCCTGTGCACCGTCCGCGAGGTCGGCCACTACAGCTGCCGCTCGATGACCGGCAACTGCAAGACGCTGGCGCTGCTTGCCGACGAGCCCGGCTTTGTCCGCATGAATCCCGCGGACGCCCAGGCGCGCGGCATCAAGAATGGCGATATCGTCTCGATTCACAGCCGCCGCGGCCAGGTATACAGCCGCGCCGACGTGAGCGATCGCATCAACAAGGGCACGGTCTACATGACCTACCAGTGGTGGATCGGCAAGTGCAATGAGCTGACCATTCACAAGGTCGACCCGGTCTCGCACACGCCCGAGGATAAGTTCTCCGCCTGCCAGGTCGACGCCATTGCCGACCAGGTTTGGGCAGAGGGCGAAGTCGAGCGTCAGTATACCGAGCTCAAGCAGGCTCTGGTGGACGCCGCCGCTCCCCAAGACGTTGAGCCCGGCGCCGCCAAGTTCGACGACGAGACGCACGTGAACCAAATCGTGTAGTCCCGTTCTCGTTGGCTTTTTGGGCCGGGCGTCCCGTACGTTCGGGACCCCGGCCCGTTATTTTGAAAGGAAGTGGGGATGAACCGCTTCATCGACATCAACCCGGAGAGATGCATCGGCTGCGGGACATGCCAGTCCGCCTGTGCCGACGCCCACCGGATGCAGGGTCTTCAGGATACGCCGCGCCTGGCGCTCGTGAAGACCGGCGGTATTTCGGCCGCCCTTGCCTGCCACCATTGCGAGGGTGCCCCCTGCGCCGAGGTTTGCCCGGTGAATGCCATCGAGCACGATGGCGAGCGCAACCACGTCAAGGAGCAGGAGTGCATCGGGTGCAGGCTGTGCGCCATCGCGTGCCCCTTCGGTGCCATCCATCCCGATGGCACGTCTATCACCGGTGTCGCAGGCATGTGCGACCCGACGCCTTCGTATCCTAAGTCCCTGAGCAGCCTGCTTACGTGGGCTCCTGGCCAGTACACCTGCGCTGTCAAGTGCGACCTGTGCGCCTTCGATCCGGACGGCCCGCATTGTGTGGCGGCGTGCCCCACCAAGGCTCTGACCGTCATGGGCGGCGCGGCCGATCGCGAGCTCGACGAGGCCAAGCGCCTGCGCTCGATCGAAAACGGTCCGTCCGTCGACGCTACCGCTGTGGCCCAGGGCCTGTCCGAGAAAGCAGAAGGGAGCGTAAACAATGGATAGCATGACGCTGTTTATCGCATCGCTTGCCGTCTCGTGCATCGGTGCGCTCGCCTCGGTTCTGCTGATCAAGGCCGACAACGCCGCCAAGACCGCCGGCTGCCTGATCGGCGCCGTCGCGGCCGTGCTGTCGTTCATCGCGGGCCTCGAGGCCGTGCTTGGCGACGTTTCGTCCCTCAACACGGTCTTCTTTTTCCCGTTCGCCCGTCTCGAGCTCTTGCTCAACGGCCTTGCGGGCCTGATCGTGGTCCTCATCTCAATCCTCGCCTTTGCGGGCTTCATCTACGGTCTGTCCTACTTCGATGAGTACCCGGGCAAGGTCGGGCGCGCCGGTTTCTTCATGAACACCTTCGTCGCCTCGATGATGCTCGTCATCACCGCCGACAACGTGTTCTGGTTCCTGGTCGCCTTTGAGCTCATGTCCCTTACGAGCTACTTCCTTGTCGTTATCGAGGAGAACAAGAACTCCATTAGGGGCGGTTGGCTCTACTTCGTCATCGCGCACGTGGGCTTTGTCCTTATCATGGCGAGCTTCCTGCTCATGACCAACGGCGTGGGCGGTTCCTTCAGCTTCAGTGATTTCCGTACGCATGACTTTGGACCCGCCGTCTCCTCCGCGTGCTTCGTCCTCGCGTTCTTCGGATTCGGCGCAAAGGCCGGTATCATCCCGCTGCACTCCTGGCTGCCCCAGGCGCACCCCGAGGCGCCGTCCAACGTGTCCGCCCTCATGTCCGGCGGCATGATCAAGATCGGCATCCTGGGAATCCTCAAGGTCGGTCTCGACCTGCTCGCGGGTTCGGGCGTCCAGCTCTGGTGGGGCCTCATGGTCCTGGTCTTTGGATCCATCTCGTCGGTCCTGGGCGTCGTCTACGCCCTCCACGAGCACGACATTAAGCGCCTGCTGGCCTACCACTCCGTCGAGAACATCGGCATCATCTTGCTCGGTGTCGGCGCGTCCATGACGGCGCACGCCCTGGGCAACGACGTCATCGCGACGATCGCGCTCATGGCCGCCCTCTACCACACGCTCAACCACGCCATGTTCAAGGGCGAGCTGTTCCTCGGCGCGGGCTCCCTGCTCTATGCCACGGGTACGCGCAACATGGAGAAGATGGGCGGCCTGTTCCGCCGTATGCCGGTCACGGCCGTCTGCTTCCTCATCGGTGCCCTTGCCATCTCGGCTATCCCGCCGCTCAACGGCTTCGTTTCCGAGTGGTTCACCTACCAGTCCCTGTTCAACATCTCGACGCTCTCCGACCCGGTCGTCATGGTGTTCGCCGTCGCCTCCGCGGCCGCCCTCGCCATCACCGGTGCCCTGGCCGTCACGTGCTTCGTGAAGGCCTACGGCGTCTCGTTCGCGAGCAGCCCTCGTTCCCAGGAGGCCGCGAACGCCAAGGAGTCCCCGGCTCCGATGTTGTTCTCGCAGATGCTCCTCGCGGCCATCTGCGTGGTGCTGGGAATCGGCTCTCCCGTCATCGCCCCGGTTCTGGGCGACGTCGCCCAGAGCGTGCTTGCCGGCTCTGCCGTCACAGCCACCTCGGGCGTGTCTCTGGTGAACGAGATTTCCGGTGCCGCCACCTCCACCCCCGCGATCGCCATCGCGCTCGTGGTCCTCACCGGCCTCGCGTTCGTGTTGAGGTCCTGCCTCGGCACCAAGGCCCCCGCTAAGAAGACCGACCCTTGGGCGTGCGGCTACGAGCCCAACGAGCACATGCCCGTCGTCGCCACGAGCTTCGCGTCAGACGTAGAGCTCTTCATGGGCCCGCTCTACACCCTGCGCGAGGTATGCACCAAGATCTGCTGGTCCATCGCGCACGTGTTCCAGAAGCTCACCGGTGTCGCCCAGGGCGTTGAGCCCCTGCCCGACCGCTTCCTGGTCGATGCACCGAGCGAGGGTGCCGATAAGCTGGCCGGCCTCGCCTCCAAGATCGAGGGCGGCAACTACTCCGTATACATCTGCTACATCGTCGCGGCGCTCGTGGTCTTCCTCGTGCTCGCCGTGGTCATGGTCTAGAGAGGGGAGAGGATATTATGAACATCGTTCTTGCGATAGCGCAGGGCCTCGTGGTCATGCTGGTCGCGCCCTTCTTCTCCGGCCTCGCCCGTGTGATTCGCGCGAAGATGCACAATCGCCGCGGTCCGTCCATCCTTCAGGATTACCGGGACCTCGCGAAGCTCATGGCGCGTCCCGAGTCCGTGAGTTCCGACTCGAGCTTCGTGCTGCGCATCATGCCGCCGCTGTTCCTCGCGGTGTCGTTCATGCTCGCCATGGGCCTGCCCATGTTCACGCTCGAGAGCCCCATGCCCGTCTTTGGTGACGCCATCACCATCATGTACGCGCTCGCGCTGTCCCGTTTCTTCTTCGCGCTGTCCGGCGTGGATTCCTCCAACGCCTACGCGGGCTTCGGCGGTATCCGCGAGCTCCTCATGAGCGTGCTCATCGAGCCGTCCATGCTCATCGCGCTGTTTACCGTCGCCATCGTGTGCGGCTCCACGGACATTGCGACCATGGGTCAGCACATCGTTACGGGCAACGTCTCGAGCGTCGTCGCCGTCATCCTCGCCGGCGTCGCCTTCGCGGCCGCCTGCTATATGGAGCTCGGCAAGCTTCCGTTCGATCAGGCCGAAGCCGAGCAGGAGCTCCAGGAGGGCCCGCTCGCCGAGCTCTCCGGCCCGTCCCTGGCCATGATGAAGCTCGCCATGGGCATGAAGCAGGTCGTGGTCGTCGCTTGGTTCACCTCCATCTTCATCCCCTGGGGAGAGCCCGCGACCATCGGCGTCACCGCTCTCGTGGGCGCCGTCGTCTTCCTTGTCAAGTGCCTGGTCGATTTCGTTGTCTGCGGCGTGCTCGAGAACTCCGTTTCCCGTTCGCGCTTCAAGGTGCTCGGTAACCAGACCTGGGCCGTCGTCGGCATCGCGGTCCTCGCGTTCGTCTTCGTCGTCGTAGGCGTGTAGGGAGAAGGGAGAAACTATGTCAATCGAATCGAGCTTGTCCCTCTTTGCCATGGTGGCGATCGCCGTCCCCATGCTGGGCTCCCTGCTCATCGTCATGCTGCCGCGTCCCTACGCTAAATGGATCTGCGCCTTTGCCGGCGGCATCGCCACGGTCGCTTCCGTTGGCTTGGCCGCGACGTTTGCCGGAAACGGCATGAACGCGGTCGATGTAACCTGGGCGAGTATGGGCCAGACCTTGGTCATGGGCTTCATATTCGACCGGATGAGCACGCTGCTCGCACCCGCGTTCGTCGCTATCGGCCTGCTCGTCGTCATCTATTCGTTCCCGTACATGAGCGATAAGAACAAGGAGCATCCCGACGCGCCCCGTCGCCGCTTCTACGTGTACTTCTCCACGTTCATCGGCGCCATGGCCGGTCTCGCCTACAGCTCCACCATCGTCGGCCAGCTCGTTTTCTTCGAGATCACCGGCGTGTGCTCCTGGGGCCTCATCAGCTACTACATGACGCCCACGGCCAAGAAGGCCGGTATGAAGGCGCTCATCATCACCCATATCGGCGCTCTGGGACTCTACATCGGCGCGGCCTTCCTGTTCGCCGGAACCGGCACGTTCGCGCTGAGCGCGATCTCCCAGCTCGATTCCGGTATGAAGACCGTCGTGCTGCTGCTCATCCTGTTCGCCGCTTGGGCCAAGTCCGCCCAGTTCCCGCTCTACATGTGGCTGCCCTCCGCAATGGAGGCCCCCACGCCCGTTTCCGCCTACCTCCATGGCGCGTCCATGGTGAAGGTCGGCGTGTGCGTGTTCGCCCGCGCTCTTGCGAGTGCCGGCGATATCCCCGAGATCGTCGGTTGGGTCGCCATCATCGACGCCGTCGTGACCATGCTCTTCGGCTTCCTCATGTACCTGCCCCAGAAGGATATGAAGCGCCTGCTCGCCTTCTCGACGATCGCGCAGCTCGCCTACGTGTTCTTCGGCCTGGGCCTCTCCGTGTTCGGAAGCCAGATGGCGTTCAACGGCGCCGTCGAGCACATCTTCAACCACGCGTTCACCAAGACCCTGTTCTTCCTCATCGCCGGCTCCCTCAGCTTCACGCTGGGAACCCGTATGTTGCCCAAGATCCAGGGCCTCATGAAGAAGTACCCGGTCACGGGCGTGGGCTTCGCGGTCGCCGCGACCGCTATCGCCGGCGTGCCCCCCATGAGCACGTTCTTCTCCAAGTTCCAGATTATTTCCGGTGGCTTCGCGGTTGGTGCTTCCAACACGGTCATCTTCGTCCTCGTGTGCGTCATGGTCGTCGAGACCGTCGCCACCTTCGCATGGTTCCTGCGTTGGATGGGTAAGGTCCTGCCCGGTGAGCCGAGCGAGACCGTGGCCGCCGGCCAGCCCCTTCCGCGCGCCATGGCGTTCGTGTTCGTCGTCCTCATGATCATGGTCGTCGTCGCCGGTCCTCTGTCCTCTAGTTGGATGGGTTAGGAGGTAGGACATGGGTTATTCGTTAGTCAATATCCTGGGCGGTCTTCTGATCGTGACCTCCACCATGGTGGTCGTCTCGAAGACCATCCCGTCCGCCATTAAGTGGTACGCGATCCAGTCGGTTGTCCTGGTGGGCGTGCTGCTCACCCTGGGCCTCACCACCGGTGCCACCGAGCTTCTCATGTGGGCCGCGTCGGCCTTCGTCACCAAGGTGATCCTCGTTCCGTTCATTCTCAACCGTGCCTACAAAAAGATGGGTTCGCCTGCCGATAGCACGCTGACCTCCTCCATCAAGCCGGCCTGGACCATCATCCTCACCGGTCTGGAGGTGGCCATCTGCTTCGCGGTGGTCACGCGCCTGAGCCTGCCCACCGCTGAGGTGGCTACTCCGGCCCTCGCCATCAGCTTCGCGCACTTCTTCGTCGGCCTCACGTGCATCATCTCCCAGCGCAACATCCTCAAGCAAATCTTCGGGTACTGCCTTATGGAGAACGGTAGCCACGTGACGCTCGCCCTGCTCGCGCCCACGGCCCCCGAGATCATCGAGATCGGCATCGCCACCGACGCCATTTTCGCCGTCATCATCATGTCCGCCGTCGTCGTGAGGATCTGGAACGACACCAAGTCGCTCGACTCCCACGACCTGACCGAATTGAAGGGGTAGGCCATGGATGTTTCAATGCTGACGGTCGCCCTGCTCGCTTGTCCCCTCGTGTTCTCCCTGATTATGGCTGCGCTCCCCAAGACGACGTCCTACAGCGTCTTTGCGGGGCTCAACACCATCTCCGTCGCGGCGACCCTCGTCCTTTCGGTCGTCACCGCGGGAACCATGCTCTCGAGCGGGCAGAATATCGACGCTTTGGGCCTGTGGCTCCATCTCGATTCGCTCTCGTCGATCTTCGTCCTTCTGGTAGGCATCATCGGGTTCATCACCGGCGTGTACTCCATCTCCTATATCAAGATCGATATCGAGGAGAAGACCATGCCGGCCGAGCGCACCAAGCAGTACTACGCGCTGTTTAGCCTGTTCGTTTTCACGATGCTGCTCGCCTGCCTGTCCAACAACATCATCCTCACCTGGGCGGCGGTCGAGGCCACCACGCTGTCGACCGTGTTCCTCGTGGGCATCTACAAGAACAAGCAGGCGCTCGAGGCGTCTTGGAAGTACGCGATGGTCTGCACCGCCGGCGTGGCCTTCGGCCTGTTCGGCACGCTGCTCATCTACGCGAACGCCGCCGATATCATGCCCAATGCGCATGAGGCAGCCTTCCTCACCTCCATCATGCCCTACGCCGACCAGTTCGACCCGATGCTCGTGCGCCTCGCGTTCGCGTTCATCGTCATCGGCTTCGGCACCAAGGCGGGCCTGTTCCCCATGCACACTTGGCTGCCCGAGGCGCACTCCCAGGCTCCGAGCCCGGTCTCCGCGCTGCTCTCGGGCGTGCTGCTCAAGTGCGCCATGCTGGTGATCATCCGCTTCTACTCCCTGTCCATCATCACGGTGGGCGACACCTATCCGCGTACGCTCCTGCTCATCCTGGGCACGCTGTCCATCCTGGTGGCCGCCCTGTGCATCTTTAAGCAGGACGATATCAAGCGCCGCTTCGCGTACTCCTCCGTCGACAACGTCGGCGTGGTCGCGCTGTGCCTGGGTATCGGTGGTCCGCTCGGTATCGCCGCCTGCCTGCTGCACTGCATCTTCCACGGTTTCACGAAGGCGCTCGCCTTCTGCATGGCCGGTAACATCCAGCACATCTACCACACCCGCGACCTGAACAAGATCAAGGGCGTCGTCGAGATCGCTCCCGTCACGGCAGCGCTCACCATCATCGCCCTGCTCGCGCTCGCCGCCTTCCCGCCGTTCGCCCTGTTCATCTCCGAGTTCCTCACCTTCGTGGCCGGCGTCCAGTCCGGTCCCATCTGGGTGGTCGTGCTCGTGGCCACTGGCCTCACCGGCGTGTACTTTGCCCTTACCGGCATCGCGCTCAAGTCCATCTTCGGCAAGGCGCCCGAGGGCATGAAGCGCCACGAGGTGCCCGCCCTCATGATCATCCCCGAGATCGCCCTCGCGATCGTGGTCATGTGGTTCGGTATCGCCACCCCGGTCGCCATCACGAGCGGCGTCGAGGATGCAACGTCCGTCGTTTTGAACCAGAGCGTCGAAGAGCTCCACGAGGCTCCTCTCTACCGCATGGTGTTCAGTTCCCAGACCAAGACAAGCGAGGTGAATTAGCACCATGGCAGAACCTGAAAAGAAGGACTACGCTCGTCGTTGCGAAAGCCACGTCGAGGCCCTGCGCGCCGCAGTGCCGGGCGCTATCGAGAAGGTTGAGTGGCAGTGCGAGGACCAGCTGACGATTACCGTCAAGCAGGACAAGCTGCCCGAGGCCGTCCACTACCTGTACTACGAGCGCTACGGCTGGATTCCCGTGATCATCGGCAACGATGAGCGCAGCCTGTGCGGCCGTTACGCCGTGTACTACGTCATCTCCATGGAGGGGGAGGATCCCGGCTGGGTGACCGTGCGCACCGAGGTCGATCCCGCCAAGATGACGTTCCCGTCCGTGACGCCGTTCGTCCCCGCCTGCGTGTGGGGCGAGCGCGAGCTGCGCGACATGTTCGGCCTGATCCCCGAGGGTCTGCCCGACCGTCGTCGCCTCGTGCTGCCCGATGATTGGCCCAGCGGGCTGTACCCGTTGCGCAAGGATTCGATGGATTACCGTTTCCGTCCCGCTCCCGCGAGCGACATGGAAAACTACGAGTTCTTGGCCGACACCAAGGGCAAGGAGACCACGCTCGTCCCCATGGGCCCGCTGCACATTACCTCCGACGAGCCCGGCCACTTCCGCCTGTTCGTCGAGGGCGAGACGATCGTCGACGCCGACTATCGTCTGTTCTACGTGCACCGCGGCATGGAGAAGGTCGCCGAGACGCGCCTGAACTATGATGCCGTCACGTTCCTTGCCGACCGCATCTGCGGCATCTGCGGCTGCGCCCACTCGGTGGCCTACGCCGAGGCTGTCGAGCGCGCCCAGGGCATTCACGTCCCGCCGCGCGCGCAGTACATCCGCGCCATCATGCTCGAGGTCGAGCGCCTGCACTCGCACCTGCTCAACATTGGCCTCGCATCGCACTACACCGGCTTCGATTCCGGCTTCCAGCAGTTCTTCCGCGTTCGCGAGAAGTCCATGGACCTGGCCGAGAAACTCTCCGGCCACCGTAAGACCTATGGCCTCAATGTGATCGGTGGCGTGCGTCGCGACATCCTGGCCGAGCAGAAGCTCTCCACGCTCACGACCATCCATCAGCTGCGCTCCGAGGTCCAGGAGCTCGTCGACGTTTTGCTCTCCACGCCCAACTTTATTGAGCGCACGAGCGGCATCGGCATTCTCGACCGTAAGATCGCTCGCGACTTTTCGCCGGTCGGCCCGCTCATGCGTGGCTCTGGCTATGCCCGCGACGTGCGCTTTGACCATCCCTTCGACGGCTACGCCGATCCGGACGTTCAAAAGATGCACGCCGCTACGGCCGACACCTGCGATGCCTTCGGCCGTACCGCCGTTCGCATCCAGGAGGTCTACGATTCGATCGACATGATCGAGACCATGCTCGAGAACTGCCCGTCGGGCCCCATCCTCACCACGGATTGGGAGTACACCCCGCACAAGTACGCCATCGGCGCCACCGAGGCGCCGCGCGGCGAGGACGTGCACTGGGCCATGCTCGGCAACAACCAGAAGTGCTACCGCTGGCGCGCCAAGGCGGCCACGTACAGCAACTGGCCGGTCCTGCGCTACATGTTCCGCGGCAACACCGTGGGCGACGCTGCGCTGATCGTCGGTTCGCTCGACCCGTGCTACTCCTGCACCGACCGCGTGACGGTGACCGATGTCGCCGCCAAGCGCGACCACGTGCTCGACAAGGAGCAGTTCGAAAACGTCTGGCGCGACAAGTCGCCGCTTGCGGGCGAGGGCACCATGGCCGCCCCGCTCGATGAGGAGGCGCTCTAATATGCTGAAGCTTTGGAAGGTTAACGCCAAGGCCGGCGACGCGACGGTCAAGTACCCGTTTGCGCCGTTTCCCACCAACAAGGACATGCGCGGCAAGCCCGAGCACAATGCCGAGCTCTGCATCGCCTGCGGTGCCTGCGGCGTGGCGTGCCCGGCCGATGCCATTCGTATGGACACCGACCTTGCGGACGATACCATCACCTGGTCGATCGACTACGGTCGCTGCATCTTCTGCGGCCGCTGCGAGGAGGCCTGCCCCATGGAGGCCATCAAGCTCACCGAGGAGTTTGAGCTGGCCGTCATGAGCAAAGACGACCTCACCAGCAAGAGCGTCTACACGCTCGAGCACTGCTCGCGCTGCGGCAAGCCGTTTGCCCCGCACAAGGAAATCGACTACGCTAAGCGCCTGTTGCAAAAGGCCGGCGGCATGGAGGCCGAGCAGGCCGCCCGTACCGTCGGTATGTGCCAGGAGTGCAAGCGCGAGCTCGACGCCCTGCGCGCCGCCTCGGCCGTAAAGACCGGCAACGCTGCCGGCATGGCTGCCAACGAGACGCTTGCGTCCGGCGAGCCCCAGGGCCCCGGCATGGAGTATCTGGGCGGCCACGGCGTGAACCCGGAGTATATCGACCGCGAGCTCAACCCCGATGCGCCCGAGATTCCCGCCGGTCCGGCGCCGGTCGAGGGCATCATCATGGATTTTGAAACGAAGGAGGAGTAACCATGGCCGAACCCACGCTTTTGCCCGAGCGGCTTCAGTACCGCCCGACCAAGATCGAGCTCGACGAGAGCATCGAGAAGGCCAAGGCGACCCTTCTTAAGAAGATCAAGCGCTCGGTGTACGTCTACCGTGTTGACTGCGGCGGCTGTAACGGCTGCGAGATCGAGATCTTCGGTTCCATCACGCCCGTCTTCGACGTCGAGCGCTTTGGCATCAAGGTCGTGCCCTCGCCCCGTCACGCCGATGTGCTGCTGTACACCGGTGCCGTGACGCGTGCCATGCGCATGCCGGCCCTGCGCGCCTTTGAGGCCGCACCCGATCCCAAGATCGTGGTGTCCTATGGCGCGTGCGGCTGCACCGGCGGCATCTTCTACGACAACTACTGCGTCTGGGGCGGCACGGACAAGATCTTGCCGGTCGATGTCTATATCCCCGGCTGCCCGCCCAGCCCCGCGCAGACCGTCTACGGCTTTGCCATGGCACTTGGCCTGCTGGACCAAAAGCTCCATGCCGAGACCACGGTGGAGGCCGCCGGCGAGCAGGCCGATATCCTGCACCCCGGCGTGCCGTACAAGCTGCGTGTGGCCATCGAGCGTGAGGCTCGCGCCATGAGCGGCTACCGTTACGGCCGCGACCTAGCCAACGAGTTTATGGATACGCTCGAGGGCGCGCCCAAGGGCGATATCCGCGGTGCCATGGCGCTCCTCATCGACAAGCAAGATGATCCTCGTCGTGTTGAGGTCTACTCGGCGCTGCAGGATCTGGTGCTGGCCGGAGGCCGTTAGATGGAACTCACGGACCGCTCTGGTTACTTTGCGGGCCCCGGTATGCTCGGCGGCTCTTTTGGCGATGCCTCGCGCGCAAGCGACGAGGCCGCCGAGGGCGTCGCCGACCCCTGCCTGGGCCATGCGCCCGACCAGGTGGTCTTTTACGAGCTCACGCGTAAGTTTGTGGAGACCGAGGAAGACGTTCCCCAGGAGGCCTGCGACGTGCTGTACTACACGCTCGCCGTGGGCCACCACACCGGCGTGCTCGACTGCTTTGAGCCGCGCCTGTCGGTGCCGGTGGATGTGTTCTATTCGCTCGTCGATGCGTTGCCGGAGGGGGAGGCCAAGACCAAGTTCGAGGCCATCCGCTCCTTTGGCGAGTGCCAGCTCGACAAGGCGGCGGTGCCGTCGCTGCTCGAGGCCTGCGATATGCTGCTCGACGAGCGCGGTTTTCGCGGCTCGGCCAAGGCCGGCATCTCGGTGTTCGACGACGACTTTGGCCTGCATGCCCAGCAGGTCGCGTTCTTAATGAAGTTTCGCGATCTGGTTGAGCGCGTGCGCGATGTGTCGGGCGTGTATCTGACGGGGAGGTTGCAGTAATGGGTCGCGTTGTGGATGGACGTGTGAACGGCGCCCCGTTTGCGGGTATCGTGCTCACGGCGGGAAGCGTGCTGCGTGCCGACGATGCCGCCGGCCCCGTGCTCTCCAAAAAGATGGAGGACGCGCCCATTGCCGGCTGGTACACCATCGATGGCGGTCAGACGCCCGAGGATGACATCATCGAGGTCAAGCGCGAGCGTCCGCCTCGCCTGGTCTTGGTCGATGCCTCTGACATGGCGCTGCCCGTCGGTGCCATCCGCTTGCTCGACAAACGTGATGTGGCCCGCAAGTCGATGTTCACCACGCATTCGCTTCCCTTGTCGATTCTGATCGAAGAGATTGAGCAATCGTGCGAAGATATCGTCTTCATAGGGATTCAGCCGGGCGATACGGAGTTCTATAACCCCATGTCCCCGGAGGTCTTTGGGGCCGTCGACGCCGTGTACGACGCCGTGGCCGCCAACGACTTTTCCCACTTTGTCCGCTTGGGGCAGGAGCTATAGCAGCGCTTGCCCCTGCTGAATAGGAAAGAAGTGATTGACATGGCAGATTCCAAGGTGGAGTACCCCGCTCCCGATTGCCTGGCGCCCGCCGCGATCGAGGCCAAGACCGAGGCCGCCGGCGTGACCAAGGCCAACCTGCCGGTCGCTAAGGCCTTTCTGTTGGCAATGTTCGCCGGTGCGTTTATCGCCTTCGGCGGCCTGTTCTTTACGGTGTTTTTGAGCGACGGCACGCTGGGCTGGGGTGCCCAGCGCGTCGTGGGCGGCCTGTGCTTTTGCCTGGGCCTGGTGCTGGTGCTGGTGTGCGGCGCCGAGCTGTTTACCGGCAATTCGCTTATGGTCTGCGCGCTCAAGAGCAAAAAGATCACCCTGGCTCAGATGCTCAAGGCCTGGGTCGTCGTGTGGGTCGGCAATTTTGTCGGTGCCCTGTTCATCGTCTTTTTGGTGTACATGGCCGGCATTTACAAGCTCAACGGCGAGGCGGTCGCCAATTCCATGGTGAGCGTCGCCGCCGGCAAGGTGACGATCGACTGGGTGACGATCTTCTTCCGCGGCATCCTGTGCAACATCTTTGTGTGCCTGGCCGTGTGGATCGGTACCGCCGGCAAGACCGTGGTCGATAAGGTCGTGGGCATTCTGCTTCCCATCGCCGCCTTTGTGGCCTGCGGTTTTGAGCACTGCGTCGCCAACATGTACTTTTTGCCCATGGGCGCCGTGATGCATGCATGCGGCTACGGTGCCAAGGTCGCCGGCGCCGATGCGCTCAACGCCGCGGGCATTGCGTTTAACCTGTCCGCTGCCACGCTGGGCAACATCGTGGGCGGCGCGGTTCTGGTCGCGCTCGGCTACTGGTTTATCTACGCCAAGAAGTCCGAGGCGTAAGGTATCGTCTGTTTGACGTTGGGCCTCCCGCGGGGCGTTGCCGTGCGGGAGGCTTTTTGGGTCCGGGACTCGTTGCCGGGCTTTTGGCCTGCTGTGTTTGGCTGATGAAAGGGGTAATCGAGATGGCATCTGCTGTGAAGCGTGACGGTCGCGCCGTGGTGACTGCATGCGGGGGATGCTATGCCGATTGCGCCTTTGCGGCACGCGTTGAGGACGGTCGCGTGGTGGCCGAGTTGCCGGTGCCGGGGCATCCGTGCGCGGCGCGTGCCCTGTGCGCCCGCGGGCGACATCGCCTGGACATGCCGTTTGACGAGCGCGACCGGATTTTGCATCCCATGCGCCGCCGAGCTGATGGCTCGGGGTTTGATGCGATTTCCTGGGATGAGGCGTTTGCCCAGATTGCCGAGCGCCTTTTGGGGATTGTTGACGAGCGCGGGCCTCGTGCGCTGGGCATGACACTCGGCGTGCCCTCGTTCGACCGCTACTGGGCCTATCGTTTTATGCATGCGCTGGGCTCGCCCAACGTGTACGGTGCCGACGGTGCCTGCGAGGTAAGCCGACTTACCGGTTGGGAGCACAGCCTGGGCTATAGTCCCGCCTCCGACCTTGCGCATACCGACTGCATCATGTACCTGGGGCGTTCCTTGGTGGATTCGTCGTCGATGGGGTCGGTCGATGCGCTCAACGACGCGCGCCGGCGTGGGGCGAAAATCATCGTGGTTGACCCTCGGCGCAGCGGTTCGGCTGCTATTGCCGATCGCTGGCTCCGCGTGCGTCCCGGATGCGATCTGGCGTTGCTGCTGGGTATCGCACACGTGTTGATTGCCGAGGGTCTGTACGATCACGAGTTCGTTGCCCGCTATACCACGGGCTTTGATGAGCTGGCGCAGGCGGCCAGTGCTTGGATGCCCGAGTGGGCTGAGTCGATGTCCGACGTGCCGGCCGAAGAGATTGTCGCCACGGCGCGCGATCTGGCTGCCGCCGCGCCTGCCGCCGTGGTGGATGCGGGCTTTCATGGCGGCATCGGTATCGCGTATGCCAACAGTACGCAGACGGCGCGCGCTATCTGTTTGGTCGATGTGCTGCTGGGCTGCATCGGACATGCGGGCGGTGCCCTCAACCCGCCCACACCGCTTGCGTTGGGCGATTTGGACCCTGCGCGTTTCGCGACGCCGTCGATGCCACGTGAGCCCAAGTTGGGGTCCGAACGCTATCCGCTCGTCGACCCCGAGCGCGGTCTGTGCACGACCATCGGCCAGTCGATTCTTGCCGGCGATTTGCGTGGGCTCATCGTCTATGCCAGTAACCCCGGTGCGGGCTATGGCAATGCACAGGCTTGGTTGGGTATTTTGCAGCAGCTCGACTTGCTTGTGACGATTGATATTCGTTGGTCCGAGACGGCGCGTGCTTCTGACTTCGTGCTGCCCGACGTGACGTATCTGGAGGCCGACCGCGGTGTGGGCACGGTCGTGGGCGTCAACGATTCGCGCGTGTTCTACCGCAACGCCGTGCTGCCCGTGCAGCATGACGGCACACGTCCCGGTCGGGAGATTTTTGCCGGTCTGGCGCAGGCGTGTGGCGTGGGCGAGTATTTCCAGTTTACGTCTGACGATCTGACGGCTGCCCAGGTGGCGCCTTTTGGGATCGATCTGGACGAGCTCAAGGAGCGCGGCTGGGCCGATACGGGCGTGGCGCTGCCGTCGCGCACGGGTGAGCCGGTGATTCCGCTTGCCGGCGGCAAAATTGCGCTGGCAAGCGACGTATGGGAACGAGTCGGCATGGGTCGTGTGCCCAACTGGATTGCGCCCATTGTGGAGCCCGGCCCGGGGATGTTTCGCCTCATTAGTGGCAACCGTCCCTTTGAGTCGCACACCTCGCGCAGGCTTGCGGCTCAAGGTGCCGCCGAGGCTGGATCGGACCTGGATGCCGTGCAGATGAATGCCGATGCTGCTGCGCACATGGGCATCGCCGACGGCGAGATCGTCGAGCTCGTGAGCGATATGGGCCGCGACCGCGTGCGCGTGGAGACGACGCCCTATCTGCATCCGGCGTGCATCTTCACGTCGGCCGCCCCCGGCGGGCGTTCGCTTGGCGCCGATGTCGGTGGCGCTCAAGCCTTGGGCGTGGGCCCGCTCGACCATACGCCGTTGCGTTGGGATCCGTTGACAGGTGCCGCGCTCACCCAGGAAAACGCCGTTCGCGTGGAAAAGATCACGGAGCACGTGGATAATAACGATTGATTGACTCAGCCGATCGAATTGGCTGATAGTTTGACGTTCGAACGATTGATTCACCTTTGGTTTTGAAAGGCCGCACATGAGCGATAGCCAGAACATGTCCGATGAGGTGCGCGCCCGTCTGCGTGCCATTCCTTCCGTCAACGAGCTGCTCACCGAGTGGCCGGTGGTGAAGGCGGCAGGGGAGACCTGCGACGCGGTGGTCCATGCCGCCGTCACGGCCGAGCTTGACGAGGAGCGCGCCGCCATTCGCGCCGGCGCCGCCCCGCGTTCCAAGCGTGACCTGGCTTCGGCTATCGAGTGGCGTGCGCACCGCTCCGCGCTGCCGAGCCTGCGCCCAGCGGTTAATGCCACGGGTGTGGTCATCCATACCAACTTGGGTCGCGCCCCGCTCGCGGAGTCGGCCGCCAAGGCCGTGGCCGAGGTCGCGCGCGGCTACAGCACGCTCGAGTACAGCGTGGACACCTGTTCGCGCGGTTCGCGCAAGGAGCACGCCGCGCAGCTGATCCGCTCACTCACCGGTGCCGAGGACGCGCTCGTGGTCAACAACAATGCCGCCGCGGTGCTGCTGGTGCTTGCCACCCATGCCGCGGGCAAAGAGGTTATCGTCAGCCGCGGCGAGCTTGTCGAGATTGGCGGCAGCTTCCGCATCCCCGATGTCATGGCGGCCTCGGGCGCCAAGCTCGTCGAGGTCGGCGCCACCAACCGCACGCACCTGGCAGATTATGAGCAAGCTATTACGCCCGATACGGCCATGATCCTCAAGGTTCATCCTTCCAATTATCGCATCGAGGGTTTTCACGAGGAAGTGGGCTCTCGGGAGCTCGCCGCACTGGCCCATAAGCACGGCCTGCTGTTCTATGAAGATCAGGGGTCGGGCGCGCTGTTGCCCGACGACATCTTGGTGCGCGGAGGCGAAGAAACCACGCCGGCTTCGGTTTCGGCAGGGCTCGATTTGGTGTCGTGCTCGGGCGATAAACTTCTCGGTGCAGCACAGGCGGGCATTATCATGGGCCGTCGTGACCTGGTTCAGGCCTGTGGGTCACATCCGCTTATGCGCGCCCTGCGCCCGGGCAAACTGGCCCTGTCGGCGCTCGAGGCCACGCTGCGTATCTACATGGATGGCGCCGATGTTGCCCATCGCGATATTCCGGTGCTCAGCATGCTTACGCTTCCGCAGACCCATTTGGAGCGACGTGCCCGCAAGCTGCGCGATCGTATGGTCGCCGGTCTCGACAAGGCCGGTTGCCTGTGCGCCGTTCAGGTGGAGATCGTCGAGGAGTCGTCGACTCCCGGCGGCGGTTCGCTGCCTACCGTCGAGCTGCCCACCATGTGCGTTGCCGTGCGTCTTGTCGATGAGCGTCTTTCCGTTGACGCACTCAAGCGCTCACTCGTCCAAGATTTCGACACGCCGGTCGTCACGCGCGCCTCGCACGATCGCATTTTGTTTGACGTCCGTACGCTCGTGGGCGACCGCGATATCGAGACGGCGGCGTCGACGCTTGCCGCATGCGTTGAGAAGGCGATTGCTCGATGAGTGAGGTTCAGGCGCTGGTGGAGTGTCCCGTTATCGTTGGCACGGCGGGCCACGTTGACCACGGTAAGTCGGCACTGATCGAGGCGCTGACCGGCAAGAATCCTGATCGCCTTGAGGTCGAGCGTCGCCGCGGCATGACGGTGGAGTTGGGCTTTGGCGAGCTGGCGCTGCCGAGTGGCAAGATCGTCGGCCTTGTCGACGTGCCGGGCCATGCGCATTACTTGCGCGCCATGGTGCAGGGTGCCACGGGCATCGACGTTGCCGTGCTGGTGGTCTCAGCCGTCGAGGGCGTGATGCCGCAGACCCGCGAGCACGTGCATGTGCTGGAGCTGCTGGGCGTCACGCATATGGTGGTGGCGCTGACGATGTGTGACCTGGCCGATGCCGAGATGACCGAGCTTGCCGAGCTCGATGTCGATGACTTTTTGTCGGGTACTGTGTTTGCGGGCGCGCCAATTGTGCCCGTGTCGTCTAAGACGGGCGAGGGGATTGACGGGCTGCTTGCGGTGCTCGACGAGCAGGTGGGTGTCTGCTGGGATACCTGTCGCGAGCGTGCCGAGCGGAGCGATGCCGCGCCGCGCCTGCCGATTGACCGCTGCTTTACGATCAAGGGCGCCGGCACCGTCGTGACGGGAACGCTGCACGATGCGCCGGTTGCGGTGGGCGATGAGCTCGTCGCGCTGCCGTCGCGCACGGTCTGCCGCGTACGCGGGATCCAGGTGCATGGCGACACGCAGCAGGCGTTGCCCGGTCAGCGTGTGGCGCTCAACTTGGTGGGCGATGCTGTCGCCGCGCTCGATCGCGGCGAGATGCTCGGCGTGGAGGGCCGTTTTGGCCAGACGATGCGTTTTATGATGACGTTTACGTATTTGGGCCGCGAGGGCGCCAAGCCGCGCGTGCTCGAGTCGGGCGCGCGTGTGCATGTGATGGCCGGCACGGCCGAGGTCGTCGGCCGCATCATGCTTTTGGAGGGCGAGGCCCCCATGGCGGTGGGCGAGACCCGTACCGTACAGGTGCGCTTGGAGGAGCCGCTGCCGCTGCGAGCCGGAGACCATGCCGTGGTGCTGTCGTATTCGCCCGTTATGCTCATCGGCGGCGGGCGCGTGCTGCTATCGCGCTGCCGTCGCTCGCGCGAGCTTTCGGCCGGCGAGCGCGCGCTGTTTGCGGCACTCGAGTCCGGCGATATCGCGGGCGGTGTGGGCGCTTGGCTGGCGCTGCAGACGCTGCCGGTTACGCCGGTTGATGTTGCCGAGGCTTTGGATCTTGGTGTCGGCGAGGCCGATGCCGCACTGCGCGGGTTGGTGGCGCAGGCCTCCGTCCGCAAGCTTGCGGTGGGTGATGCGGACCTCTTGGCGGACGCCGTGGTGCTTGACGCCGCGATGGATGCCCTGGCGGCGACCCTGTCAGCCATGCATGCGGCGTCTCCCAAGGAGACGGGCTTTACGCCCGGCGCCGTTGCCCATGCTGCGTGGCCTGCCGCTGATGATACGGTTGCCGCAGCCCTGGTTTCCGAGGGCTGCTCGCGCGGCGTGTGTGCCTCCGAGGGCGCCGAGGTGTTCGACCCGCACTCCGCTGCCGCCGCGGCGCGTGTGGTGCGCGAGGCCTGCGAACGTATCGTTGCCTTGCTGGATGAAGCCGGCCTCGATGCACCGACGTTGCCCGAGGTGGGCGAGCAGTTGCAGCTCGATCGCGACACCATGACGCGTGCCCTGCGCGAGCTTTCGCTCAACCGTGCGATCGTTAAGGTCGAGCGCGATGTGGCCTTGTCCGCCACCGTGGAGTCGCATGCGCGCGAGCTTGTTGCCGCCGCTATCGAGGCTGCCGGCGGCGCTGCCACCACGAGTGTGCTGCGCGAGGCGCTGGACGTGTCGCGAAAACGTGCCATCAGCATCTTGGAGCACCTGGATGCCGTGCACTTTACAGTGCTCGACAAGGAAGCCGGCGGCCTGAGGTCCCTACGCTAGATCGGCTGCTCGGTTTGGTAAAATACCGCCGCACTTGGGAACGGATGGGCTCCGGTGGGCTCCGCGGTCCTCAAAACCGTTGCGAGGCGTGCAAAACGTCTTGGATGTGTTCGATTCACATACGTTCCCGCCATATGCTACCAGCGTTTTTGTGCTCGCGGTCTTGCTGCGTGCCGCAAAGGCGCTGTTTTGTTTTTGCACGAGCTTTTCGTAGCGCCGCTATTTCGGCGGCTGTATTTAGCTTCGTGCACTGGGTTTCGAGCATGCCGATGGAGGTGTTTTGCCGTATGACTACCGTAAGACGTGCCGATCTTTCTTGTGTCGTCCAGGCGGGCGGGCTGTCCTCGCGCATGGGCTGCGATAAGGCACGCATGGCGTTTTGCGGCGAGCCGCTCATCGAGCGCGTGCTGGGTCGGCTGGCGCCAGTTGCCGGCGAGTTGGTCGTGACGACTTCGCGTCCCAGCGAACTTGCCTACCTTGAGGAGCACACGTTTGGCGGCCTGGTGCCGCGTGTGGTGGCGGATCTTGAAGGGTCGGCGGGCGCTATGCGCGGCATCGCGAGCTCGTTGGCTGCGGCTCGGCTGCCTCTCGTGGCGATCGTTGCCTGCGATATGCCGTTTGTCTCGCCGGAACTCATCGGCGCGCTTGCCGATCGTGTTGAGGCCGAGGCGCTCGATGTGTGCGTGCCGCGCGAGGAGCGGGGGATTGAGCCGCTTTGCGCTGTCTGGCGCCGTGACGCGTGCGCGCCGGTTGCCCAAGAGCTGCTCGCCTGCGACCGCCAACGCATTCGCTGCCTGATCAATCGCGTTCAAGCTGGTTATATGGATGAGCCGCAGATCGTTAAGGCCGCGGGCTCGACGCTCTGCTTCGAGAACGTCAATACGCCCGAGGAGTTTGCGGCGGCCGAGTTGCTTGCCTAGACGATTGGAGTTGCCATGTCTCACGATATTTGTCCCGACACGGGAGAACCTTGCACTTGCGACGGGTCCGAACCCTGTACCTGCGGCTGCGGAGGCTGCGGGCATACCGCGGAAGAGGAAGCGACCGCCGCGGCGTATCGTGAGGCACACCGCGAAGGCCCGTCCGGTGATGCCCTCGACCACGAACGCAAGATCATCGTATCGTTCGACAGCACGTTCGATGTGATGGAATGCGAACAGCTGTGCCTTGCCGCCGGTGTTCCTGGGCGCATCATGCCGCTGCCCGGCTCCATCACCGCCGGCTGCGGGCTGTGCTGGGCCATGCCGTTCTCGGGCGACGCCCTCGCCGCTTTCCGCGCCGCCACCGAGAGCCGCATAACTCCCGCCGACTACCATCAGCTCGTCCTCTAACCACCAGCACCACCACAAAGGTGCCTGTCCCCAATGTGGTGGTTTGGAACACGTGGACGAAACAGGTTTGAAACACGGGTTTTGCACGTCAGGCTCTCAAAAACGCTTCTACCTGCACCGTAATCAAAACGAAACATCTGCTCGTCGGCTTATGCGAAACTTTGCTGCAACAGTGCGATATTATCCATACTCGATAAAGTTCGCGGCACATAGGGTGCCGCGACCAACATTTTTCGTTTCCCATCATTGGAGGAAGCATGAGCTACACGCAGAAAGTTCTCGACGAGCTCAAGGCCCGCTATCCCGAGCAGCCTGAGTTCATCCAGGCCGCGACCGAGATCCTCGGCACCATTCAGCCGGCGCTCGACGCCCACCCCGAGTACGAGGAGGCCGCCCTGCTTGAGCGCCTCGTCGAGCCCGAGCGCATCGTCATGTTCCGTGTTCCCTGGGTCGACGACCAGGGCAAGGTTCAGGTCAACCGCGGCTATCGCGTCGAGTTCAACTCTGCCATTGGACCCTACAAGGGCGGCCTGCGCTTTAACCCGACGGTTACCCTGGGCATGCTCAAGTTCCTGGGCCTGGAGCAGATTCTCAAGAACAGCCTGACCACCCTTCCCATGGGCGGCGGCAAGGGCGGTTCCGACTTTGACCCCAAGGGCAAGTCCAACAACGAGATCATGCACTTCTGCCAGTCCTTCATGACCGAGCTCTATCGCCACATTGGCCCCAACACCGACGTTCCCGCCGGCGACCTGGGCGTTGGTGGCCGCGAGGTTGCCTACCTGTTCGGTCAGTACAAGCGCCTGACCAACGAGTGGACCGGCGTCCTCACCGGCAAGGGCCTCTCCTTTGGCGGCTCTCTCGCCCGTACCGAGGCCACCGGCTACGGCCTGGCCTACTTTGTGGACGAGTACCTCAAGAGTCGCGGCGACTCCTTCGAGGGCAAGAACGTCGTCGTTCACGGCTCCGGTAACGTCGCCATCTACGCGGTCCAGAAGGTCTCCCAGCTCGGCGGCAAGGTGCTGGCCTGCTCCGATACCCACGGCTGGGTTGAGGATCCCGACGGCATCGACTACACCGTGCTCGAGCATGTCTACAACAAGAAGCGCTCCGGCCACGACAAGGGCGTCACGCTCGCCATGTACGTCGACGAGAAGCCCAATGCCACGTGGCACGAGGGTGACGGCCGCGGCGTGTGGCAGCTGCCCTGCGACATCGCGCTGCCCTGCGCTCGCGAGAACACGCTGCTGCTCGAGGACGCCCAGGCGCTCGTCGCCAACGGCTGCAAGGTGGTCGGCGAGGGCGCGAACATGCCCACGACCATCGAGGCCACGACCTACTTCCAGGAGAACGGCGTCGCCTTTATGCCCGGTAAGGCTGCCAACGCCGGCGGCGTGCTCGTGTCCGGCCTGGAGATGAGCCAGAACGCCGAGCACCTGTCCTGGACCTTCGAGGAGGTCGACGGCAAGCTCGAGCAGCTCATGCGCGGCATGTTCCACAACGTGGACGACACCGCCAAGAAGTACGGCGAGGAGGGCAACTTCGTCATGGGCGCCAACATCGCTGGCTTCCTGAAGGTCGCCGACGCCATGCTCGCCCAGGGCGTCTGCTAAATCTTCGCTCGATATAGCATCGCAGAAGGCTCTCAGTCATCTTGGCTGGGAGCCTTTTTTGATCCGCACGCGACGGAGGAAAACGGTTCATTTTGTCCCGACACGAGCTGAGCCCCCTCGTTTGGTACACTTAAAAGTACTGGGCAAGTGGAGAGATGGGGGAGAACGTGCTCAAGTTCGGTACCTACGTCCGTGTTGGAAACGCGGCCGAAGCCTATGAGCTCTTACAGAAGAACCGCAACAACAAGATTGTGGGCGGCGGCATCTGGATGCGCCTGGGTTCGCGTCGCGTGGCGACGGCGATTGACCTTTCGGCCTGCGGACTCGATCAGATCGAGGAGACCGAGACCGAGTTTCGCATCGGTGCCATGTGCACCCTGCGCCAGCTCGAGCGTCATGCCGGGCTCAACGTGCTTGTCAACAATGTCTTTGAGTTCGCCGTCCATGACATCGTGGGCGTGCAGCTGCGCAATACCGTCACGGTGGGCGGCAGCATCTACGGCCGCTTTGGCTTCTCGGACGTTCTCTCCGCCTTCCTCGCGCTCGATTCCTATGTTGAGCTGACGGGTGCCGGTCGCGTGCCGCTCGCCGAGTTCGTGGACATGGGCTACGTGCGCGACGTGATCGAGCACGTGGTGGTCGTTAAGCACGATTACCGCGCAAGCTATGAGGCTGTGCGCAAGGCCGCGACCGACTTCCCCTCGCTCAATGTCACCGCCGCCTGGTGGGACAACAGCTGGCATGTCACCGTGGGCGCCCGCCCGCTGCGTGCGACCCTGCTGCAGGGCGAGGCATGCGGCCTGGTGAACGAGCGGCCTTCCGAGGACGAGCTGCGCTCCCTGGCCGCGTCCGTGCGCGCGCTGAGCTACGGCACCAACATGTGGGGCTCGGCCGACTACCGCCGCCGCATCTCGGCCCCGCTTGCCGTGCAGGCCGTGCGCCGCGCCGCCGGCATCGAGCTTTCGGCCGCGCTTGCCCGCGAGCTCGAGGGCGTGCAAGTGCCTAAGTTTGCCACGGACGAGTATTCCTGCCGCCGCGTGCCCGGCGTCGATTCTAGCGAGGTGCGCTAATGGCTGCCAAACTCATCGATCTTTCCTTTACGCTCAACGGCCGTAAGGTCAAGGTTCAGATTGCCCCCGACACCATGCTCTTTGCGCTGCTGCGCGAGCTGGGCTGCGCGTCGGTGCGCTGCGCTTGCGAAACCACCAACTGCGGCCTGTGCACGGTGTGGCTTGACGGCGACCCGGTGCTGAGCTGTTCGGTTCCCGCCGCGCGCGTCGAGGGCCATACCATCACCACGCTCGAGGGCCTCAAGGCCGAGTCCGAGGCACTGGCCCGTGCGATGGCTGCCGAAGGCGCCGAGCAGTGCGGTTTTTGCGCCCCCGGCCTTATCATGAACGTGCTGGCGCTTGCCCGCGCCGCCAAGGAGGACCCGAGCCTCGTCGCCACGCGTGAGGAGCTCTCACGTCAGCTTGCCGGTAACCTCTGCCGTTGCAGCGGCTACGAGAGCCAGCTGCGCGCCATCGTCCGCTTTCTCAACGAGTCCGGCGTGCAGGTGGGCTTTGAGATGCCCGAGCTGCCGGTCAACGACACCAGCTGCGACGGTGTCTCTTACAAGCAGATTACCCACAAGCAGCCCAAGAAGGACTCGAAGGCCCTGCTCGAGGGTCGTCCCGTCTACACGGGCGATATGGTGCCCGCCGGCGCGCTCATCGTCAAACTCAAGCGCAGCCCGTATGCCCGCGCCAAGATCCGCTCCATCGACACCTCGCGTGCCCTGAAGGTGCCCGGCGTGGTGGGTGTCTACACCTACGAGAATGTGCCCCAGCGCCGCTTTACCATCGCCGGCCAGAGCTATCCGCAGCCGAGTCCCTACGACCGCCTGATTCTCGAGAACCTCGTTCGTTACCAAAACGAGGAGGTGGCGATCGTTGCCGCCGAGACTGAGGAGGCTGCCGACAAGGCGCTCAAGCTCATCAAGGTCGACTATGAGGTGCTCGAGCCGCTGCTCGACTTTACCCAGGCGCTCGATAACGACATCGTGGTCCACCCCGAGGGCGACGTGACCTTTATGTTCCCGCAGGGCGGCGACGTGCCCCGCAACCTGGTGTGCAGCGGTACCAGCGACTTTGGCGACTTGGACGAGGCATTCGCCCAGAGCGATATCGTCTTTGAGCGCACCTACACCAGCCAGGCCACGCAGACCGCGCCCATGGAAACCTTCCGTGCCTTCGCGACGACCGACGCGTTCGGGCGCATCTCGGTGACTACCTCCACACAGGTGCCCTTCCACGTGCGCCGCATGGTCGCGCAGTCGCTCGACATTCCGCAGTCACAGGTGCAGGTTATTAAGCCGCGCATCGGCGGCGGCTTTGGCTCCAAGCAGACGGGTTGCTGCGAGATCTTCGTGGCGTTCGTCACCCAGCAGACCGGCCGTCCCAGCTACTGCTGCTACACCCGCGAGGAGACCATCACCGCGGGCAACTCGCGCCATCAGATGCAGATGACCGTCAAGCTGGGCGCCATGAACGACGGCACCATCACGGCCATCGACCTGCATACATTGTCCAACGCCGGCGCGTACGGCGAGCACGCCACCACGACGATCGGCCTTTCGGGCCACAAGAGCCTGCCGATCTACAACCACGTGAAGGCGAGCCGCTTTAGCTGGGACGCCGTCTACACCAACACCAACCGCGGCGGCGCGTATCGCGGCTACGGTGCCACTCAGGGCCAGTTTGCCGTGGAGAGCGCCGTCAACGAGCTCGCTGACATGCTGCACATGGATCCTGCCGACCTGCGCCTTAAGAACATCGTGCGCGAGGGCGAGACCATGCCGCAGTACTACAACGAGAAGCTCAACGCCTGCGCGCTCGACCGCTGCTTGCTGCGCGCGATGGACATGATCGGTTGGCGCGACAAGCCCCTGGCCGTGGACCTGGGCGACCGCGTGCGCGCCCTGGGCTGCGCGCTCACCATGCAGGGCTCGGGCATCTCCAACATCGACATTGCCGGCATCGACCTGCGCCTGGAAGAGGACGGCTTTATTACGCTTTCGACCGGTGCCACCGATAACGGCATGGGCGTCGACACCATCCTGGCGCAAATTGCCGCCGAGGAGCTGGGCGTGGAGAGCTCGCTCATCGTGGTGCGCGGCGTGGACACCGACGTGTCGCCGTTCGACGCCGGATCGTACGCGAGCTCCGGTACGTACGTGACGGGCCTGGCGGCCAAGAACGCCGCGACCGAGCTGCGCGGCAAGATTTGCGCCAAGGCCGCCCGGATGTGGGATGTGGATGCCGCCGACGTGGTCTTCGATGGCCAGTACGTGCGCCTGGCCGACGAACGTGCTGCCCGCGAACACGGTCGCTACCTCACGCTGCGCGACTTTGCCAACCTGTGCGTCAAGAACATCGCGGGCGGCGACGCGCTTACCTCGCACGCCTCTGCCTGCCTGCCCGTTTCGCCTCCGCCGTTTATGGCCGGCATTGCCGAGGTCGAGGTCGACAAGGCCACCGGCAAGGTGACCGTGGTGGATTACGCCGCGGCTGTGGACTGCGGCACCGTGATCAACGAGGCGCTCGCGCGCGTCCAGGCCGAGGGCGGCATTGCCCAGGGTATCGGTCACGCGCTCTACGAGATCGTTGAGCGTGACGACCGCGGCCGTCTGCGCACCGGCAACTTTATGAGCTACAAGCTGCCCACGCGCCTGGATATCGGCAGCATCCGCGTGGCCTTTGAGCCGAGCTACGAGCCGACGGGTCCGTTTGGCGCTAAGTCGATCGGTGAGGTCGTCATCAACACGCCGCTCGCCGCCGTGGCCTCGGCCGTCGCACACGCCACCGGCCACCAGGTGCGCTCGCTGCCCATCACGCCCGAAAAGGCGCTGCTGGGGGAGTAGGCGAGCTCGCTCGCTTCCCGTCCGGAAACTGCATCCCATTTTTCAGCCGAAATCTGGGATGCAGTTTCCTTTTGAAGCCCTTCGCGGAAAGCGCGACCCGGAATATCGGTTCAAAATGGGACGCGCTTTCCCTTGCTCGTGCCATTCACTCGTGGTGAGGTCGTGAGCCTGTAAAAGGTGTGCGTGCGCTTGCCGTTCGTATCTGCTATCATTCCTAGTCTGTGCGCTCATGCGGGCGTGGCGGAATTGGTAGACGCGCCAGATTTAGGTTCTGGTGGGATTCCCGTGAAGGTTCGAGTCCTTTCGCCCGCACCATCGCACCTGCGTCGGCCCCGGCCGTCGCGACACTTTGTTGCATAAAGGTACCAGCACCTCAGATAAGCTGGGCAGTATGAGGAGGAACGTGTTGAACATCACCGCTTCTGACGTCAAGGACGCCAAGCTCACCGCTACGGTCACCATCCCGGCCGCCGACGTCGACGCCGCGATCAAGAAGGCCTACAAGGACACCGCCAAGAAGTACCGCTTCCCGGGCTTCCGCGCTGGCAAGGCTCCCCGTCCGGTCATCGACTCCGCACTTGGCGCCGAGGCTACCCTCGCTCAGGCCACCAACGACCTGATCGCCGCCAACGAGCCCGCCGTCCTCAACGAGCTGGACATCGTCCCCACCAAGAACGGTGACTACAAGGAGCTCGACCTCGCCAAGGATCACGAGGACTACACCTACACCGTCGAGTTCTCCCTGCGTCCCGCCGCTGAGCTCTCCTCCTTCGACGCTGTCGAGATCGAGATGCCCCCTGCGGAGGTCACCGAGTCCGAGATCAACAACCAGGTCGAGATGCTCCTCAACTACCGTGCCACCTTCGAGGACGTTGAGGGTCGCGCCGTCGAGGCCGAGGACTACGTCACCGTCGACCTCAAGGCCGTCGAGAACGCCGACAACTTTGCCGCCGAGGGCCGCATGCTCATCGCCGGTAGCGACAGCAACCCCAAGGAGTTCAACGAGGCCCTGATCGGCGCTAACGTTGACGACGTCAAGACCGTCACCTGGACCGACGAGGTCGAGGAGGGCGAGGAGGCCGAGACCCACACCGTCGAGGTCACCGTCAAGGGCATCAAGGTCCGCAACACCCCCGAGCTCACCGACGAGCTCGTCAAGTCCGACTTTGGCTTCGACAGCATCGACGCTATGCGCGACGCCATCAAGCTCGAGATCGAGCAGGACAAGGCTTCCCGCCTCCCGGCCGAGAAAGAGAACCGTTGCGTCGCCGCCCTCGCCGAGCGTCTGCAGCTCGACGAGATGGACGCCGACTACGAGCAGTCCGTCTTTGAGGAGCTTGGCCAGAACTTCCTGTCCAACCTCGCTGCCCGCGGCATGACCCTGGACACCTGGCTGCCCGCTTCCGGCCTGACCATGGAGCAGTTCATCGGCGACCTGCACAAGCAGGCCAACGACGTTGCCCGTGAGTCCCTGGCTCTGGACGCCCTCGCCCGCGAGCTCAAGATTGAGGTCACCGAGGACGACGTCAACGCTGAGTTCGAGAAGGCCGGCGTCAAGGACGTCGAGGCTTCCAAGGCCGAGTTCATCGCCGATGGCCGCATGCCTGCCGTCCGTGAGTCCATCCGTCGCTCCAAGGCTGTCGACCACCTGGTCGAGAACGCCAAGGTGACCGAGGTCGACGAGACCGCCAAGGACGCTGAGTAATTCTCGCCACCTTGCCCGCGAGCGCATGCGTGTGCCCGTGATGGGGTAAAGTTATACACCGGTTATCCGGTTGCTTCGTACGGTGCCAGCCAATGCATAGCATGCGGGCACCGTACGTTTATCTAGAACCAATTTGGTCCGCAAGAGAGAAATGGAGATGCGTATGATCGCCAAGTTCGATTCCGCCCTCGTGCCATACGTTATCGAGCAGACGCCGCGCGGCGAGCGCAGCTACGATATCTATTCGCGCCTGCTCAACGACCGCATCATCTTTTTGGGCGAGGAGATCAACTCCGTCAGCGCCAACCTGGTCGTTGCCCAGCTGCTGCATCTTGAGAGCCAGGATGCCGAGAAGGATATCTCGCTCTACATCAATTCGCCCGGCGGCGAGGTCTACTCCGGCCTGGCAATTCTTGACACTATGAACTTTATCAAGCCGCAGGTCTCGACCATTTGCGTCGGCATGGCCGCGTCTATGGCCGCCGTGCTGCTTTCGGCCGGCGCCAAGGGCAAGCGCTTCTGCCTGCCGCACTCCAAGGTCATGATTCACCAGCCCAGCGGCGGTGCCCAGGGTCAGCAGACCGAGATCGAAATCGTGGCCGAGGAGATCAAGAAGACCCGTCGCGAGCTCAACCAGATCCTGTCCGACGCCTCTGGCCAGCCCATCGAAAAGGTCCAGGCCGATACCGAGCGCGACAACTACCTGACCGCTGCCGAGGCCCTCGACTACGGCCTGATCGATCGTATCGTCACCTCGCGCGACCTCGCCGCGAAGGACGCCTAGGATGGCAGGTAACATGCAGGACAACTTTGACGAGAACGGCAACCCCATCCGCTGCTCCTTCTGCGGAAAAGAGCAGGGCCAGGTTCGTCGCCTCGTAAAGGGCCCGACCAACATCTTTATCTGTGACGAGTGCGTCGCCGCCTGTTCCGAGATCTTGGAGGAGTCGCTGGCTTCGGACTTTATGGACGCTGCCCGCAACGGCAAGCTGCCGGGCTTCCTCAACGACCACGGCCAGGCTGCCGGCCAGCCTGCTGTAGATCCCGAGGCCGAGGGTTTTGAGCTGGAGGACGACGCTCGCCAGGTCATTACGCACGTGCCGACGCCGCACGAGATCTATGACGAGCTTTCGGCTTATGTTATGGGCCAGGAGGACGCCAAGCGCGCTATGTCGGTTGCCGTGTACAATCACTATCGCCGCGTGATCGAGGGCGGCGCCGCGGTGTCCGCTTTTGATGCTGGCATGGGCTCGCAGTTCGATGACGATATGGACGAGGTAGAGCTCGCCAAGTCCAACATCCTGCTGCTCGGTCCCACCGGTACCGGCAAGACCTTGTTGGCCCAGACGCTCGCGCGCATCCTCGAGGTGCCGTTTGCCATTGCCGACGCCACCGCGCTCACCGAGGCCGGCTATGTGGGCGAGGACGTGGAGAACATCCTGCTCAAGCTCATCAATGCTGCCGATGGTGACATTGAGCGCGCTCAGGTGGGCATTATCTACGTGGACGAGATTGATAAGATCGCCCGTAAGGCCGAGAACCTCTCCATTACCCGCGATGTCTCGGGCGAGGGAGTTCAGCAGGCGCTGCTTAAGATCCTTGAGGGCACGGTGGCAAGCGTTCCGCCCACCGGCGGCCGTAAGCATCCCCAGCAGGAGCTGCTGCAGATCGACACGACCAACATCCTGTTCATCTGCGGCGGTGCCTTTGTGGGCCTGGATAAGATCATCGCCGATCGCGTGGGCAACAAGGGCGTGGGCTTTAACTCCGAGATTGCCGGCCCCACCTCGGTCGACGAGAACGACCTGCTGCGCCAGGTGCTCCCACAGGACCTCAACGCCTTTGGCATGATCCCCGAGTTTGTGGGACGTACGCCCGTCGTCACCCAGACGCAGGCGCTCGACGAGGATGACCTGGTGTCGATTCTGACCGAGCCCAAGAACGCCGTGGTGCGCCAGTATCGTAAGATGTTCCAGCTCGAGGACGTTGAGCTTGAGTTTGAGGATGCGGCCCTGCACGAGATCGCCCGCATGGCGCTCGCCCGCAAGACCGGCGCCCGCGGCCTGCGCTCCATCTGCGAGGACGTGCTGCAGCAGACGATGTTCGATCTGCCCAGTGAGGAGGGCGTTTCCAAGGTCGTTGTGACCGAAGCCTCCGTAAAGGGCGAAGAACAGCCCCAGCGCATCTACGGTTAAATAGCTTGAATCCAGGCCCCGCGGCAACCACCGCGGGGCCTGCCATTTAGGGACAGGTTTATTTTGGTCGGTTTTATATGGGCAACTGTCGTTTCCCCTGATAAAACCTACCAAAATAAACCTGTCCCTTTTCGGCAGGTATGCCTGTGCTATTCTGTGAGATTGTCAAGTTAGTACCTTCAGACTGAAGTAATCGATACCTAAGGCGTGTCCGCCTGCTTGGTTTTCGTAGATTCCGCACGAGCCGAAGAGCACTAAATGTGCTCTTCGTGCGAGCCCAGGACCTGACCGAGCGAAAACCAAGCAGGCGGACACGCCGATGGGCAAGGGAGAGATATATGGAAGAAATGCCCAAGAACTACGATCCGTCGACCAACGAGCCGGCGATCCTGCAGAAGTGGCTCGACGGCGGCTACTATAAGCGCCGCGAGGGCGTGGGCGACTGCACCGTCACCATTCCGCCTCCCAACGTGACCGGCAAGCTCCACATGGGCCATGCCACCGATGACTCCATCCAGGATGCCATCGTCCGTATGGCTCGCATGCGCGGTAAGTCCACGCGCTGGGTGCTCGGCACCGACCATGCCGGTATCGCCACGCAGACCAAGGTCGACAAGAAGCTCAAGAGCGAGGGCATCAGTCGCCTGGAGATCGGCCGCGATAAGTTTGTCGACGCCTGCTGGGATTGGACCCACGAGTACGGCGGCATTATCGTCGAGCAGATCAAGCGTATGGGCTGCTCCGTCGACTTCGATAACGAGCGCTTCACCATGGACGAGGACTACGCCCAGGCCGTGCGCAAGGTCTTCTGCGACTGGTACCATGACGGTCTGATTTACCGCGGCAAGCGCATCGTCAACTGGTGCCCCAACTGCACCACCGCTATCTCGGACGACGAGGCCGAGTACAAGGACGAGAAGGGCCATCTGTGGCACCTGCGCTACCCGCTGACCGAGCCTGTCAACGGCCAGGACTACATCGTTGTTGCCACCACGCGCCCCGAGACCATGCTCGGCGACACGGGCGTCGCCGTATCCCCGAAGGATCCCGAGAAGGCCGCCTTTGTGGGCAAGACCGTCAAGCTCCCCATCGTCGACCGCGAGATCCCCATCTTTGAGGATTGGCACGTCGACGCCAACTTTGGTTCCGGCTTCGTTAAGGTCACGCCTGCTCACGACCCCAACGACTACGCCATGGGTCAGGCCCACGACCTGCCGCAGATCAACATCTTCGATGAGCACGCGGTGGTCGTCGAGGGCTATGGCGAGTTTACCGGCATGACCCGTGAGGAGTGCCGCGAGGCCGTCATTAAGTGGTTCGAGGAGCATGATCTGCTCGATCACGTCGAGGACCTCGATCACTCCGTCATGCACTGCTACCGTTGCGACGCCGCGCTTGAGCCGTGGCTTTCTGAGCAGTGGTTCGTGGCCGTTGACAAACTCAAGGGGCCGGCGCTCGACGCCGTCAACTCCGGCAAGGTCACCTTCCACCCCGCGCGCTGGACGCAGACCTACACCACCTGGATGGAGAACCTCAAGGACTGGTGCATCAGCCGCCAGCTGTGGTGGGGCCACCGCATCCCCGTGTTCTACTGCGAGGACTGCGGCTGGGAGGACGCCCTGACCGAGGACACCGACGTGTGCCCAAAGTGTGGCGGCCATCACGTGCATCAGGACGAGAACGTGCTGGACACCTGGTTCAGCTCGCAGCTGTGGACCTTCGCCACACAGGGCTGGCCGCAAAAGCCGGAGCTGCTCGAGGGACATCACCCCACGACGGCGCTCGTCACCGCGCGCGACATCATTGCGCTGTGGGTCGCCCGCATGGTCATGAGCTCGCTGTACTTCCTGGACGAGGTGCCGTTTAAGGACGTCGTCATCTACCCGACGATCCTTGCCAAGGACGGCAGCCGCATGTCCAAGTCCAAGGGCAACGGCGTTGACCCCATGGACCTCATTGGCATGTACGGTGCCGACGCCATGCGTTACAACCTGCTCACGCTGTGCACCAACAATCAGGACGTCAAGTTCGACGCGAACATCGACAAGAAGACCAAGAAGCTCATCGACAGCCCGCGCACCGAGCAGGCCAAGAGCTTTGTGACCAAGATCTGGAACGCAAGCCGCTTCCTGCTCATGAACATGGAGGGCTACACGCCCGGCGAGCCCGTCGTGGAGACGCCGGCCGACGCCTGGATGTTCAGTCGCCTGGCCAAGGCCGTGAAGATGGTCACCGAGGGCATCGAGAACTACACCTTTGGCGATATGGCCCGCGGCGTGCAGCAGTTCTTCTGGAACGAGGTCTGCGACTGGTACGTCGAGGTCACCAAGGCCCGCCTGAAGGGCGAGGGCCGTCTGCAGGCCCAGCGCAACCTGATCTTTGTGCTCGACACCTCCATTCGCCTGATGCACCCGCTTATGCCGTTTGTCACCGAGGAGATCTGGGACAACATGCCGGCGAGCGTGCTCGACCTGGACGCCGAGGGCAACGTGGACCGCGCCGAGGCGCTCATGATCGCCAAGTGGCCCGAGCCCGCCGACTACGTCAAGTATGTTGACGAGGACGCCGAGCGCGCGTTTGAGCTGTGCCGCGCCGTCGTGTCTGCCGCCCGCGCCACGCGTTCGCGTTATCGCCTGAGCCCCAAGTCAGAGCTCGACGTGGTCGTGCGCGCCGGTGCTGAGGATATCGAGAAGCTCGAGAGCCTGCGCTCGACCATTGAGCCGCTGGCGAACACCGCCTCGCTGGTCATGGGTACCGACGTTGAGAAGCCGGCCGCGAGCATTGCCGTGGTCGACAGCGGCGTCGAGGTCTTTGTGGTGCTCGAGGGCAAGGTCGATCTTTCGGCCGAGAAGGCACGCCTGGAGAAGGAGATCGCCGCGGCCCAGAAGGAGCTCGCCGGTTGCGAGAAGACGCTCGCTAACGAGGGCTTCGTGGCCAAGGCCGCGCCTGCGGTGGTCCAGAAGAAGAGGGACCGTGCAGCTGAGCTCAAGGAGATCCTGGCGGCGCTGACTGCTCAGGTTGCTGACTTCTCGTAAGGTTTACTCTGGGGCGCGTCCCGACGCTTTGCTCGCTACTGCGAACAGTCCTGCGCAAGACGGACAGCACATTTAGTGCTGTCCTTTGCGTGCGGAACTTGTATCGAGCAAAGCGTCGGGCCGCTCCCAGTTCGTTTACGTGGTTGTTTGCATCTGGTAGGTTAGGGCCACTTGTTCGTGGCCTTGATCTTGCTGCAAGCGGATAAAGGCTGATATTGTCAACGCGAGGGGCTCATTCTTTTTGGTGGGCCTCTTTTCTGTTATGGGGGACTTTGGGTTATGGCTAAGCGTTCTGGGTCGTATGTCGTTCCTTTCTCGTTTGAGCTGCTTTCGTTTGATGAGGCTGTGGGGCTTGCTGCTGATACGGGGCGGATTTCTGGGGATGCTGGTCCTCTGCTTGAGACGGTTGTCGATATGCTCGATGAGCTGGGGCGTCCGGACGAGTATTTCGATTGCATCCAGGTTGCCGGTACCAATGGCAAGACTTCGACTACGCGTTTTTCGGCTGCCATTCTTCGTGGTGAGGGGCTCAAAACCGCGCTGTATACGTCGCCACAGCTGGTGCGCTATCCCGAGCGCATGGAGGTCGATGGTCATGTCGTGAGCGACGAGGCGTTTGCCCGTGGCGTTTCGGCCGCTGTTGAGGCGGGACATCGCGTGAATGCGCACCGTGTGGCGGCGGGGGGGCGCGCCTATACCATCACGCCATTTGACTTGCTGACGGCTGCTGCACTTGTAGTGTTTGCCGAGGCCGCGGTGGATGTTGCCGTGCTCGAGGTTGGCATGGGCGGTCGTTGGGACGCCACGAGTGCGACCGATCCCGTCACCGTTGCCATTACGGGTATTGGGCTCGATCACACACGTATTTTGGGCGATACGCTCGAGGCCATTGCGGGTGAGAAGGCTGCGGTTATTAAGCCTGGGCGCCTGGTTGTTTTGGGTGAGGGAACGCATGAGCCGAGCGTTCAGCGCGTGATGGATGCACGTTGTCGCGAGTGCGGCGTTGTGCCGCTCGTGGTGAGCCATACGACGACTAAACTTCCGGCACACGTGGGCGATACGGTGGAGTTTAGCTGCACCACGCCGCGTGCGATCTATACGTCGAGCATGGTCAAACCGTCCTATCAGCCGCAGAATGCCGCGTGCGCGATTATGCTGTGCGAGGGGTATCTGGGTCGCGAGCTCGACCACGATGCGCTGGATGCCTCGCTTATGGGCTGCCCCACACCGGGTCGTTTTGACGTGCTGGGGACCGATCCGCTCAAGCTGATCGACGCCTGCCATAACCCTCAGAGCTGCGAGAACTTTGTGAGCGCGCTGGACGAGATCGATCCGTGCGCGGAGAATCGCCCCACGCTGCTGTTCGCCGCGCTGGCAGACAAGGACGTGGCGGGCATCGTCGACGTGCTTGTTCCAGCGTTCCCCCGCGTGGTCGTGACCCAGACCGATTCCGACCGCGCCCTGCCGGCAGAGGAACTCGCCGCCCTTGTGGACGCCGACAAGCTGGCGGGCGTGTATCCCAGCGTGCCTGAGGCCCTCGCAGCCCTCGATGCCGCGGGCGAGTCCTTTGTTGCCGCCGGCACCATCACCCTAGCCGGCGAAGTAGCCGGCCTGCTCCGCTAACCCAAATTAGCTACCCTGTGCTTTGAATTGACCTGCTCGCCACGATATGGGCCTATCTACTACGTTTGACCGGTTGCCCTCGACCATGCCGAGAATTGCGAAATTAAAACCGCAGGTAGAATGCTTGCCATTTTTCAAAAAAGACCCGCATGGTCGACCCATGCGGGTTAAACGTAGTAGATAGGCCGTTTTGGTGGCGAAGCGTTGGCGGGATGTGGCAAAGGGGCTGTCCCTTTGCCACATTAGCTAGTCTAGGCGCGCCGGATCGTGGGGATAGACGTTGAGAATTTCGACGCCGGTCTCGGTGACGAGGGCCAGGTCCTCGATGCGGACGCCGGTACGACCGGGGAGGTAGATGCCCGGCTCGATGGAGAAGGTCATGCCCGGCTCGACAACCTGCTCGTTGACGAGCGAGACATCGCCCGGCTCGTGATCCTGCAGGCCAATCGAATGTCCCAGGCGGTGCGTAAAGTACTGCCCATAGCCCGCGTTTTCAATCACATCGCGCGCGGCACGGTCCAGGTCGCACATGCGCACGCCCGGTGCGATGAGCGCCTCGGCGGCCTCGTTGGCGCGGCGCACGATATCGTAGATGCGAGCCGTCTCCTCGTCCGGCTCGCCCCAAAAGAACGTGCGCGTCATGTCCGAGCAGTAGTTGCAGCGGCGTCCGCCAATGTCGAACAGCACCACGTCGCCGCGCTTGAGCACGGTGTCGTCGGGTTCGTGATGCGGGTCGCCGACGTTGGCGCCAAAGCTCACGATCGGCGGAAAGCTAAAGCCCTCGCAGCCGTGCTTGCGGTACAGACCGAGCATCTGATCGGCAATTTCGCGTTCCGTCACACCTTCGTGGACAAGCTTGATGGCGTCGGCCATCACGGCGTCGTTAGCGGCCGAGGACACGCGCATGAGCTCCTGCTCGGCGTCATCCTTGTGGGTGCGCGCGGCGGTGACGGCAAAGTCGCCCAGGAAAAACTCGCTGGCTGCGTGGCGCTCCATGAGCGGCATCAAAAAGCCAGAGCGCATGACGGTGTCGATGCCAAGGGGCTTGGATGGATTGACTTCGCGTGCGATGGCGTCGGTCACGACGTCGGCATCGGTGTGATAGGCGATGCGGGCATTGTCATACTCGGGCAGCTGGTGCAGTGCGTTGACCAGGATCACCGGCTCGGCATCGCGTGTGAGCAGCACGCCACAAAAACGCTCGAACATATCGGCATAAAAGCCGGTCAGATAGTAGATCGACCACGGGTCATTCACAAGCAGCTGCGCGCCGGGGTGCTGAGCCTCGAGCGCATCGAGCACGCGCGCCACACGCTGGTCATCGACATGTGCCATGAAACATCCTTTCGCTAGGTTGCCACCATAGTATCCCAAGCGCCTCCACATAAGTTGCGGTGGAATAGTTCCTGGATGTCGGGGTTTTGGCGGAAATCAGGAACTATTTCACCGCAATTGAGGAGGGGCGGGGTGGATGGCGGGGTAGCTAAAAGAGACACGTCCCTAATTAGCTACTTTGACTCGGTCGATGTCCATACTGGCGATGAGGTTGATGTTGGTGTCGAGGAGGTCTTCCAGCATGATGTCGCCCATGCGGATGGGGGCGTTGACGACTGGGCCTCGGATGAGGTTCATGGCTTGGGCGTGGAGCGCTAGCGGGATGGCCTCAGCCGTGCGCACGGGCAGCAACGCCTCGTCGCCTCCGGATACGGCCACGGTGGTGGTGAGTACGCGCATGGGGCAGGTGAGCTCCTGATGTGCGAACTTATCACCACGCGGACATCTGTTGCCGGTCACGGAGCGCACTTCTGCCACGGTGCCGTCTGCGTCGCGCTCTACCTCTACGGTCAGAAGGCACTCGGATGGGCAGGTGGTGCAGTTGAACTTCAGCGTCTCGATTGCGTTTGTGCCCATGGCTTTACGCCCCCTCAACAGGGTCAACGGACAGGACAATCTCGCTGGCACCCAGGTCGAGTGCACGCTGAATCACCTTTGCCGGTAGCGGGAAACTCTCCATTACGCTCGGCTTAAACGCACGGACCTTGCCGGCGAACAGTTCCTTGCCGTCGGCTAAGATCCTCAAGCAGGCGGCATCGACTGGCCGGCGCACGCGGAAGTTTAGCTTGGTGAGCGCCACGGCCGTAATGCGTCCCGGCAGCGCGTATCCCGCAATGCCGGCAGGGGAGACGGTGAGCTCGCAGTCCGGAACGGCGCCTGCGCCGGTCCCCAGCGCGTACGCCGCTGCAGCTGCGCCGGCCCTCTCGGACTCGGTCGTCACGTTGTCGGCCAGGTCGTGCACGTGCAGCACGTTGCCGCAGGCAAAGATGCCCGGCACGCCCGTTTGCAGGCTCTGGTCCACCACGGCGCCGCGCGTGCGCGGGTCAAGTTCAACGCCCGCGCCCACCGAAAGCTCGTTCTCGGGAATCAGACCCACCGAAAGCAGCAACGTGTCGCACGGAACAACGCGCTCGGTCTCCGGAATGGGTGCCAGGTGCTCGTCGACCTTACTCACCTCGACGGCCTCCACGCGGTCGTGTCCGATTACGCGTGTGACGGTAGTAGACAGGTGAAGCGGAATGCCAAAGTCGTCCAGGCAGTTCTTGACGTTGCGGCGCAGACCGTTGGCGTACGGCATGAGCTCGTACACGCCCTCGACCGAAATTCCCTCGAGCGTACAGCGGCGCGCCATGATCAGCCCGATGTCGCCCGAGCCCAAAATGACGGCGCGCGAGCCGGGCTTGAGGTTTTCGATATTGATGTATCGCTGCGCCAGGCCGGCCGTAAATACGCCGGCGGGGCGGCTGCCGGGGATCTTGATCTCGCTGCGCGTGCGCTCGCGGCACCCCATGGCAAGGACGACCGCGCGTCCGATGAGCTGAAGCATGCCGGCGCGGCTCATGAGCGTGACGGTATGGACTGCGGTGGCTCCCGAGGCCTCGCCTGTGCTCGGTTCGCCCGCGCCCTCGCTCGAATCAATCCCAAGCACCATGCTGCCCAAGAACAGTGCAATATCGGTCGCGCGCACCTGGTCGATAAAGCGCTGCGCGTACTCGGGACCGGTGAGCTCCTGCTTAAAGTGTGAAAGGCCAAAACCGGGGTGGATGCACTGGCGGAGAATTCCTCCTAGATGCTGCTCGCGCTCCACGATGGCCACGTGGGCGCCGGCCTTATGTGCGGCAAGCGCAGCCGCCATGCCAGCAGGTCCGCCGCCGATGACGACCACGTCGAAGGCCTTCGTCGACACCGACGCTACAGCTCCGGCTTCCGCGCGTCCGTCGCGCATATCCAACGTCGCCATCCTAGCGCACCCCCTTCAGCGGTCCCTCGACCAACCAAGATCCGGCATCCTCCAACAACACCTCGCTGGGGTCGCAGCCCAGTTCGCGCGCCAGGATCGCTACCACGCGGCTCTGGCAAAAGCCGCTCTGACACCGACCCATGCCGGCACGACAGCGGCGCTTGACGCCCTCGACCGAAATCGCGCCCGGGCGGCGTCGGATCGCGGCCACGATCTCGGCCTCGGGCACCGTCTCGCAGCGGCAGACGATCTGCCCCCACGCGGGGTCGGACTCAATGAGCTCTTCCTTGCGCGCAAGCGGGGCGCGGTCAAAGTCGTCCGGCGCGCGGCGGATGGGATCCCAATCGGCCCGTTCGCGCAAAGCAACGCCCGCCTCGCGCAGCACCTGTTCCATGCGCCCGGCAATGGCTGGCGCGCTCGCCACGCCCGGTGACTGAATACCTGCCGCCTGGAACAGCCCCGGCACCATGGTCGACTGCCCAATAAAAAAGTCGTTCGTCCCCTTTATGACCGGGCGTCCGCCGGCAAACGCGCGCACCACGCGGCGCGTGTCCAGATCGGGCACCAGCTTGCGCGCGCCGCTCAGCAGCACGTTGACGTCGCCCGCATAGGTCTGCGTGTCGCCGGGCTCGCGCTCGGCGGCCGTCGCGGTAATCACGGTGTTGCCGTGCACGGTTCCCGTCACAATGACGCCCTTGGAAATTGACGTGGGCACTGGGTAGAGCGGCATGAGCGCGCGCGGCTCCTTGTCCAGCACCACAATGTTGCCCTGGCGCCAGACCATCTGGAACTCCTCGGCGCCCGCCATATGCGAGATGTCCGCGGCACCGTTGCCCGCGGCGTTGATCAGGTAACGGCAGCGCACATTGCCGGCGAGCGTCACCAGCGTAAAGCGCGCGCGGCCCTTGCCGTCGGCGGCAGTGCCCCCGTCAGCGCCGCCGGCAACTTCAATGGCCTCCACCGGTGCGGAGCGCATAAACGTCACGCCGTTGGCAACCGCGTTCTCCAGCGCGGCGATGGCCACTTCAAACGGGTCGACGTAACCGGTCGAGGGGCACCACAACGCGCATGTTGCGTCGGCGCTGGCACGCGGTTCCAGCTCGCGGATACGCTTGGGGCCAATGATCGCCAGCTCGGGCACGCCGTTGGCAAGGCCATTCTGGCGCAGCTTCTCCAGGTGTGCGCGGTCCTCGTCATTAAAGCCCAACACCATCGACCCGGTGCGGCTGAACAGAAAGCCCAGCTCCTGGGCCCACGTACCGTACAGTTCACAGCCACGGGCGTTGACCTGCGCCTTTACCGTGCCCGGCGCCGGGTCGTAGCCGGCGTGCACCAGGCCGCCATTGGCCTTCGACGCGCCCAGCGCGATGTCGTTGGCCGCCTCGATCACGCATATGGACAGGTCAAACCGCGCGAGCTGCCGCGCGATGGCGCATCCGGTGATGCCCGCGCCGACAATCGCGATATCAAACGTTTCTGTCACAGTGCCTCCCAGACGAGTTGACAGGCTGTCAATAAGACTATCCTACGGTCTACACACCCCCAGTGCGGCGGCAATGCGGCGAACAGCCCCGCAACACCCGCCAACGGCAGGCGAGGGGAGACCCGGCACGGATGTTGGTCTCGTCTGCCGACAGCTACGGCAACCGTTCGTCTCGACCTGTAACAGTTAGACGAGGATTTGGGTTCTAGATGTTACAGATCAAGACAAACCTTCCGGCGGATTTTGAATGTCTCGATCTGTAACAGTAAGAGGGGTTTTGGAGCCCAAGATGTTACAGATCGAGATTGAAGTCGGGGAGGGACCCCTGTGTCTCGATCTGTAACATCTAGGACCGGATTCCGCTCCCACCTGTTACAGATTGAGATGTTTGTGTCCGCGCTAGCCCCGCCCCTAGCCGTGGTCCCATATAAACAAACCCCGTGGTAAACTTGACCGGAATGTAAATAATCCGAAAGGTACCCGTAATGTCCAAGTACATCTCCGAGCTCATGTCGCCGCAGCTTATGGGCGTCGTCTATGCCTTCGTTGGCTTTATCATCGCCCTGTATGTGCTGTCGGTCGTCTATGTGTTCATCGACGCTCGCCGCCGCGGCGCCAGCGCCTACGTGGCATGGGGCGTCATCGCCCTCATCCCGTTTGTGGGCCTCATCGCCTACCTGGTCCTGCGCCCGCACTCCTACGCGTCCGACCGCGAGGAGCAGGAGCTGGACATGGCCCTGCGCGAGCGCCAGCTTGCCCAATACGGCACCTGCCCGCAGTGCGGCGCGCCCATCGAGAAGGACTTCGTCGTCTGCCCGGTGTGCGATACCCAGGTTCGCAACGTATGCCCCAGCTGCCATCGCCCGCTCGATGCGCACTGGAAAGTCTGCCCCTACTGCCGAACTCGCATCCAGTAACGCATCCATCGCCGGGCCAGCCGCAAGCTGCGGGCACGCCGCAAGCCACGCGCGCCCCACAACCCGCCCCACACGATGAAGCATGCGTAGAAAATCGCCCGCCGTGCCATTAAGGTGCGGCGGGCGCTTGTATACCAAGGCAACCTGCCTATAATGATGCAAGTCAAAAACGCCGAGCGCATCGCACACACTTGCATCAGGCATCCGAGAGGAGAAAACATACCCATGAAGGCACTCTACAATGACGGCTCGGTGGCCGAGCTCCCGCAGGACGAGGTCACGCACGTCATCCGTCACTCCGCCGCGCACATCATGGCGCAGGCCATCAAGCGCCTGTACCCCGAGGCCGATTTTGCCTACGGCCCCGCGACCGACAACGGCTTCTACTACGACGTCGACCTGCCCGAGGGCGTCAAGATCAGCGAGGACGACTTCCCCGCGATCGAGGCCGAGATGAAGAAGATCGTCAAGGAGAACCTCAAGTTTTCCGTGTACGAGAAGCCCCGCGCCGAGGCCATCGCCCTTATGGAGGAGCGCGGCGAGAAGTACAAGGTCGAGCACATCGGCGACCTGGATGACGACGCCCGCATCACCTTCTACCAGCAGGGCGACTACATCGACATGTGCGTCGGCCCCCACATCTGCTACACCAAGGCGCTGAAGGCCTTTAAGCTCACCGGCGTCTCGGGCGCCTACTGGAAGGGCGACAAGGACAACAAGATGCTCACCCGCATCAACGGCGTCGCCTTTGCCACCAAGGAAGAGCTCGACGAGTACATGCACATGCTGGAGGAGGCCAAGAAGCGCGACCACCGCAAGATCGGCCGCGAGATGGACCTCTTTATGATGCGCGACGAGGCCCCCGGCTTTCCGTTCTTCCTGCCTAACGGCATGATCCTTAAGAACACGCTGCTGGACTACTGGCGCGAGATCCACCACAAGGCCGGCTACGTGGAGATCTCCACGCCGCTCATCATGAACAAGCAGCTGTGGAAGACCTCGGGCCACTGGGATCACTACAAGGACAACATGTACTCTACCGTCATCGATGACGAAGAGTACTGCATTAAGCCCATGAACTGCCCGGGCGGCGTGCTGGTGTACGCCTCCAAGCCGCACTCCTACCGCGAGCTGCCCATCCGCGCCGGCGAGATCGGCCTGGTGCACCGCCACGAGCTGCGCGGCGCCCTGCACGGCCTGTTCCGCGTGCGCTGCTTTAACCAGGACGACGCCCACCTGTTTGTGCGTCCCGACCAGTTGACCGACGAGATCGTGGGCGTGGTCAACCTGATCGACTCCGTGTACCAGAAGTTTGGCTTTAAGTACCACGTTGAGCTTTCCACCCGCCCCGAGGACTCCATGGGTTCGGACGAGGACTGGGCCCGCGCCGAGGAGGGCCTGCGCACCGCTCTGGAGCAGCTGCACATGGACTACGAGGTCAACGAAGGCGACGGCGCCTTCTACGGCCCCAAGATCGACTTTCACCTGGAAGACTCGCTCGGCCGTACCTGGCAGTGCGGCACCGTGCAGCTCGACTTCCAGATGCCGCTTAACTTTGACCTGGAGTACGTGGACGCCGACGGCACCAAGAAGCGCCCCATCATGCTGCATCGCGTGTGCTTTGGCTCCATCGAGCGCTTCATCGGTATTCTGATCGAGCACTTTGCGGGCAAGTTCCCCACTTGGCTGGCTCCCGTGCAGGTCAAGGCGCTTCCCGTTTCCGAGAAGAGCCGCGACTACGCCCACGAGGTGTGCGCCAAGCTGGAGGAGGCCGGCATTCGCGTGGTCTGCGACGACCGCGACGAGAAGATCGGCTACAAGATCCGCGAGGCCCGCAGCATCGACCGCGTGCCCTACATGCTCATCTTGGGCGAGAAGGAGGTCGAGGCCGACAACATCTCCGTCCGCGATCGCTCCAACGAGACCGTTCAGATGAGCGTTGACGAGTTTGTGGCCAAGGTGCTCGAGGAGATCAAGTCTCGCGCCTAGCACAAACAATACAAGAATTAACAAAGGCGACCGTCCTCGCGGGCGGTCGCCTTTTTTGTTGTCTATAGAAGAAAAGCCGCTGGTTAGAGCGGCTTTTTTGTTGTGCAAAAAGGTACAGGTTTTTGTAGAGGCGTATGGAGATGCGCCCATTCGCGGCGCATTTTGTGCAATCTGGGAAAACGCGAGCAGTTTGCTCGTATAATGAACTCCGTCGAAAGATACAAAAACCTGTACTTTTGCGACTGCGCCTAGCTGCGAGCGAGAAGCCTGTTCTTAACGCCCCTGCATCCGCGTGCGTCGCGGAGCAAGTTAAGGGGGCGAGAGATGGAACAGACAATGCGGCGCCAAGAGCAGCTGCCCGGTGCCTTTAGTGGCGCCATCACCAACAGCCAGCGCGGCCGCGTCCGCTGGTATCTGGTCCACACCCCCAATGGAAAAGAGCGCGAGACCTGCGAAAAGGTCCGTCGTATTATCCCGCACGAGCTGATGCAGGACGCTTTTGTGATGCAAAAGGAGTTCTGGTTTAAGCGGGATGGCGCCTGGTCGCTTCAAACCAAACCCATGTACAAGGAATACTTCTTCGTTGCTACGCGCGATGCCGCCCTGCTCGATAAGGCTTTGGCCCAGCTGAGCTTTGGCTGCAGGATCGCCGGCAGTAAGGAGCGGGCCTATGCGCCCATGCCGGACGATGCGCAGGACTGGTACCGCAGCGTGCTCGACGACGACGGCGTGGTTCGAAACAGCGTCGCCCGCATAGAAGACGGTGTGCTGCACATAGAGCAGGGTCCCTTGGTGGGGCAAGAGGCCCGCGTTAAAAAGATCGACCGTCATAAGCGCTGGTGCCTGGTGGACGTAGGCGAAGGCGACTCCACATTTAGGGAGCTGCTTCCGCTCGACGTGCCCAGCAAAACGTAAGGAAGACGTTACGCCGGCAATTTATTTGGTTTTTGAATTTGTGGATTGGGGGGGGGTTCCTGGGGACAGGAACGAAATTTTTATTATGACTGCTAAAGAAGTAATAGAGGATAATGCGCCCGTGGGCGCGGCGCTCATTGCTCAGGCCATGGACCGGCGCGAGAGCGCGGCGGGCGCCGGTGCCGGCTCCGCTGCAAGCACGGGCACGATGAGCCTCCCAGGCTCGCCCGAGTTTGCCGCAGAGTCCCGCGCGCTCGACACGAGGTCGCTTGGCTACCGCTTCGTCAAGCGCACCTTCGACATCGCGTTCAGCGCGTGCGTCTGCGTCGTGGGGCTCATCCCTGGCGCGGTGCTCTGTGCGTTCATTGCGGCCGATACCAAGGGCGCACCCATCTACGCTCACGAGCGCGCGGGGCGCTTCGGTCGCCCCATCCGCGTGCTCAAGTTCCGCTCCATGGTCGCCGACGCCAACGACGTGGAGAAGTACCTCAGCCCCGAGCAGATCGAGGAGTGGCACCGCGAGCGGAAGGTCACAAACGATCCCCGCATCACCAAGCTAGGCCGCGTCCTGCGCAAGACTTCCCTGGACGAGCTGCCCCAGTTCTTCAACGTGCTCGCGGGCCAGCTCTCCGTCATCGGCCCTCGCGCCATCACCTACGAGGAGCTCGGGAACTTTACGCACGAGCAGCAGGTGCAGGTGCTTGCCGTCCCGCAGGGCATTACCGGTGCCTGGCAGTCGGGCCCGCGCAACCTCGCGACCTTCGAGAACGGCCTGCGCCAGGAGTTCGAGCTTGCCTACGCGAAGGGTGCCAGCCTCAAGGCAGACTGGAAGGTCTTCTTCAAGACCTTTGGCGTCATGTTCGGCAAGAAGAAGACGGGGAGGTAGCGCATGGGTGCTGACAAACCCCTCGTCTCGATCGTGGTGCCGACCTACAAGCGCTCTGACAGGATTCGCGTGGCCCTGGACTCAATCGCCGCGCAGGACTACGGCGCGGAGAACATCGAACTGATTGTAGTGAGCGACAATCGGCCGGAGTGGCCGGAAAGCGCCGAGACTGACGCGGCGGTCGCCCCCTATGCCGCGAGCCTTCCGCACTTTAGGCTGCTGCACACCTCCGGCCAGACCGGCGGCGGGGCGGCGCGCAACTACGCCTGCCGCCAGGCGACGGGCGAGTACCTCACGTTCCTCGACGATGACGACGAGTTCCTGCCTGACAAGGTGTCCACCCAGGTCGCCTTCATGCAGGAAAACTCCCTCGACATGAGCTGGCAGGATGTCTCGTGGTATGACGAACGTGGCCGGCTTGTGGAGCACCGCAGGCTCGACCATTGCGAGGACTTCTCCACCGAGGGTCTGCTGCGCGCGCACCTCCTAACGCCGATAAGCCCAACGGCCATCTATATGCTCAGGCGCGACCTGTTCGACCGCACTGAGGGTTTCGGCGAGGTGGCGACCGGCCAAGACTGGTGGCTGATGCTGCGCTGCATAGAGGCTGGCGCCCACATGGGCTACATGCCCGAGGTGCACGTGAGGCAGTACCTCCATTCCGGCGAGAGGCTCTCGCTTGGCAAGAACAAGGTAAACGGCGAGGTCGCAAGGCACGAGGTGGTGCGCGGCTACTACCCGCGCCTCAGCAAGAAGGATGTGCGCTACATCGAATTTCGCCACAACGCCGTGCTCGCCTTCGCTATGAAGCGCAGCAACCAGCCAGGCCAGGCTGTGATTTACGCCTTAAAGGCCATTGCCTCATCGCCCGCCGCCTGCGTCTCTGAGGCGCTGAAGTTCTTCGGCAAGGCGAAATCCTAACTATTTCATATGTGTGCCTGCTCTTAACGAAAGGTTGAATGATATGTCCGAAAAAATGAAGATAGCAGTCGCCGGCACCGGCTATGTGGGGCTCTCGTTGGCCGTTCTGCTCTCGCAGCACAACGAGGTGCGCGCGCTCGACATCGTCTCCGAGAAGGTAGAGAAGATTAACGCTTTTCAGTCGCCCATCCAGGACGACGAGATTGAGCTCTTCCTGGCCGAGGCTAAGGCGGGCACGAGGAAGCTCGACCTGCATGCAACCGTGGACGTCGCCGAGGCCTATACAGGCGCGGATTTCGCCATCGTGGCCACGCCAACGAACTACGACTCGGACCGCAACTTTTTCGACACCTCGTCTGTTGAAGCCGCAATTTCGGCAATCCGCTCGGTGAACCCGACGGCCTGGATTGTCATCAAGTCGACCATCCCTGTGGGTTACACTTCGTCGCTTCGCGAGACGCTTGGCGACAGCCGCATCATCTTCAGCCCCGAGTTCCTTCGAGAGAGCAAGGCGCTCTACGATAATTTGCACCCTAGCCGCATCGTTGTGGGCGCGCCCAAGGACGACGAGGAAGCTGTGAAGGCCGCAAAGACGTTTGCTGGGCTGCTCGCCCAAGGCGTCGGCCCCGCCGAGCTTGAGCGCACCAACCCTGATGGCACGACGGGCATCCCGCAGCTCGTTCTTGGTACCACCGAGGCGGAGGCCGTGAAGCTGTTCGCCAACACCTACCTGGCACTTCGCGTGGCGTACTTCAATGAGCTGGACACTTACTGCGAGATGAGGGGACTCAACACCAAGGACGTCATCGATGGCGTGTGCCTAGAGCCCCGCATTGGCTCCCACTACAACAACCCCTCCTTCGGCTACGGCGGCTACTGCCTGCCCAAGGACACCAAGCAGTTGCTGGCCAACTATAAGGACGTGCCTCAGAACCTTATCGAGGCCATCGTCGATGCCAACCGCACTCGCAAGGACTACATTGCAGACGAGGTATTGCAACTGCTGTGGGACAAGGTATACGAAGGCAAGGAGAAGCCCGTGGCGGGCGTGTACCGCCTGACCATGAAGTCTAACTCCGACAATTTCCGCGCCAGTTCCATCCAAGGCGTTATGAAGCGCGTGAAGGCCAAGGGAGTGCCGGTCGTTGTCTACGAGCCAACGCTGGACGCGCCGGAATTCTTCGGTTCCGAGGTGACGCATGACCTTGAGAGGTTCAAGGCCGAGTGCGACGTGATCATTGCCAACCGGTGGAGCGACGATCTGGCCGATGTTGCCGGCAAGGTGTATACCCGCGACCTATTCAAGAGGGATTAGTATTTGTGGCGATTACTGCTGATAAAAAAAAGAGACGGCTGCTCCTTCTGACGAGGAGGTTCCCCTTTAACCGCGGCGAGGTCGCCGCTGAGTCCTATCTCGAGAACGAGATAGGCGTTCTTTCGACCTATTTCGACGAGGTGCTCGCCGTGGGGACCGAGGCGCAGCCGGGTGACGCGCCCACCTGCGCGCTGCCGGGCAATGTGACGCCCCTGGCCTTGGGTTGCGGTAATACCTCCAAGGACAAGGCTTTGCTTGCAGTCAAAGGGATCGCGTTTCCCCTTTTGGGCGGTGCGGACGTTCGTGAGGCCTATGCCACAGAATCCGTTCATGGAATCGGAAAGCGCGTGTTTCGGGGCTACTTTGCCGCGAGGGCGAAGGCAAAGGCGGACGTGCTTGCGGAGGAACTGGTCCGCTTTGGCTTTGAGCCCACGCACATATACAGCTTTTGGCTTTACGACACCGCTTTGGTCGCTGCTTGGCTGACCGGCACGTACCCATGTGCACGCGCCGTTGCGCGTGCACATGGGTACGATCTGTATGCAGATCGTACCGATGTGCATTATTTGCCCTTCCGGGGATACCTCCTATCCAAGCTTTCCGGAGTGCTTCCCTGCTCGAAAGACGGGGAGGAATACATAAACGCGAACTGGCCGGGCCATGAGGGCAAGGTGACGACCTCCTATCTCGGAACGCGGGAGATGCCAGACAAGTCCGGCGAGCCGTTGACCTGCCCGTTGCGGGTCGTCTCGTGCTCGCGTATTGTCGACGTTAAGCGCGTGCCTCTTCTTGCTAAGGCTGTCACCCTTCTTGATGCCGAAGGGCTTCGCGTCGAATGGACCCATTACGGCGACGGCCCACAGCTCGAGGAGGCGAGGGCCGCCTGCTCGTTGCTGACGCACTCCACCGCGAAGTTCGCGGGGGCTTTGCCGAACGACGCGCTTTTGGGGGAGTACGCAGCGAAGCATTTCGACGTCTTCGTGAACGTCTCGTCAAGCGAGGGCCTGCCGCTTTCGATCATGGAGGCCTTCGGATTCGGCATTCCCGTCATCGCCACGGACGTTGGCGGAACCCACGAGATAGTAAGCGATGGCGTCAACGGCTTTCTCCTACCTAGCGACTGTGGACCGGAAGATGTCGCCGCGGCCATAAAGCGATTCGTCTTTTTGGGCAAGGCCGAAGGGTCTTCTATGAGGCGCGCTGCAAGGGCCGTTTGGGAGAGGGACTTCCGTTTGGAGGCCAACGTGGAGGGGCTTGTGCGCTCGCTCGGAGTCGATTACAGAAACGAAGGTGAATGATGGGCCAGATTGCGCAGAAGATGACCATGCTCAAAAGGTGGAGCAAAATGCTCACTGGCAAGACGGCTGTGGCCGTAGAGCAGAGCTTGGGCAGGGCCTATAATGTCGGACAGTTGTCCGGGTACTACAACGATTTGACCGGCAAGGTCACTGGCAGTACTCTGCTCGACGAGGGCGGTGTCCCTGTTAGCGTCATCGCCGGTGGGGCGCGGGTGCATTTCCCCATCGCCATTTTCCAATACGGTTTGGGCTGTTACGACTTGAGCATTCTCAGGTCGGATGAAGTTGAGCGCTTTCTCGACGCACTAAGGGTATGCTCGGATTGGGCGATCGGCGCCCAGCGGGATGACGGCTCTTGGGACGCATTTGGTCCGATAGGCAGCGCTAAGTACTCCGTCTCCTCGATGGCCCAAGGCGAGGGGTGCTCGATGCTGCTGAGGGCCCATGCGGCTTTCGGGGACGAGTGCTATAGAGTTGCGGCGCTGAAAGCTGCCGAGTTCATGCTTATCGACATGGACAATGGCGGCGTGTCGTCGCATGACGGGGGAGAACTGTTCCTGGAGGAGTACCCTCAACGCCCCAGGCGCAGTGTCATGAACGGTTGGGTGTTTAGCCTTTTCGGTCTCTATGACGCATCGTTGGTCGACGCGCGCTTCGCCGGGCCATTCAAGCACTCTGCGGAGACGTTGGCTTGCCATTTGGATGACTACGACGCCGGCTTCTGGTCTTATTACGACATGGAAAAGCGTATCGCCTCTCCCGCCTACCATCATCTACATATAGCGCAGCTCCGCGCAATGGCGGATCTTTCAGGCGACGCAAGGTTCGCGGTGAAGGCCGAGGTATACGAGCGCTATCAGGAATCTCCGGCCAACCGCAGGAAGGCGATTGCTAAAAAGGCGCTGCAGAAGCTGATCGAGAAATCCGATGCGGTGATCGTCCAATGAAGAAGGCCCTCTATATCGTGACCTCGATGGACACCGGCGGGGCCGAGACGGTATTCATGAAGTATTACCGGGCTTTGGACAAGTCGCGCTATCAGCTCGACTTCTGTGTGTCGTCCGACGTGCCGGGCTTTTACGACGCCGAAATCGAGTCGATGGGCGGCAGAATTGTGCACACAGTCAAGAAGACCGAGGCCGGGCCGGTCGCTTCGTTCAAGCGGCTCATGCAGATAGCCCGGGACGGCGGTTATTGCTGTGCTGTCAGGTCGTCTCAGCACAGCCTTTCCTGTCTTGATTTGCTCGCCATGAGATTCGGAGGCGTGTCCAGAACCATATTCAGGTCAAGCAACACGGGTACAGTTTCGAACAGCAAAAAGGAGACCCTGCTGCACAATCTTTTCAAGCCCCTTGTCAGGGTTGCGGCGACCGACTTCGCCGCCCCGTCTACCGAGGCGGGCGTCTACATGTTCGGCAAGGCGGGGGTATCGGGGCCGCGTTTCCATCTCATGAAGAACGCGCTCAAACTCGAGGACTACGCCTATGACGCTTCGACACGGGACGATGTTAAGCGCGAACTGGGCGTTCCTGCCGAGTCCTATGTCGTCGGGCACGTCGGGAGGTTCAGTGAGCAGAAGAACCACCTCTTCCTTGTCGATGTTTTTGCTGAAATCGCCCGGAGAAGGCCAGACGCCGTCCTCATTCTCGTCGGCAAAGGCGAGACACGCACGGCCGTTGAGAGGCGCGTTGCCGAGCTCGGATTGACCGATAGGGTGGTGTTTGCCGGGGTTAGGAGCGATGTCCGCCGTCTCTATTCGGCTATGGACGTCTTCATCTTCCCCTCTGTCTACGAAGGCCTGCCGAACGTCGTCGTCGAGGCGCAGGCAAACGGACTCCCTTGCGTGATTAGCGACTCCATCACGCGGGAGGTTGGCATTTGCGAGAACGTCGTTTACAAAAGTCTGGGCGACGCTCTGGACGAATGGGCCGACGCCGCGCTCTCCGCGGATCGCATAGGGTCAAGCGCCAGTGCGAGGGATTTGAAAGGCTCGGGCTATGAAATCAATTCGGAGCTTCCCGGTTTCGTGAGGCTGGTATTCGGATGAACTTTATCGAAACATCGCTTTTCTACTTTCTTGTCGTTTTGCTTTCAGCGGCGCTTGCGCGCATGTCGGAAAACGGCAAGAGTAAGGCTGGGCTGGTCGCTGCCGTGGTTCTTCTTACCGCCGTCGGGGGCTTGAGGTCGTATGCGGTTGGGCAGGATACCCTGGGTTATAAAGAGGGAATCGAGTACTTCTACGCGTATGGGACCACGATGTGGAACCATACGTTCAGCGTTCCGTACGGTGTCTTCACAAGTGCGGTGCTCCATATCTGTAACAATTACTCGTTCTTGCTCGTCGTCGAGTCGCTGATCACCAACGCCTTTTTTGCTTTCAGGCTTTGGGATTTTAGACGAACGGCATCGCTCTCGTTTGCGATGTTCGTCTATACGGCAACGGTGTTCCCGCTGTCTATGTGTCTGACGTGCCAGATGATTGCAGTCTCGCTGGTTTTCTACGCAACCAGGTTTTTAGAACAGAATAAGCCGTTGCTTTTTTGCGCTTGGTGGGCTGTTGGCGCTCTTTTGCACGCGTCCGCCCTGATAGGGGTCCTATTCCTCATCTACTACCTATTTTCCAACAAAAGCAAGAGCCGATCGCAGTTCGCCGCGAAGATGCTTGCATCGGTTGCCCTGCTGTTCCTGGCAGCTTATGCGGGCTCTAAGCTCGTCGACCGGTATGCGCGTTACTCCGTGAACGAATCGAGCATCGGGTTGATGGTTTTTGCGCAGGCGACCGTCCTCGCGATCGCATATTTCGTCAGCCGCGAAACTGCGAATGTTGCCCCGGTTGAGAGCGACGGAACGTCGCGGCTCAAAGCCAACCGGATGCCGCTCGTGTTTTACGCTTTAGGCATTTTGGCTTCGGCGTCCTCTTATGTGATTGCCAACGCCGGCCGCATAGCCTATTACTTCACCGTATTAGGCCCCGTGATTTTCGGAGGCTTCGTGAAGGACGCTCGGAAAATAAAAGCCCGTTTTTGTCTTGGCTGTTTTCTAGTTGTCTGGTTCCTTTTCTACGCCTTTTATGCCTATCTGCTTCATACCGGGCTTGGTATCGAGTCTTATTCGTTCGTGTGGATGGGGTAAATAGTGCCCGAAACCGTTTCGGGCATATACGAGCAAAGTCTACGTTGGTGGTTTGCATACGCCCAGGGCTTGTTCCATGTGTAGCGCAGAGAATTAAAAAGTAAAACGCTTTGTTTAAGCTCGGACTTAAGGAAATTGTATATATGGAAAGCAAAATTAAAAAATACCTAAGTGACCCGTGGATGGCCTACTGTGCCTTTACGTCGAAGGGTCTAACGAAATGGGTTTCCGACAGGACGCACCTTCGATTGATGCATCGCGCCAAGTTGGGCATGTGGCCTAGCATAGACTCGCCGGTGACCTTCACTGAGAAGATGCAGTGGCTGAAGCTTAACGATCACAACCCTGCGTACACGACCATGGTCGACAAGTACCGCGCTAAGGACCTCATTGCCTCGCGTGTGGGCTCCGAGCACGTGGTCAAGACGTTGGGCGCCTGGAATTCCGCTGATGACATCGATGTGAGTGGGCTACCGGAGAAGTTCGTACTCAAGACGAACCACGACTGCGGCGGCGTGCTCATCTGCACTGACAAGGGACACTTCGATCTCAACGGTGCCAAGGACTTTTTTCGGGGTCATTTGAAGCAGAATTATTTTTACGGGTGCAGGGAATGGCCTTACAAGAACGTGAAGCCCGTCGTGTTCGCCGAGGAGTTCTTGGAGAGCGAGGGCGATAATGCCCGTGATGAAGACGATAACTGGGAAGGCATCGACGAGTTCGACTTCTTCTGCTTTGACGGGGAACCCCGGCTGATTTCTTATTGTCACGGGGACAAGAACGATTCTGAGAAGAGGTACAACGATTTCTACGACACTGAGTGGAATCTGCTGCCTTTGGCGATGGGATACGCGAGTTCCGAAGAGACGATCCCTGCCCCGGAGCAGCTCAGCGAGATGCTCGAGCTATCAAGGAAACTGAGTGACGGTGTACCTTTCTTGAGGGTCGACCTCTTCATCTGCAAGGGGCGCGTTCTCGTCGGCGAGCTGACTTTCTACCCGTGGGGCGGGTTTACGCCTTTCAGCCCCGCTGAGGCGGAGAGGACGTTGGGGCAAATGGTTTCTTTGCCTCAACGTGAAAACGAGGAATGATGGCAAACGAAAGCTGCATTCAGTGCGTGCGCATGGATAATCAGCCAGTAAGCGCGCTCCGGCGTTTCTTCATGGAGGTTTAGTATGTCCGACACAAAAGACCTCCGGGCGAGGTCGGCAAGCGCGGCAAAGTGGTCTCTGGCAACCGAGATTATCGCCAAAATCATCTCGCCTATCTCGCAGCTCGTCTTAGCGAGGCTGCTGGCGCCAGAGGCGTTTGGCATGGTGGCGACCGTCACCATGGTAGTGAGCTTTGCCGACATGTTCGCGGACGCCGGGTTCCAGAAGTACCTGGTGCAACACAGCTTCCGAGACAAAAAAGACCTGCATGCCAACGCTAACGTGGCCTTTTGGACGAACTTCGGCATATCGGTGGTCCTGTGGTGTCTCATTGCCATATTCAACGATCCGGTGGCCACCTTCGTGGGCAATCCGTCGCTGGGCTTTCCCTTGGCCGTGGCCTGCCTCTCTCTCCCGTTGACGTCGTTTTCGAGCATTCAGATGGCGTTGTTCCACCGTAATCTCGATTTCAAGTCGCTTATGCCGGTGAGACTGACGTCGACCTTACTTAACTTCGGCTCGACGCTTGTACTGGCGTTTATGGGATTTGGTTACTGGTCGCTTATCGTTGGCACTTTGGCGGCGAATATTGTAAATGCAGTGGGGCTGACTCTGCTGTCTGAGTGGAAGCCGCGTTTTTTCTACTCCTTCAACATGCTGAAGGCTATGTTCTCATTCAGCGGATGGACGCTTTTGGAGTCGTTCACCATATGGCTTTCCTCTTGGGCGGGCACCTTTATCGTGGGGCATTTCCTGGGTGCGGCTGAGTTGGGATATTACAAGACGCCAGTCACCTTTGTGAGCGGGTGCTTCGGGATTATCACGAACGCTACGACGCCCATCTTGTTCTCGTCACTTTCGCGCCTTCAGTTTGATCGGGAAGAATACGTTGCTTATCTGCGACGCTTCCAGTTCATGGTGGCATTGTTCCTGTTGCCGTTGTCTGCGGGTATCTTCGTATTCCGCGAGCCTTTGGTGGCCCTGTTGCTCGGCGATCAGTGGGGCGAGGCGACGCTCATGTTCGGGTTGTATGGGCTGGTGCAGGGGCCGATGGTGCTGCTCTCATACTACAGCAGCGAGATGTATCGCTCTCTTGGTAAACCGCGCGTGTCTACGCTTGTGCAGGTGATGTACCTCGTGTTGATGACGCCGCTTATGACCGTGGCGGCTATGCAAGGGTTCGATGCCGTCGTGTGGGCTGATGCGGGATTGAGAATCCTTTTGATTGCTATCAACCAAGTGGTCACATATTTCGTGGTTGGCCTTTCGTTTGGGCGCACTATGTTGTCGCTCAAGGAGCCCATTTTCTGCACATCGATGATGTGCGCATTTGCATGGGTGACGTATGGACTCGCATCTAGCAACTGGCTTGGCGTCGGGTTGGACATTGTAGGGTGCGTCGTTGTCTATTTCGCGATTTGCTTTGCTTTGCCCAAGAGTAGGAGGGTGCTGCTGAAGCTGGTCAAGGGCGGCGGCTTTAAAACGTTTTGAGGTCTGTAATTAACTTGTTGGGAGTTCCATCTCAGGACTTCCTTAAAACGAAAGAGTGGGGTATATATGCAGGATAGAAAAGTCCTCGTCACTGGCGCCGCCGGCTTCATCGGGGCGTTTCTGGTGAAGCGGCTGCTCGAAACCACCGACGACGCGATCATCGGTCTGGACAACGTGAACAGCTACTACGACCCTGGCATCAAGGAGGCTCGCCTGCGAATGCTGGCGGAGGTGGACAAGGCGGGGCGTTTCGCCTTCGTGCGCGGCGACCTGTGCGATGCCGCGTTGATAGAGCGCCTGTTCGCTGAGAACGGCTTCGACGTTGTGGTGAACTTGGCCGCCCAGGCGGGTGTGCGGTATTCCATTGAGAACCCGAGGGCTTACATCGACTCGAACCTGATTGGATTCTTTAACATTTTGGAAGGATGCCGTCATCACCCGGTGAAGCACCTGGTGTACGCGAGTTCGAGTTCGGTTTATGGCGGCAACGAGAAGGTTCCCTTCAGCGAGGAGGACCGCGTAGACTCCCCCGTGAGTTTGTATGCTGCCACCAAGAAGAGCAATGAACTCATGGCCGCGGCCTACTCCAAGCTCTACTCCATCCCGGCCACGGGTCTGCGCTTCTTTACGGTGTACGGGCCCATGGGAAGGCCCGACATGGCGTACTTCGGCTTCACCGAGAAGTTGCGTCGTGGCGATACGATTAAGATTTTCAACATGGGCGATTGTAAGCGCGACTTTACGTACGTGGACGATATTGTGGAGGGCGTGCGCAGGGTCATGGACGGCGCTCCTGAGGTCAAGATCGGTGCTGATGGTTTGCCAATTGCCGCTCATCGCGTGTATAACATCGGCAATTCGAATCCCGAGAACCTGCTGGACTTCGTGGACACCCTGCAGCGTGTGCTGGTTGAGGAGGGCGTGCTCCCCGCCGATTACGATTTCGAGGCGCATAAGCAGCTCGTTCCTATGCAGCCTGGTGACGTGCCTGTAACCTATGCGGATACTGGCGCCTTGGAGCGCGATTTTGGTTACAAACCCGCAACGCCGCTCGAGGACGGTCTTCGTGAATTCGCGAAGTGGTATCGCGAGTTCTACGGGAATTAGCTGGGTGATAGCAATGTCGAATGTATACAGCAGTGACCGTATTCGCTTTGGGGGGGGGTCTATTCTCTCAAACCATGCTTTGAGGTTTGTTTGGCTACTTCGAAAGTGCCAGAATTCGCACAATCCTTTATGGCATCTTTTTCGAAAGAGGATGGCTTGCAAATATGGTCTCGAGATCGCGCCTGCCACCTCGATTGGCGAAGGCTTGTATCTGGGTCACGCTTTTGGCATTACGGTAAACCCGAATGCCGTTATCGGTCGCAACTGCAATATGCACAAAGGTGTGACAATTGGTCGGGAAAACCGCGGCAAACGAAAAGGTGCGCCTGTTCTTGGCGATTGCGTTTGGCTTGGTGTCAACTCAACTATTGTTGGTGGCGTTCGTTTAGGCAACGACGTTCTCGTTGCACCGAACACTTATGTTAACTGCGACGTACCAAGCCATTCGATTGTGATTGGGCACCCATGCAAAATCATTTCTCGAGATGGGGCAACAGACGAATATATAAACAACAGGGTCTGAATAATAAAATCGGTTTTACATGTCTTATCCAGGATAGAGGGGGGGGGGATCGTCTTCGCTAATTACAGCGAGTTAGCGACTCAGTGAGCTTTGGCGCGCTCTGATGCGAGCGGAAGGTGAAGCAAACTGGAACGGGTAGTAGATTCCCAGAAGCTATATGCAACGTGAGTGTCAAAGATAGCGCGTCTTAACGCATAACCCTGCATTCCTCCTTTCACCGACTGGCAAAACGATTTACACCTAATTGTCGACATTACCCACGCGATTTATCTTTGCCCCCGCATCGATCTCGCTAAACTAATAACTGTCGCTACCAGGGCATTTTCTGGTGCACATTCTATTGGCTCCTGCGAAGATCGGAGCGGGTATGTTTGCCGCCGAGTCCCACGCCAGCCGTCATCACATCGCGATCGCTGCCATGGCCTGCCTATGCGTTTTGCTGGGCGGGCCTTCCTATGCCGCGGGCGCGGAGAGCCTGTTCATCGCGGGCGCGACGTACTGCGAGCCGGGCGTGTCGGGCCCCGGCTGGGCCTGGACCGATGCCGGCCACCTGGAGCTTGACGGCTACGCGGGCGACGCCATCGGCGCCGACGGCGACCTGGTCGTGACGCTTGCCGGGCGCAACTCGGTGACCGAGTCGCATGCGCCCGATGCGGACATCGCGCAGTGCGGCATGGAGGTGTGGGGCAGCCTGACGCTTCGCGGCACCGGGTCCCTGGCGGCATCGGGCTCGCAGTGCGCGATCCACGTCTCGCGGGCGCTCGCGGTGGACGGCTGCGCCGTCGATGCCCGGGCGGACGGGGCCGGCGTCACGGACGAGGCCGTGGCCGGCATGATCGCCGCCCGCATGGCCGTGCGCGGCGGCGGGCGCGTCGTCGCCGCCGGTGCCGCGCCCGCCGCCGGCGTGCAGGCTTTTGGCGTGTACCTGCAGGACGCGGGCGCGGGCGATGGCCCGGCTGCGTGCGGGCTTTCCGTAAATGCCTCGTGGCTCGATGCGTCTGGTGCCGATGGCGGCGTCGCGTGCGCAGGCGGGTCTCTCGTGTCCGCGCGGTTCGTGACGCCTGCGGGCGGGGCCTTTGGTGCTGGCGGCGTGGTGGATGCTTCCGGGGCCATGGCGCCGCATGTGGTGATCGAGCCCCAGGGCGCCACGGCGCCGGCGGGGGAGACCGACGGGCGCGAGGTGCCCGGCGGCGCGGGCGAGCCGGCCGGCGGCGGTCCTGCCGTTGAGCGGCCCGGTGCCGGGTCCGCGACGGATCCGGTCCTTAAGCCCGCGGCTGCGACGCCTAGGACAGCCGCGACGCCCAAGACGACAGTGACCAAGACCACGGCGTCCACGCCATCCAAGGCCAAGACCGTCAGCGCCGCCGCCACGCTCCCCAAGACCGCCGAAAACAACTGGATCGCCGCCTCCTTGGCGCTATTCCTGCTGGGAACAGCGCTTGTGTTTGTTAACGTCGTGATTGCGGTTCTAGGTAGGCCAAAGCGTAAAGGCGATTGACCGAACTGCTATACACTTTCTAGGTAGGGGCAATTGCAACGTGTATGACGCATAGCAGGGGCGCGCCGGCTATTCAAAGAAGCTCGGAAGCCTCTATGCGTCTGTGCAAAAGCGCGTGAACGAGCTCATCTCTTGAGCCCCCAAGAAATTCGCGAGCGCATCAACTCGGGCGTGGCCACCCTGCTGGCCGCGCCCCTCTGCATCGCGCTGCTGCTGGTTTTACCATTTCTGATTTGGGATAGGCACCTTCGCTAGCTCCATGCAAGTGAATTGTGGTCCCACGTGGATTCTTTGGGCCCGATCGCGAGCGCGGGCCCGAAGGCTGTAGTAGCTGGCCCATGCCGGGCGCGACGGGTCGCAGACGCTTTCCTGGCTGCCGCCGTCCCAATAGGTGGGCACGTCCATGCGCGCCTTGGCCTGGGTCGAGCCGTTGGTCTGGGTTACGTGGAAGGTCGTCGCGGTGCCCGCGGGGGCGTCGTTCCACGAGACGGTGAAGGTGACGCCGTTTTGGGTTGCGGTGGCGCAGTGGGCGTAGGCGGTTTGTGACGCGGCGGAGATTGTGGCGGGCGTGGGGTTGGTCTGGGCTCGGAGGGATGGGGCAGGGGTGCCGGTTGCGGCGGTGGTGCCGGGCGTGGCGGCGGTGCCGTCGGTGGTTTCCGTGTTGGCCGCGCTGGTGCCGGTGGATGTTGCGGTGCTGACCTCTACGGTATCTGCTGTCGCATTTGCGTTGGTGCCGTCTTCGGCCCTGCCTGTGTTGCTGCTCGTGGCGGCGTCGGCTTGCGACTGCTGCTCGGCGGTCTCCTGAGGCTGGATGGCTTCCGCGACGGCTGCCATGGGCATCGTCGCGCTGGCTATGGACGTGCACGCGATCGCGCAGAGCAGGTAGTAAAGGGGTCGTTTCATAGCGGAGCCTCTCGGTGAGCAGCCAATAGGGTCCGAAGGCAGCTCCAGGCCAGCACTCCGCACATATTTTGTTGGGGTTTATTTTACGGGAATAACAGTCAACATCAGTGAACTTTCTGGGGGATTGTTGGGGGGAGGCGGTGGCCCCACTTTAGTCCCCGGTGGCGCTCGGGCTCGTGCTTCGTTGACTATGCCTGATGCGACAACTCCAGCATGAGGTCGCCTTGCGCCTCTTCGAGACTCGCCACCGAGACCTTCCAGGAAAAGCCAGTGAGGCCACTGCCTAGGTCAAGCTCTGCATGGTCGTATTCTTCAATTTTGCAGCCAGGGTGTTTCTCGTCGGGTATAAGACGGCATTCGACCGGCTGCGTCCCGATGATTCGGTACTCACGCTGATATGCGTACTTGGGCGTTTTAATAACGAGATTGTGCGGGATGCCCTCAAAGATCTCGTGGATCAGTTTTGGTCCGGGTACGCCATAGGAGATGGGACCGTGGGCGTAGATGCTTCCGTCGTCGGTGGTGTGTCTGTCGGCGAGGCGCGCGAAGCTGGCGTACTGCACAATGCTGATCCATCCGTCCTCGCATCCGAACTCCTGGATCATGCGTTTCGGGATATTCACAGTGTTGTTGACGATATCGTTCTCGCGGACCGTGTACATGCAGTAGATAGGCAGGCAAGTATATCTGTAGAGGCACGCCCCGGGAGCCATGGAAGCTTCGAGCGGATCGCCCTGTTCGCCAGGCAGGCCATGGTAGTAGCCGGCTGCGTTCATGTAGAGGTGACCGTTTATCAGGTCGTCGATGTATGCTTCCCTGGGTGCGAACTTAAGTAGGCATGCGATGCCGTCTTTGAGCATAGCGGATCCTTTCTTGGGTGGAGGTGCCCCGGGCCGCTTTGTGCGTCCGGGTTGCTTGCCACCAAGGTAAGGGCGCTTGGTGGGACCCTCGTGCCGGATTGGCGTGGATTTGCGACGCTTGGGTGTGCTGGCTCATTGGGACTCTGAGGCTTGTACAGCAAAGAACTCTGGGGGCTTTATTCCGACCTGCTGCGAAATGGTCTGCTAGTTGAGCGGTTATAGTAACTCAGCTCAGCTTGACTCTGCGATGTTCACTTCCTTGTTTGCTTCAAGAGCAATTCGATACTGGTCTGCGTATCCGAATTCAAGGGATACGCATGTCGATGCATCGAGGTCGAAAATGTAATTGTATCCAGGGACCGAGACGATAACGGATACGAAGTGCCATGAGTGATCTCGGGATTCTTTTTTCATGTTGGAGAGCGCTTCGCGAAGCATTTCCTCGTCAGCAAGAATATTGGATCTGACAAACAACTCGTTTCTCCTAAAGAGTTCGTAGTCACCAGAGTCGAGTCTGTCCAGCTTTTTGCGAAGAGCTTCAATAATCGGCTCGAATGAATCCGTACCATTTGGACCAAACAGGACTCCTTTTTCGAAATGCGCTCCACATTGCTCAATAAGTTCGATTCGGCGTTTTTCCTGAGAAGAATCATTCTCGTATAGGAGTTTGGAATAGAGGGATTCTGCCTTTCTGCTGTCTTGCGATTGGGAAGCTGTTACCTCGATGCCTAGGGACTGCGCCCGATCGATCAGATCCGGTTTGTCGCTGTAAGCCAAATTGCCATATTTGTTGCTATCGATAAATTGCAGAACATGTCTCGCATAACACTCCCAGATATCGATTTTGGTCCTGCCAAGGATGGGCTTGACGTAGCTTTCGCTATCAATGGGGCTATGCATATGGCTCACTTCTGGTACTCGAATCTCGGGGTTAATGTCTGCCTTATTGTGCAATATTTTTTGTCCTCGCGGCGTCCTATCCTTTTAGAAAAACACTGACTGTTTGGAGGATAGTAATGGAAACAACCGCTGAAGAGTTTGAAGAAAGGCGCAGGCTCTTACTGCAAATAGCTGAGGCTTATGCAAATCTTTTATATACGTATAAGACGCAGCTCGTTGCGGCAGACAGCGCCAACGGACTCAACAACCGTTTATCCGTAATGCAGACTGTTTTGACATCGGTTTCCGCTTGTGGCTTTGTAAGTATCTGGCTATCTGGAATGGAAATTGCGGCGCTGGTTGCCGCCGGGCTATCTGTCATCAGTCTAGCAATAACAATTTATCTTAAAGGGGCAAACTTGAGCGAGAGGGCAAATTGTCATGGCGCAACCGCAGATGCAATTTGGGTGATTCTTCAGGGGTATCTATCACTTCTTGCCGACATCCGCTCATTTGATTTGGCGGAAATCAGATCTCGTCGCGATTCTCTTCAAAAGGAAGTTGCTTCAATTTACGCAAAAAGCCCTATGACAAATCCCAAAGCTTATTCAAAGGCCCGTGAAAGCATTAAGGCAGGTAACTGTGGGTTTTCTCCGGTGGAGATAGAACAGATACTCCCTGTCGGATTGAGGGATTTGGTTAGATAACTGAAGGGACCAACATGGACGAAAAGCAATCTTTTGAGAATTTCTTCGAATCAATTTCGCTTGATTCATTGAGTGAGTATCAATCGTCGATTGAGTCATTGACGAAATTATTGAACAAAAAATACTACGATTTGGATTCTGTCGATGATCATTGTCTTGTGGTCGGATCAGTTGGTCGGCAAACTGCTGTTTCCGAAACTAGCGATCTTGACCTTTTGTTTGTACTGCCGCAGGAAGTTTATACGAGATTCAATGCCTATGACTCTAATGGGCAGTCGGCGCTTCTCCAAGAAGTCAAAAAAACAATTAAAAGCCGTTACCCCAAGACTGACATAAAAGGTGACGGACAAGCTGTAGTGATTAACTTCACAGATAGGTTTTATTCGATTGATTTGGTTCCTGCTTTTGAGCAGGACGACGGATCGTTCAAATATCCCGATTCAAATGATGGTGGGTCTTGGAAAAAGACGGATCCTATTCCTGAGCAAGGTGCCTGTTCTACTCTATTTGAAAAGACCGATGGAGATGGCAAAAGGCTCTGCAATGCTTTAAGGGTTTGGAAAAATACTCTCGGATTCCATTTCAAGGGACTGCTCATCGATACTCTTGTTAATAATTTTTACAGCCAGGATGACCGCTCAGGTGAACCTTATGATCTTTTGGCTGATCTCTTTGAATTTCTGTCCGAGCAAGATCGCGAACAATCATTTTGGCATGCCCTGGGTAGTAACCAGCAGGTTACAAATGATGATGGCGGGGCGTTTGTGCCAAAAGCCAAGAAAGCTCATGGAAAACTAATCGATGCCACTAGCTCTGATGAAAAAGAGCAAGCTCTCATTGATTTATTTGGAAAGTCATTCTCCGACGCTGTTGTCGATGGTTCTTCCGATAGTGAAGAAGCCCAATTTGCTTCCAGGTATGGCGTGGCCATTGAGGAGCGATTTGTCGAGGATATATTTAAGGTTGACATTCGTCGTTCGATGGATATCGATTGCGAAGTTATACAGCGTGGATTTAGACCCTCATTACTTAGGGATATGTTGTCTAGGCATTGTCCTTTGCTACGAAGGCGTTCGCTTCACTTCTTTGTTGTCAATGCTGCTTCTTTTAGAGATTGCGTTTTTTACTGGAAAGTTCGCAACTGCGGTGAAGCTGCATTTCAGAGAAACTGCATCCGAGGCGAAATTCAACGTGGCAATAAAGATGGCTTTCATGATGAGAAGACTGATTTTGTTGGCCCACATTATGTTGAGTGCTATGCGGTTAGGAGCGGCGTTTGTATAGCACGATCTAGAATTGAAGTTCCTATCAGTTAGCTTAAAGTACGAACTGCGCTTTTGATCTGGTTGAAGAGGATGTCCTCAGTGATACAGTCGTCGTGCACTTTGCGTGAGGCGGAGACAAAGAAGGGCCGTTGTTCGGTTTCCGACAACGGCCCTTTGACGTTTCCGCGACAACTGGATGTTGTCGCGGATGCCGCTAATGTTGCTAGAACATGCTTTGCAGGGCCTCGCATTTCGGATGTGCTGGGAAAAATCGAAAACCTCCGAGCACAACTCGTATTGTGACGACAAAACCGCAGGTCGTGGAAGGGCAAGACCGAGGTCTGGTCCCCAGATCTCCGTCTTGCCCCGCACTTCCGGATAGACGCAAAATAGGGGCGTTAATGCGCCTGGCGTGGACCGTTATATAGAGTTGCCAATTGGCAACAAGACGAATATAGTTAGCATTATGCTAACTAAGGGGTGGTTATGAATCGAACCAAGCTCCGACCGACATATTCACTTGACGAAGCGAAGTCTTTGGCTCGCTCGGGAAAGATGATTGTAAATGGTAGGGTGCGCAGACACCTGATGAATCAGTTTGGTTATTTGGACATCGATCATTTCCTTGCTGACCTATTTGATTATCTGAAGCCTGACGATTTTAGAAAATCCATCGCGCTCGATATGGATGGGCCTCTGCATGATGTTTACGCAGATGTCTACGTGTGCCGAGGTTTTGAATGCGAGGATTGGTACGTTAAGTTTTCAATTGATTCCGAAGGCAATGCGCATTTAAACGTTTTGTCTGCGAACATCGATGGATACATTCATTAAAGGAGGAGTCATGCGTTGCATGGAATGCGGCAAAGAAATGCAATTTACCACGGCGCCAATGACTGAAATTTACCGTGGCGAGAAAATTACCGTAAAAGGAATTGAGCATTATGTTTGCGAGTGCGGTAACGATGAAATGACTGCTACAGAGGCGACTAAGCTTGCCCATGCACTGGCTTCCCAATATGCTAAGGCTCATGAACTTTTATCTCCCTCGGATATAAAGGATTTGCGCTCTGATCTTGGTTTGACTCAGCATGAGTTTGAGTCGCTATTAGGGGTTTCAAAACCCACGGCGTCTCGTTGGGAGAACGGGGCATCGCAACAATCTATTACCGCAAATAATCTTATGAGGCTCATTCGAGATGTCCCGGAGGCGCGTAAATATCTGGGTCTCTCTTCTGGTGAGACGACCTCAGGACTTAACACATCGCGGTTTTCGGTGATACCAGGAGGAGAGGCTCCAGCTTATAGGGACTCGACTCCTTTGGCAGATGAGAATGCCTTTCGATTGGAGATGTAGATGGAATCGTTACAGAAGCAACGCATTGAATCTCCGCTGATTACGTGCGTGACCAGAAAAGTGGACAGTTTTTCATTTGATGGCGGAGTGACTCCGAAAAAGGGCATCAATAAGTCTGACGTTGAATGCAACGTCCGAAATGCTATTACCAGTGCATTCTCGGACGAAAACGGAGTCAGGTTTCGTCAGCTCAACTTAGTTATTGAGCTTTTACCTGGCGATGAGGGCCATTATTACCGTTCCGAAATATCCGTTTCTGGCATATATCGCGCTCCTGCGAATTTAGATGACGATGCTTTTGACAGAGAAGCACTTAGCACCGGTATGCAGGACCTGTATTCCTATGCAAGAGGCTTTATTGAAAATGTCGCAGCTGGTGGAGTGTGGGGGCCACTTTATCTGCCACAGATTGGATTCACTATCTAGCTCTCGATGTCCCCACATCCTTTAAAAAAGTTCTTAAAACAACCTTAAAGGCGCCCCAGCTCGCGTTGACAGCGTAAAATACGCATGTTTGACTATGACAGAAGTGGTTTTTAGGGGAGGAGTACGCCATGGAGGTGCTGGTTGTTGGCAACACCGCATATGTTGACGATGACTTTTGTGCCAAGGCATTCCCTGGGGACCACGTTAAGGTTGTAGCCGCGCAGGAATCGCGCCGCGACGAGTCGTCGCCCCATGCCTCGTGGAAAGAGCTGCTTCAGCACTTGGAACAGGCCTACGAGTTCGACCGCGTGGTCTACCTGTCTAATTACCTTACCCCGCATACCGATACCGTGGGCGATATCGAGCTACTGCGCTCGGTCTTTCGTACGTGCGCGGGTCGCCGGGTCCAACTACTGTATGTAGCGGGGCCCGCGGGTGCCGAGGGCGCCGCCGATGCCGCGGGGCGAACGGGCAAGGGCATTATCGCGCACGCAGCCAACGACCTGTGCCGCTACTACGCTGCTCGCGAGGGCGTTCAGACCAAGATCCTGCGCGTGCCGTTCCTGTATACCGCGTCTGCCGCGCTGGAGGACCCGTTTTTGGTGCCGATGCTCGACGCATGCTCAACTGGATCGGCCGCTCTGCAGGGCGCGCAGGATGCGGCGTTTCCCCTGCTGTGTGCCGAGGAGCTTTCGGTGCTGGTACGCCGTATCTTCGACAGCTGGGATGGCAACTTTGAGACACTCGATGTAGTCGATACCTTCCATCACACGGTGGGTGAGGTGGGCGAGGCCCTTCAGGCGCTGTTTCCAGGGCTCTCAGTTGCCTATGGCGATTCTGCCGGCTACGCCCTGCCCGCCAGCGACGTCGTTCGCGTGCGTTATGGCTGGTTTCAGCGTTACGACTTGCTGCGCGACCTCTCGACCATTCAGGCTCGCTGGGATGCTGGCCGTGCAAAGAAGGTCAACCCCTTGCGCGCGGCCATCGACCGCATTCAAATGCGCACGCTGCCTGTCAAATGCCTGGAGACGGGCGTTGCCTGGGTTCTGTTCGAGGTGCTGGAGCGCTTGTTCTCCCAATCGGCCCAGCTCAACGTGCTCGATTATCGCCTGCTCTACGTGGTGCTGATCGGCACGCTGTATGGCTTGGACTTTGGCCTGGTTGCGGCGCTGCTGGCGTCGGTGGGTTTGGCCGCGAGCTACTTTACTCAGTACGGCTATACCTTCCAGGGTCTGTTCTATGAGCCGTCTAACTGGCTGCCGTTTATTGCGTACTTTGTTGTGGGTGCCGTGTGCGGCTATGTGCAGCTGCGCAACAGCGAAGCCATTAGGGCGGAGCGCGATCAAAACGAGCTCGTGCGCAACCGCAATACGTTCCTTACGCAGCTCTACCACGACGCGATCGAGGACAAGCGCGCGTACAGGCGCCAGATCGTGGGTCGCCACGACAGCTTTGGCAAGATCTTTGCCGTGACGCAGGAGCTCGACGTGTTCAACCCACGCGACATCTATCGCAAGTGCTGCGAGCTTTTGGGCGAGATCCTCGAGAACGATTCAGTGGCGATCTACCATGTTTCGGGCGGGGCATTTGCACGCCTGGTGGCAGCAAGTCCCGCGATTGCCGAAGATGCCGCACGCTCGCTCACGCTTGAGCAGCTTGCACCTCTTTTGGGCGACGGGGGTCGTTCGAATCTGTGGGTGAACCGCGAGCTGACGCCGGGGCTTCCCATGTTTGGATACACGATCGAGCGTGACGGGGCGCCCGCCGTGTTGATCTTTGTGCGTCGTGCGGCCGAAAACCAAATGACCCTTTATTATCAAAACTTGTTCCGCATCTTGTGCAGCCTGGTCGAAAGCGCGCTGGGCCGTGCCTTTGACTATGAGGCGGTGGCACAGGATAAACGCTGCGTTGACGGCACTTGCGTGCTCAAGCAGGCTGCCTTTGGCCAAGAGCTCGCGGCCGAGCAGGCGCTGGCAGATGGCAAGATGGGCAGCTTTTTGCTCCTGCGCGTGGTACCGGGCATGGAGCCTGTCGGCGAGCTGGTGGGCGCAATTGGGTCGGCAATCCGCGAGAGCGATGCGGCGGGCCTGGTCGATGGTGACGTGCTTTACCTGCTTATGCGCCAGGCAAAGGCGTGCGATCTGCCCATTATCCGCGAGCGCCTGAGCGCAAAGCAGATTGCGGTGGAGCCCGTCGACGGCGAGGACATCGTGGCGCTACTGCAGCACATCGCTTACACCGGTGACGGTGAGGGGGGTGCCGCTTGATCTCGCTTGTCGTTGCCGCAGTCTTGTTGCTGATTCATGCTCTGGTTTGTCTGATGCTGTGGACGCTCATGAAGTTGGGCCTGCTGCCGGTGCGCGGGCATATGCTGGCTGTGATAGTGCTGGTGCCGCTGTGGGGCCCGTTGCTGGTGGTTCTGCTATCGGTCCGCGGCGCGGTGTTTGGCGAGGGGCTGAAAGAGTCTGCGTTGGAGTCGCTGCGCTTTAACGATGACCTGCATCGCAGTATGTCGGTACCGAGTGGTGAGGACGATGCAGGCGTAGTGCCGCTCGAGGAGGCGCTCATCGTCAACGACCCGGCATACCGGCGCCGCCTAATGCTCTCCATGCTCACCGAGGAGCCCGACGCGTACCTGGCGCAGCTGCAGGCGGCTAAGCTTAACGACGACGTTGAGGTGGCGCACTATGCCGCGACGGCGGTGGCGCAGATCTCCAAGGAGTCCGACCTTAAACTGCAGCAGCTGGAGCGCGCCTTTAAGACGGACCCGAGCGCGCAAAACCTCATCGAATACTGTGATTTTCTTGGTGAATACTTAGGCTCGGGCTTGGCCGAGGGGCGCGTGGCTCAGATTCAGCGCCAACAGTACGCGCGCCTGCTTGCGCGTCGCTGCGAGCGCGAAGACACTTTTGAGCTGCGCATTCGATACGCGACGGCGCTGGCCGATGTCGGACAGATCGACGAGGCGCAGGCCGTGACCGACCAGCTGGTGCTCGACGTGCCCGAGGAGCAGGAGGTTTGGATGCTTTGCCTGCGCCTGGCCGTGATGCGCCGCGATGGTGACGAGGTCCACCGTGTGATCGATGCGATTGACGAGCAACATGTGTATTTGAGCGCCGACAACCGCGAACAGTTGGCGTTTTGGCGCGACGGGGAGGAGGCCAGATGAGCGTGGCGCAACATATCCGCGACCGTGCAGGTCGCTTTCGTTGGATGGGGCTCCTCGTGGTGTGGGCGGTCTTTACTGCCATGGCCGCCGTGCTGCTGGTGGAGCGTTCCGGCGTGCAGTACAGTGCGGGCCAGCATAAGCTGGGGATGCTTGCCGCCAACGATGCGGTGCCGGCCTCCTCGGCAATCTTTGGCCAAAAGCCCACGTGCCTGGTCATTACCGACTCGGATCAAGATGGCGTCGAGGACGTAAAGGAACAGTTCGACCAGATCCTGCTCGACATGAAGATCGCCCATCGCGATGTTGATATTGCCATCGACGGTGCGGACGCGATCCCATCGCTCACGTCGTTTGATCGCGTGATTCTGCTTATGCCCTCGCTTGACGGACTGGGTGCGCATCTGACCGATCTGATGAGTTGGGTGAGTGCGGGCGGCTCACTCATGCTGGGCATGACGCCAGATAACTCGAACTGCCTGCAGGCTATTGCTTCCAAGCTTGGGATCGAATCGGCCGGATATGACTATGCGACAGCCGAAAGTATCGTTCCGAGCGAGGACTTTATGTTGGGCGGAGGAGAGCGCTACGAGTTCTCGGACCCCTTCGATTCTTCGCTTTCGGTTTCATTGCGCGAAACGGCGCACGTCTGGGCAAGGACCGGTGACGCGGGCACGCCGCTCATTTGGTCTAACGATTGCGGCAGTGGTCACACCGTGGCGTGCAACATTGGCATCTACGACAAGGTTATGCGTGGGTTCTATGCTTCGGCCATAAGCTTGCTGGGTGATGCCACGGCCTATCCGGTCATCAACAGCGCCGTGTTCTATTTGGACGACTTTCCCAGCCCCGTGCCCTCGGGCGATGGTACTTATATCAAGCGTGACTACGGCCTTTCCATTGCGGATTTTTACACCAAGGTCTGGTGGCCCGATCTGCAAAAGCTCGCGCAAAAATATGGCATTCGCTATACCGGCGTGATGATCGAAAACTACGAGGACGCGGTCAACCAGACCGAGCCCGCGCGACAGGCCGATACCACGCAGTTTCGATATTTTGGCGGCATGCTGCTGCAGATGGGCGGCGAGCTGGGCTTTCACGGTTACAACCATCAGCCTCTGGCGCTCTGGGACACCGACTACGGCACGCTGTACGACTACAAGACTTGGAAGAACAAAGAGACGCTTGCCGCTTCGCTCAACGAACTTATCGCGTTTCAGGACGAGGTCCTGCCCAACGCTCATGGCTCGGTTTACGTGCCGCCATCGAATATCCTTTCTGCCCGAGCGCGCAAGCTCATCGGCACCGACGTTCCGCGCATTAAGACCATCGCCAGTACGTATTTTGAGGATGGCACCGACCTGCCGTACGTGCAGGAGTTTGGCGTGGCGAGCGATGGCATTGTGGAGCAGCCACGTATTGTTTCGGGCGGCATGGTCGACGATTCCTATATGCGCCTGGCAGCCGTGTCCGAGCTCAACATGCACTACGTGAGCACGCACTTTATGCACCCGGACGACCTTTTGGACCCTGATCGCGGAGCCAAGGAGGGCTGGGAGGTCTACAAGGGCGGCCTGGTCGACTACCTGGACTGGCTTACCAAGTCGGCGCCCGATCTGCGGCACCAGACGGCGTCGGAGTGCTCCGGTGCCATCCAGCGTTTTTCGTCCGTGACGGTGAGCGTGGATACCAGCGCGGATGCCTGGACGCTCAGCCTGGGCAATTTCCACGACGAGGCGTGGCTCATGTTCCGCGCCAATAATGGCGAGCCGGGTGCAGTCACGGGTGGCGAGATTACGCATCTGACGGGCAATCTGTATCTGCTCAAGGCAAATGATAAGACCCTGACGATCGAGCGCAAGGAGGGTGGCGACAGATGAGAATCTGCTTGGTACTCGAGGGTTGCTACCCCTATGTGCACGGCGGCGTATCTACCTGGATGCATGGCTATATCCAGGCCATGCCCGAGCACGAGTTCGTGCTGTGGGTGATTGGCGCGCATGCTGCCGACCGCGGCAAATTTGTCTACGAGCTGCCCAGCAACGTGGTCGAGGTGCACGAGGTGTTCCTGGACGATGCCCTGCGGCTTTCGGGCGAGCAACACGAAGCCAGTTTTAACGACCGCGAGCGCGAGGCGCTACGCCGCCTGGTGTCGCTCTCCAATCCGGACTGGGACGTGCTGTTCGATATCTTCCAGCGCCGTCGCGTACATCCGCTCTCGTTTTTGCAGAGCCGCACGTTTATGGATAATTTCCGCGACGTGTGCCTTGCCGAGTACCCCTACACGCCTTTTGCCGACGCATTCCACACCATGCGCTCTATGTTGCTTCCCGTGCTCTACCTGTTGGGCAGCGAGGTGCCGGTGGCCGATGTGTACCACGCCATCTCGACCGGCTACGGTGGCCTGCTCGCCTGCCTGGGCTCAAGCGTTCGCCATGCGCCGGTGCTGCTGACCGAACATGGCATCTATACCCGCGAGCGCGAGGAAGAGATCATTCGCGCCGATTGGGTGGTGCCTTCGTTTAAGGACCGCTGGATTCGCTTTTTCTACCTGCTTTCGGAGGAGATCTACCGCCGCGCCTTCCGCGTGACGAGTTTGTTCCATAACGCCCGCAAGACGCAGATCGATATGGGTTGCGATGCAGACAAATGTCTGGTCATCCCCAACGGTATCCAGTTCGACCGCTTTAAGGACATTCCCTTAAAGACCGATGACGGCTGGGTGGATATTGGCGCGGTGGTGCGCCTTGCGCCCATCAAGGATGTCAAGACCATGATCTATGCCTTCTTTGAGCTGCACGAGCGCCTGCCCAAGGTGCGCCTGCACATCATGGGCGGCGTGGACGACGAGGAGTACGGCGCCGAGTGCCACGCGCTGGTCGAAACCCTGGGCGTGCGCGACCTGATCTTTACCGGCCGCGTCAACGTGGTCGAGTACATGGAAAAGCTCGACTTTACCATTTTGACGAGCATCTCCGAAGGTCAGCCGCTCAGCGTGCTGGAGTCGCTTGCCGCGTGTCGTCCCTGCGTGACGACCGAGGTGGGCTGCTGCCGTGAACTGCTCGAAGGCGCTCCGGGCGATGGCTTTGGCGTGGCAGGTTTTGTGACACCGCCTATGTATCGCAAGGGCTTGGCCGATGCCATGGAACGCATGTGCACAAGCCGCGCTCGTCGCATTGAGATGGGGGAACGCGGCCAGCGTCGCGTTGCCACGTACTTTTTGCACGAGCAGATGCTCGCCAACTATCGCGCGCTGTATGACGAGACGGCGCGTGCGTTTAACCTGCCCAGAGAGGGGGAGTAGCCGGTGGCCGGAATCGGTTTTGAGCTTAAGCGCCTGTTTAGGCGCAAGGGTCTGTTTGCCACGATGCGCGCCTATGGCTACGCCGGCATTGTGTGCACGGGCCCCATGCTGCTGGGTGTGCTACTCCAGGTGGGCATCTTGGTGCTGTGCGGTCTGTGGGGCGTGGGCCGAGCCAACCAGGACCTGCTGGTGTGCATGGTGACCTATACGCTGCTGGCGTCGCTTACACTCACGAGCTTTTTCTCCATGCCGGTCACGCGCTTTTTGGCGGACATGCTTTTTGCCGAGCGCGAGGATGAGATCCTGCCTTCGTTTTGGGGGTCTAATGCCGTCATGCTCGTTGCGGGCACCGTGCTCTACGGCGTCTTTTTGCTGTTCTCGGGCGCCACGCTGCTGCAGGGGCTGCTGTGCCTGTGGCTGTTCAACATTATGATCGTCAACTGGAACGGCATGAGTTACCTCACGGCCATCAAGGATTACCGCGGTATCCTATGCAGCTTTGCGGCTGCCATTGGCGTGGCGTGCCTGTGCGCCCTGGCCGCGCTGGCGCTGGGGCTGCCGCCGGTCGAGGGCCTTTTGGCGTCAATTGCTCTGGGCTACGGCGTCATGCTCGCCTGGGACGTGGTGCTGCTGTACCGGTATTTTCCGCAGAGCGACCGCAGCCCCTGGCTCTTTTTACGGTGGCTTGATCAGTTTATGCCGTTGGCGCTCACGGGCTTGTTTACCAACCTAGGCCTCTTTGCGCACTTGGTGATAATTTGGGCCGGTCCCATTGGCGTGCAGGTCAAGGGCTTGTTTTATGGTGCGCCCTACCACGATGTGCCGGCGCTCATCGCGTTTTTGACGATCCTGGTCACGTCCGTTAACTTTGTGGTCTCGGTCGAGGTCAACTTTTATCCGCGCTACCGCGACTACTACAGCCTGTTCAACGACGGTGGCGTGGTGGGTGACATTGTGGTGGCCGAGGAGGAAATGCTTGCCACGCTCAACCGAGAACTGCGCTTTTGTGCGCTCAAGCAACTGTTTGTGACGGCGGCGGTCATCTCGCTCGAGACCACGGTGCTGTCGGCCCTACCGTTGGGCTTTAACAACCTGATGCACGGGTATTTCCGCACGTTATGCGTGGGCTATGGCCTGTATGCCGTGGGCAATACGTTGTTGCTCATCTTGCTGTATTTTACCGACTATAAGGGGGCCGTGCTGGCTTCGGGCCTGTTTGCCGGTGTGGCCGGGCTGGCGACTGCCGTGTCGTTGCTTTTGCCGCAGCAGTTTTACGGCTTTGGCTTTTTGTTGGGTGCGGCGGTGTTTTTTATCGTGGCGCTGCTGCGGCTCGATACCTATACCGCCAACTTGCCTTATCGTATCCTGAGCCAGCAGCCCATTGTGGCGACCGACAAGACGGGCTGGTTTACCGAACTTGGCCGGGTGCTCGACCGTGTTGAGCAATGCTACGAGGACAAGCGCGCGGGCGGTGAGCCGCGCAGTGCGTTTGAACGTATGGTGGTTCGCCTGTATCAAAAACATTGGGGAGGTTCTGATGACCGATAGGATGATGTCTCGCCGCTGCCTGATCGAGGCGGCTGCCGGCGCGCTGTTGCTTTCGGGCTGCTCGGTGCAGGAAGACTCCTCGACCAAAAAGGTCAAAAAGCAGGACAAGATTAAAAAGGCCGAGTCCTCGGACGGTACCAAGCACCTACGCGATAAAGACGAGCTGTACGAGGTCTACGACGACTCGGGCATTGTGACCATGTACCTGACGGTCTCGCGCGGCAACAGCTCCGAGAACACCGACCACAGCTGGGCCGAGATCAACACGTACTCGGTGTATGACTATGCTGACATGGGCGTGACGCGCTATCAGGTTATGGGCCTGCTGCAGCCGGGTGACGAAGACGGCCCGGTGGCCGGCGAGGTTGGCTATGGCGAGGAAGCGCCCAATGCTACCGTGCAGGTGCGCGGCCAGACGTCGAGCATGAACTCGCAAAAGAATTACAAGGTGGAGCTCAAAAAGGGCAAGGGTACCTGGCGCCAACAGCGCGGGATTGCGCTCAACAAGCACATGGGCGAGGGTATGCGTTTTCGCAACAAGATGGCCTACGACCTTATCCGTGGGATTCCCCAGATGATGGGCCTGCGTACGCAGTTTGTGCATCTGTGGGTGTGCGACCAGACCGAAAAGTCCAACGACACCTTTGAGGACTACGGCCTGTTTACGCAGGTGGAGCAGCTCAATAAGACGGCGCTTAAGGCGCACGGCTTGGATAAGAACGGGCACCTGTACAAGGTGAACAGCTTTGATTTCCATCGCTACGAGGACACCATTAAGCTCGCTGATGATCCCGACTACAACCAGGCAAACTTTGAGGGCATGCTCGAGATTAAGGGTGATTCGGACCACACCAAGCTCATCGAGATGCTCGATGCGCTCAACGACGAATCGCAAAAGATCGATAACGTGCTCGATACCTACTTTGATACCGAGAATCTGGTCTATTGGCTGGCGTTTCAGATTCTGACGGGCAACTGTGATACGCAGAACCGTAACTGCTATCTGTACAGCCCGCTCAACTCAAATACCTGGTACTTTTTAGATTGGGATAACGACGGCATGCTGCGTAAGCTGGAGCTTTCTCTTACCGGGTTTTCGGACTACGCGAGCTGGGAGCGCGGTGCAAGCAACTACTGGGGCAACGTGCTGTTTAACCGCGCGTTGCGCAGCAAGTCGTTCCGCAGCGAACTCGACCGTGCCGTCAAGGACTTGCGCTCGTATTTGACCGAGACTCGCCTGACCAAGATGATCAAGCACTACCGCGATGTGACTGAATCTCTGGTCTTTGCTTCGCCCGATATCGACAATCTGCCTGTCACCAAGGACCAATACGAGCAGATCGCTGCGGCGATTCCCTCCGAGGTCGAGGAGAACTACAAGAGCTTTCGCGAGAGTTTTAAAAAGCCCATGCCGTTCTACATCGGCGTGCCGCAGATCGATAACGGTAAGCTGCGTATTAACTGGGATGCGTCCTACGACTTTGAGGCGCGCGACATTCGCTACACTGTGGAGCTTGCTCGTGACTATGCCATTAGCGACGTGGTCTTTAAGGCCGAGGACGTGCTGCTTCCCGAGGTGACCTGCGATGCGCCCGATACCGGCCAGTATTTTGTGCGCGTGCGTGCCACCAACTCCGACGGTTATAGGCAAGATGCGTTTGACTACTATGTGACCGACGACGGCAAGCACTACGGCATGAAGTGTTTTTACGTGCAAGACGGCGGTAAGGTCGTGGAGGACACGTATGAGGAGGGCTAGCGCGCTGCTTGAGCGCTTGGCGGCTCCGCCTGTGCGTACCACGCAGGAGCGTTACCGCCACGAGCTCAAATATCTCATTAACGAGGGCGAGCACTCCGCGCTTGCCTGTCGCATGGCGCCGGTTTTTAAACTGGACAAGCATGCGCGGGCGGGTGGTTACACCATTCGCAGCCTGTATTTTGACGACTACTGCAACTCGGCCTACGAGGAAAAAGACGCCGGTATTCTCATGCGCAAAAAGTATCGCGTGCGCATCTATAACGGCAGCGACAAGGTGATTAAGCTCGAGCGCAAAAAGAAGTTCGGCAGCTGGATCTACAAGGAGGACGCGCCGCTCACGCGCGGCGAGTTTGAGCAGATTCTGGCCGGCGACTACGACTTTTTGCTGAGGAGCCCCTATCCGCTCTGCCGCGAGTTCTACATCGAGTGCATCTGCAACATGATGCGCCCGCGGACCATCGTGGACTACGAGCGCGAGCCGTGGGTGATGGATGAGGGCACCGTGCGCATTACGTTTGACATGAACGTGCGTGCCGCGGTGGGAAGCTTCGATATCTTTGACGCGACGCTGCCCGCGCTGCCGGTCCTGGAGCCCGGCAAGCTGGTGATGGAGGTCAAGTTTACGGAGTTTTGCCCGCAACTGGTGCGTGATATGGTGCCGCCGGGAGCGGCCGAGCTTACGGCGGTCTCCAAGTACTGCCTGTGTTACGAAAAGACCGCCTACCTTCGCGGATTTAACTACTGGGAATCGGATTTTGAGAACCGAGGGGATATTTAGACCATGAGCACCAGGGACTTTTTTAAGAACTCCGTTTTGGAGGCGTTTGGCCAGGTCGACCCTGCCAAGATTGGCCTTTCGCTGCTCGTGGCGCTCGCCATGGGCATCCTGATCTATTACGTGTACAAGCGCTTTTTTACCGGCGTGGTGTATTCGCGCAGCTTTGCCGTGACGCTCGTGGGCATGTGCGTGCTCACCTGCATGGTCACGCTCGCGATCTCGACCAACGTGGTCATCTCGCTCGGTATGGTCGGTGCTCTGTCCATCGTCCGCTACCGTACGGCGGTCAAGGACCCGCTCGACCTGCTGTATCTGTTTTGGGCCATTACCACGGGCATTACGGCGGGAGCCGGTATGTATGCGCTCGTGGGACTCACGGCGGTGGTGATCGTGGTGATGATTGCCGGCTTTGCGAGCCACCAGGACAAGGCGCGCGTGTACATGATGGTCATCCACTACACGGGTCAGACCACCGGCGACGATATCGTGCGTGCATTTGGGCGCACCAAGTTTTCCGTCAAGTCCAAGACGATGCGCGGCGACAAGGTCGAGATGGCCGTTGAGGTGTTCTCGGACGGCGTGGATATGCCCTATGCCGACGCCATCCGCGCGCTCGATGGCGTGGAAGATCTAACGTTGATCCAATACAACGGCGAATATCACGGCTAATTTTGTTCCGGCGTTCTAACGAACGCCGGACCGCTCGACGCTGCTTGCGCTGACGTTTTCTCGACCTGGGTGGGCTGGTCTTGGTTTGGTTTTATGTAAGGGATGGTGCCGCGTGGACGTGCAACAGCTAGAAGAGTCCTGGGCTGCAAGGGCCGGCGCGCGTGAGGCGCGTCTTGTTGCGGCCTCGCATGTGCCGGCGGCGCTGTCTCTGTTGGGGATTGTGCGTCCTGGTGACCGCCTGGTGGCCTTTGCGGACGACTTTGCCGATGCGTTTGCGCGCGGCTTTGATGCCTGCGACGTTGTGCTCGTGGGGGAGCCGTCGGTTGCGGCGTTTACCGCCGCGTCCGAGGGCTTGGATGCTTCGTTTGATGCCGAGGGTCCGCACCTGTGGTGGTTCGTCAACTCCATCGGCGGGTTTGGTCTGCGCGTGCCCGATCTGCGTGCGCTGGGTTGGGCGGCGCGTGAGGCCCGTGCGCTGCTTGTGGTGGATAACACCGTGGCAAGCGTCTTTGGGTGCGATCCGCTGCGTTTGGGTGCCGTCCTGTCGCTCGAGGCGCTCGACCGCGTGTGCGCCGGTAAGGCTCCGCGCAAGCTCGTTGCCGCTCCGGTGGCACGCTCGCAGCTCAAGCGCCATCGCGTGGATGCCGCTTCCGAGTGCGCGCATACGTTGTTTGCTGGCTGTGGGGCGTCGGCGCTCGATTTGTCTGCCGAGGAGGCCGACGTGCTGGAGCGTGGGCTCTCCTCGCTTAACGCTCGCATGCAGGCACACTTCGACCGCGCCCGTGCGCTGGCCGAGTATCTGGCCACCAACGAGATGGTGCGCGACGTGTGCTATCCCGGGTTGAGCTCGCATCCCGACCATTCGGTTGCAACGGGAATCCTCGAGCACGGCTTTGGTCCGGCAGTTGAGTTTGACCTTATCGATCGTAGCGCGGGCGAGCTGTTCGACACATTGCCGGGGGAGTTCCGCACGTCGCCCGCCGGCGGCTCAAGAACGCGCCTTTCGGCCCCACGCGGTAAGCGGGGGAGCGCCATCCGCCTCTTCGCCGGTACCGACGATCCCCTGGTTGTAGCGTCCACCCTAGACAACGCCCTTCGCAAGTTAGCTACTCTTTGATGCTGGCGATGAGGGCGTCGGCTTTGGTGGCAATGACCTTGTTTATGTCGGCCTGCAGCTCCTCGTAGACCGCTATGGCTCGCTCGCCGGCGGGGGTGAGGGTGGATCCGCGGGCTCCGTCGCGCTCGATGAGCTTGCAGCCCAGCTGCCCTTCGGCCTCGTTCACAATACGCCAGGCCTTGGAATATGCCATGCCCATGCTCTTGGCGGCACGGTTGAGCGAGTGCTCGCGGGCAATACCCTGCAACAGCAAGACGCAGCCGTGTCCAAACACGCCCGGCAGATTCTTGTCGCACGCTTGAATGACCAACTTTGCCGTCGTCTTGTACTCCATATGCTCCACGTCTCCCCGCTAAAGTGTTTGCTGGGCAAACGCAAAGCCTGCGTCAAACCCTCGTGTGCTCTTCTTAAAACATGCATTGTAGCAGTCAAAGTGCGTTAAGATACTTCCCCAGTATTGGGCGCCCAAGGTTGGGCTGGGTCCTACGAGGCCTGCAGCCGACCGGTCGCATGGAAAAAGGAGAAACATGGCTACGTTCTTTCCCGGTGAGTCCCACACGTTTTCGGAGTATCTGCTGGTCCCTGGTTACTCGTCCTCGCAGTGCATCCCCAACAACGTCTCTCTTAAGACGCCGCTAACCCGCTTTAAGCGCGGTGAGAAGCCGGCAATCACCCTGAACATCCCCATGGTTTCCGCCATCATGCAGTCCGTCTCGGGCGTCGACATGGGTGTCGCGCTCGCTACCGAGGGTGGCCTGTCCTTCATTTACGGTTCCCAGAGCGCCGAGTCCGAGGCCGCTATGGTCAAGGCCGTCAAGGATCACAAGGCTGGCTTCGTTCAGTCCGATTCCACTCTGACCCCCGACATGACCATGGAGCAGGTCATCGAGCTCAAGGAGAAGACCGGTCACTCTACTATGCCGGTTACCGACGACGGCACTCCCAAGGGTAAGCTCCTGGGCATCGTCACCAGCCGTGACTATCGCCCCAGCCGCGATGATCACCAGACAAAGGTCTCCGAGTTTATGACCCCGCGTGAGCAGCTCATCGTGGGCGACAAGAACATCAGCCTCAAGGTCGCTAACGACGTCATCTGGGACAACAAGCTCAACGCCCTGCCCATTGTCGACGACAACGATCACCTGATGGGCATTGTCTTCCGCAAGGACTACGACAGCCACAAGACTAACCCTAACGAGCTGCTCGATAACGACAAGCGCTACATGGTCGGCGCCGGTATCAACACCCGCGATTATGCCGAGCGCGTGCCGCTGCTCATCGAGGCTGGTGCCGACGTTCTGTGCATCGACTCCTCCGAGGGCTTCAGCGAGTGGCAGAAGCGCACTATCGAGTGGATCCGCGCCAACTACGGCGAGGACGTCAAGGTCGGTGCCGGCAACGTCGTCGACGCCGAGGGCTTCCGCTTCCTGGCCGATTGCGGCGCCGACTTCATCAAGGTCGGTATCGGCGGCGGCTCCATCTGCATTACCCGCGAGACCAAGGGTATCGGCCGCGGCCAGGCCACCGCGCTGATCGACGTCTGCCGCGCCCGTGACGAGTACTACGAGGAGACCGGTGTCTACGTGCCCGTGTGCTCTGACGGCGGTATCGTCTACGACTACCACATGACGCTCGCCCTTGCCATGGGTGCCGACTTTATGATGCTGGGCCGCTATTTCGCCCGCTTTGACGAGAGCCCGACCGAGCGCGTCAACGTCAACGGCCAGTACATGAAGGAGTACTGGGGCGAGGGTTCTGCGCGTGCCCGCAACTGGCAGCGCTACGACCTGGGCGGCGCCGCGAAGCTCAGCTTCGTCGAGGGCGTCGACTCCTACGTCCCGTACGCCGGTTCCCTTAAGGACGGCGTGGGCGGTACGCTCTACAAGGTCAAGTCAACGATGTGCAACTGCGGCGCCCTCTCGATCCCCGAGCTCCAGGAAAAGGCACGCCTGACCCTGGTCAGCTCCACCTCCATCGTCGAAGGCGGCGCCCACGATGTTGTGGTCAAGGATTCGCAGCAGTCTGTGTCTTATCGATAGGATAAGAGCTGAACATAAAGGTTGAGTATCAACCACGTTATTTAGATAAAGCGAGATGCATGCAAGTCGCAGGCATCTCGCTTGTCGTATTTGCTATCATCATGCGAGTTAACGATGTGGCGGGGCGTTCTTACCTTTGCTCGCTGCAAGTTCCGCACGAGCCGAAGAGCACTTAATGTGCTCTTCGTGCGAGCAGGACTGTCCGTAGCAGCGAGTAAAGGTAAGAACGCCCCGCCCCAACCCAGCTAACAAAGGAGCTGATATGTGCGATTGCACAGATCATAAGGACGAGATTCCTGCCTACGACGCGCAGGCCATTGAGTCCCGGTGGATGAAGGCCTGGGAGGACTCCAACCTCTTTGCCGTCGACACCGACGACAGCAAGCCCAAGAAGTACGTGCTCGAGATGTTCCCGTATCCGTCGGGCGACCTGCACATGGGCCACGCGCGCAACTATACCATCGGCGATGCCATGGCCCGTCAGGCCCGCATGCGCGGCTACGACGTGTTGCATCCCATCGGCTTTGACGCCTTTGGCCTGCCTGCCGAGAACGCCGCCATCAAGCACAATACGCAGGCTGCCGCCTGGACGTATAAGAATATGGACCAGGCGCTCGCCACGATGAAGCGCATGGGCTTCTCCTACGATCTGGATCGCATGGTCAAGACCTGCAGCCCCGACTACTACCGCTGGGGCCAGTGGATCTTTGAGAAGCTGTGGGAAAAGGGCCTGGTCTACCGCAAAAAGAACCCGGTCAACTGGTGTCCTAACTGCAAGACCGTTCTGGCCAACGAGCAGGTCACCGAGGGCAAGTGCTGGCGCTGCGGCACCGAGCCCGAGAAGCGCGACCTTGAGCAGTGGTACTTCAAGATCACCGAGTACTCCCAGGAGCTGCTCGACGACCTGGAGAAGCTCCCCGGCTGGCCCGAGCGCGTCAAGCAGATGCAGGCCAACTGGATCGGTCGCTCCGAGGGTGCCGAGGTCGACTTTACCCTGTGCGACCAGGATGGCGAGCCCATTGAGGGCGACGAGGGCAAGATCACCGTCTTTACCACGCGTGCCGACACCCTCTTTGGCGTCTCCTTTTTTGTCCTGGCTCCCGAGTACGCTCGTCTGCACGAGCTCGTCGAGGGCACGGAGTATGAGGAGGCCGTCACCAAGATCGTCGAGGACTCCAAGCATATCTCTGCCGTCGAGCGTGCCCAGGGCACCCTCGAGAAGCACGGTGCCTTTACCGGCCGCTACGTGGTAAACCCCGTCAACGGCGAGAAGGTCCCCGTGTGGGTTGCCGATTATGTCGTTGCCGACTATGGAACCGGCGCCGTCATGGCCGTTCCCTGTGGTGACCAGCGCGACTTTGAGTTTGCCCGCAAGTACGACCTGCCGATCGTGCCGATCATCCTGGACGATGACGATCGCGCTGCCGTCGAGGCCACCGGCGAGACCATCGATACCTTCCATGCCGAGACCGTCGACTGGGATTGCGCCCACGCTGCCGAGGGCACGCTTGTCCAGTCCGGCAAGTACACCGGCATGCGCGGCGGTAAGCACTCCGAGGGCGAGGCTGCCATCGTGGCCGACCTCGAGGCCATGGGCTGCGGCCGTCGCAAGGTCGAGTTCCGCCTACGCGACTGGCTCATCAGCCGTCAACGCTATTGGGGCAACCCCATCCCGGCCATCCACTGCGAGCACTGCGGCATTGTGCCCGTGCCTGAGGATCAGCTGCCGGTGACGCTGCCCGAGAACCTGGACCTGGGCGCCGGCGAGACCCTCGCCGAGTGCAAGGACTTCTACGAGACCACCTGCCCGGTCTGCGGCCGCCCGGCTAAGCGCGAGACCGATACCATGGACACGTTCACCTGCTCCAGCTGGTATTACCTGCGCTATACCGACCCGCACAACACCGAGCTGCCCTTCTCCCGCGAGGCAGCCGACCGTTGGATGCCCGTCGATAACTACATCGGTGGCATCGAGCACGCCATTCTGCACCTGCTCTACAGCCGCTTCTTTACCAAGGCGCTTCGCGACCTGGGTCTGCTGAGTGTTGACGAGCCCTTCACCAACCTGCTGTGCCAGGGCATGGTCAAGGACGAGAACGGCGACACCATGTCCAAGTCCAAAGGCAACGTCGTGCCCCCGAGCTCGGTTATCGAGCCCTACGGCGCCGACACCATGCGTCTGGCGATCCTGTTTATCGCCCCGCCCGAGAAGGACTTCGACTGGGATCCCAAGGCCGTCGAGGGCGCCAACCGCTTTATCAAGCGCGCCTGGCGTATCGTGTGGCAGCTCGTCCAGTCGGGTGACGCCAACGTGGCCTTCGACAAGTCCGTGCTCGGCGAGACCGCGATGAAGCTCTACCGTGAGCGTCACCGCACCATCGCCAAGTGCACCGAGGACTTCGATCGCGGCCAGTTCAACACCGCGATCTCGGCCGTCATGGAGCTCGTCAACGCGGCGAGCGCCTACCTCAACGCCACCGAGGGTGCTGACCGCGACAAGGCCCTGTGCTACGGCGTGGCCAAGGACATCGTGAGCGTCCTGGCGCCCATCTGCCCGTTCTGGGCCGACGAGCTGTGGCACGAGGCGCTCGGCTGCGAGGGCAACGCTTACACCGCCGCCTGGCCCGAGTTCGACCTGGCCGAGTCCATCGAGGACACGGTGCAGATCGTCGTCCAGGTACTCGGCAAGGTCCGTGGCCGCATCGACGTGGCCCGCGATGCCTCCAACGAGGAAATGCAGGCTGCCGCCGAGACCGCCGTCGCCAAGTGGCTCGACGGCAAGACGGTCGTCAAGGCCATCTGCGTGCCCGGCAAGCTGGTCAACCTGGTGGTCAAGTAAGCATTGCGCGCTTAACTGACGCATAAAAGACGAGGGGCGATCCGATTGGGTCGTCCCTCGTTTTTCATGTACCTGCCCTGATGTCTGCGGTCAATTGTCCTATTCTTGTGGAGAAGCTGTGCGCACGCTGACCTGCAGATTCGTACTGTGCTTGCACGTTTCCGCAGCTATTGGTATAGTTTGCTTGCAAATGAAGTTGTAATTGAAAGAAGTGGGGTTTCGGCCCCGCTTCTTTTTTGTATGGATGGAGGTGCCGCAATGGTCAAGACCAAGACCGAGCAGGCGATTATCGACGCGCTCGAGGCCGTCGCTCCCCAGCACGATATCGACATCGTCGACGTCGAGCTCGTGGGTGCCACCAAGGCCCCCTGCGTGCGCGTGCGTATCGAGGGTGCCGAGGGTCAGAGTCTTTCGCTCAACGACGTCACGGCCAACACCAAGTGGGTCGGCGATGTGATTGAGGAGCTCGACCCCATCTCTTCGAGCTATACGCTCGAGGTGTCGAGCCCGGGTATGGCGCGCCCGCTGCGCCGCCCGTGCGACTTTGCCCGCTTTGTGGGCGAGAACTGCGAGCTCACCTCCACCGCCACCGAGGGCCGTCGCAAGTACGCCGGCAAGATTGCCGCCGCCACCGAGGCGAACGTGACCCTCGAGCTCGAGGACGGCGAGTCCGTTACCCTCGATTTCTCTGATGTTAAAAAGTGCAAGTTGAAGCCCACCTACGACTTCAAGCCCGCGAAGGAAGGAAAGTAAGATGGCAGCATCCGACATGATGTCCGCCCTGATGGAGCTTTGCCAGGAGAAGCACATCGACCAGCTCTACCTGATCGACCGCCTGGAGCAGTCGCTCGCCAAGAGCTATGCCGAGATCCTGCATCTTGAGTGGGGCGCCAAGGTGACCATCGACCGCACCACCGGCAAGATCTACGTCTACCGTCTGGAGCCGATTGACGATTCCATGGACGAGGAAGGCAACTTCACCGAGTTCGAGGAGATCGACGTCACCCCCAAGAACACGAGCCGCATCGCCGCTCAGCACGCCAAGGCCGAGATCAACGCCATCGTGCGTAACTCCGCCCGCGAGCAGATCTACGAGGAGTTCTCCGGTCGTATCGGTGACCTCATCAGCGGTACCGTGCTGCAGTCCACGCCCGACTTCACGATCGTCAAGATCCGCGATGGCGTCGAGGCCGAGCTGCCGCATTTTGACCAGCGCCGTTACGAGAACGAGCGCAACGAGCGTCCGATGGGCGAGCGCTATCTGCACAACCAGCACATCAAGGCCGTGATCATCGACGTCCGCGATCCCAACTCCAACCTGCAGCCGGTTCGCGGCGAGCACAGCCGTCCGCCGATCGTCATCTCCCGCACCCACCCCGAGCTCATGCGTCGTCTGTTTGAGCAGGAGGTGCCCGAGATCTATGAGGGCACCGTCCAGATTAAGTCGATTGCCCGCGAGCCCGGCCAGCGCTCCAAGGTTGCCGTCCACTCGCTCGACGACCGCCTGGATCCCGTGGGCGCCTGCGTCGGCCCCAAGGGCAGCCGCGTTCGCGCCGTCGTGGGCGAGCTCCGCGGCGAGCGCGTCGACGTCATCCTGTGGGATGCCGATCCGGTCGTCTACGTCGCCAACGCCCTGTCGCCCGCCAAGGTCACCCGCGTCCTCATCGACGAGGAGAAGGCCTACGCCGGCGTCATCGTGCCCGACGACCAGCTTTCGCTCGCAATCGGCAAGGAGGGCCAGAACGCCCGCCTCGCCGCGCGCCTGACCGGCTGGCACATCGACATCAAGTCCGAGACCCTTGCCGCCGACATCCTCAAGAACGTTCCCGTTCACGAGGAGCCCGCCGCCGACCTGATCGGTGACGAGGAGGACGAGGACGTCCGCCGCTGCGAGTATGTGTCCGAGGACGGCATCCAGTGCCGCAACCAGGCTCGTCCCGGCTCCCGTTTCTGCGGTGTCCATGACACCGACGCCTTCGATGATGCGGAGGACCTGATCTAGCGCGCGGTCGCGCCGGGCGGGTCCCGGCGCGTCTCCCACGCTCGTTCAGTCTCTAGGCACCCAAGGTGCCAGAAAGGGTAGGTGAAGTCATATGGCAAAAGTCCGTGTGTCCACCCTGGCCAAAGAGTTCGGCATGACCTCCAAGGAACTGATGGGTCATCTCGCCGATATGAAGATTCCCGCTAAGTCCGCTTCCTCCACCTTGGAGGACGCTTATGTCGCCATGGTCCGCAAGCAGCTCGCCTCGGTGATCGAGGCCCGCGCCCAGGAAGTCGAGGCCGCCAAGCAGGCCGAGGAGCAGGCAGCTGCCGCCGAGGAGGCCGCTCGCGCCGCCGAGGCCGAGCGCGAGCGCATCGCCGCCGAGAAGGCCCGCGAGGAGGAGCGTCGCCAGTTTGCCGCAGCCCAGGCTGCTGAGGAGGCTGCCCGCGCCGAGGCCGAGGCCAAGAAGAAGGCCGAGCAGGAGCGCCTTGCCCGTGAGAAGGAGGAGGCTGCCCGCGAGGCCCAGCGCCGCGCCGTTCCCGCTTCCGACTCCGGTTCGCGCTTCCGTTCGCTGCTCGACCAGATCGCCGCACAGGAGACCGTGCTCAAGGAGAAGAAGGACGCCGAGGACAAGGCCAAGGCCGAGCGCGCTGCCGAGCGCGGTAACCGTCGTGGCGGCAACAACGACCGCCGCGGTGGCCGTCGTAACGATCGCAACGCCTCTGACAACAACTCCGAGCGCAACGCCTCCGAGAGCCGTCCGCACAGCCATCGCACCAACGCCAGCAACAACGTTGCTGCCGGCATGGACTTCCCCAACCCCGATAAGCAGGGCAAGGGCAAGAAGCGCAAGGGCGGTCACAACAACGAAGAGGACCACTACAGCCGCATGGCGCGTGAGGCCGAGGAGTACAGCCGCGAGAAGGTGCTCGAGGAGGCCCGCGCCGCCGTCGAGGAGGCCTCTCGCGAGTCCACCGGTCGCCGCAAGAAGCGCAAGGAGAAGCGCGAGCGCGAGGCTGCCAAGGCTCAGGAGGAGCGCAAGATAGAGGAGGCGCTGGCCCAGGGCGTGAACCCCGAGGACCTCGACGCCATCAAGGTCTCCCAGGGCGTTACCGTCCAGGAGCTTGCCGAGGCGCTCGACGTTCCGGCCAACGACATCATCAAGCGCCTGTTCCTGCTGGGTACGCCGCTCACCATGACGCAGTCCATGTCCGACGACCTCGTCGAGCTCGTCGCCGACGACCTGGGTCGTCAGATCAAGATCATCACCCCCGAGGAGGAGAACACCTTCTCGTTCTACGACGATCCCGCCGACCTTAAGCCGCGCGCCCCGGTCGTCACCGTCATGGGCCACGTCGACCACGGTAAGACGTCGCTGCTCGACGCCATCCGTCACACCGGCGTTGCTGCCGGCGAGGCGGGCGGCATTACGCAGGCCATCGGCGCTTCGCAGGTCATGATAAACGACCGCAAGATCACCTTTATCGATACCCCGGGTCACGCCACCTTTACGGCTATGCGTGCCCGTGGCGCCAAGGTGACCGACATCGTCATCCTGATCGTCGCCGCCGACGACGGCGTCATGCCCCAGACGGTCGAGTCGATCAACCACGCCAAGGCCGCCGGCGTACCCATCGTCGTCGCCGTCAACAAGATCGATAAGCCCGGCGCCAACCCCGACCGTGTGCGTCAGGAACTCACCGAGTACGGCGTCATCCCCGAGGAGTGGGGCGGACAGAACATGTTCGTCAACATCTCGGCCAAGCAGAAGATCGGTATCGACGACCTTCTGGAGACCGTGCTGCTCCAGGCCGACGTGCTCGAGCTCAAGGCCAACCCGGACACCTTTGCCTCCGGCAACGTCCTCGAGGCCAAGCTCGACAAGGGCCGCGGCTCGGTTGCTACCGTGCTCGTGACCCGCGGTACCCTGCACGTGGGTGATACGCTGGTCGCCGGCCTTACCTACGGCCGCGTCCGCGCCATGCTCGACCCCAAGGGTCGCGCCGTCACCGAGGCCGGTCCCTCCGACGCTGTCGAGATCCTGGGCCTGCAGTCCGTGCCCAACGCCGGTGACGAGTTCCGCGTGTTCGAGGACGAGCGCGAGGCTCGCGCCCTTGCCGACGAGCGTTCGCTCAAGGCCCGTATCGAGGAGCAGAGCCGCGTCAAGCACGTCACGCTCGAGAACCTCTTCGAGACCATTGCCGACGCCGAGGTCAAGGAGCTCAACCTGATCATCAAGGCCGACGTCCAGGGTTCCATCGAGGCCCTTCAGGACTCGCTCGACAAGATGGATCAGTCCGAGGTTCGCATCAACACGATCCACTCCGCCGTTGGCGCCATCAACGAGACCGACGTCGTCCTGGCCGACGCCTCCAACGCCATCATCATCGGCTTTGGCGTCCGTCCCGACGGTAAGGCCCGCTCCGCCGCCGAGCGCGAGGGCGTCGAGATCCGTTGCTACGACGTCATCTATAAGTGCCTCGAGGAGCTCGACGCCGCCCGTATCGGCATGCTCAAGCCCACCGAGGTCGAGGTCGCCACGGGTACCGCGACCGTCCTGGACACCTTCAAGGTGCCCAAAGTCGGTATCGCTGCCGGTGTCCGCGTCGAAGAGGGCGAGATCGCCGCGACCGATTCCGTGCGCCTGGTGCGCGACGGCATCGTGGTCTTCAACGGCAAGATCGCCTCGATGCGCCACTACAAGGACGAGGCCAAGAGCCTCAAGAGCGGTTCCGAGGGCGGCATTGGCCTGGAGAACTTCCAGGACATCAAGCCCGGCGACCAGATCGAGGGTTACCGCATCGACCAGGTTGCCCGTACCGAGTAGGGGGGTAGCGCTATGAAGCAAACGCAGGCAACCCGCCGTCTGGGCGAGCAGCTTCGCGAGAAGCTCGGTTATATCCTGCTCTTTGAGGTTTCCGATCCGCGTCTCGACCTCGTTACTTTGACCGCGGTCGAGGTCGCGGTGGACCGTTCGTTCGCGCGCGTGTATGTGTCGTGCGATGCGAGCCGCTACGACGAGGTCATGGAGGCGCTCGCTAGCGCCAAGGGCCGTATTCGCAGCTTGTTGGCTCGCTCGCTCGATTGGCGTGTTACGCCCGAGCTCGATTTTCGCATCGATCGCTCGACCGATGAGGCCGAGCGCATCACGCGTGCGCTGGAAAACGTTCCCGCCACGCTTGCGATCGAAAAGGACGAGGACGGCTATCCGATAGTGGATGCCGCCCAGGAGGCAGCTTTAGATGACTAATTCCGCCGACCTCGCCTCGTGCGAGTCTGCAGATATTCAGCGACGCATCCTCGAGTTCATCGAGGGTGCGTCCTCCATTGCGATTTCGGGACACACTTCTCCCGACGGCGACGCCCTGGGCTCCGTGTTGGGTCTGGGCCTTTCGCTCATGAAGTTTTTCCCCAACAAGGACATTGCGCTGCTGCTGGCAGACGATGACCCGGTTCCGCGCATCTACCGCTTTATGGAAGGCTCCGATCGCCTGGTGCCGGCATCTGCGTACGCTGGCAACCCGGACCTGTTCATCTCGGTGGACGTACCGGTCGTCGAGCGTCTCAATAATTCCGCCGAGGTGCTTCGTCGCTCCAAGCATGTGGTGTGTTTCGACCACCATCCGGCGCGTGAGGAGTTTGCCGAGCTCAGTCTGAGGCGCGTTGAAGCTGCAGCCTGCGCCATGATCATTGACCGTTTCTTGGACAATTGTGGCATTGTCGCACGTGATGGCGTTGCGACCTGCCTGCTGTGTGGCTTGGTTACCGATACCGGCCGTTTTCAGTACCAAAACGCCGATGCCGCCGCGTTCCATGCGGCATCGCGTCTGGTTGCCCACGGTGCCGATCCGGCGCGTGTGGCACTCGAGGTATACCAGAGCATGCGCGTTGAGTTTTTGCACCTCAAGTCCATCGTTATGGGCCGCATCAAGACGGTGGCCCACGGGCGCGTTGCGTATAGCTACGCGTACCAGAGCGACCTTGAGGCTTGCGGTGTCACCTCGGATGAGTGCGACGGCCTGGTCGATGTGGTGCGCTCGGTGATGGGCGTCGAGGTCTGCCTGTTCCTGAAGGGCATTGAGGGCGATACCAAGGTGCGCGGCAACCTGCGCTCTAAGGGCGACCTCAACGTGTCCGAGATCGCTGCTGCCTTTGGCGGGGGTGGACATTCCGCTGCCGCCGGTTTCTCCAACAACGGAACGATTCTCGAGACGCTCACCGTGGCACTTCCCATGCTGGCCGAGCTGGTAGGGGAGGATCCCGCTTCGGTGACCGTCGAGCTTTAACTTTTTGGATGGTACATGGCTCGTCGTACGCCTTCTCAATTGAATATGCTGCTCGCTGTCGATAAGCCGGTGGGCTGCACGTCCCACGATGTGGTTTCGCAGTGCCGGCGCACCCTCCATGAGCGGCGCGTCGGCCATGCCGGCACGCTCGACCCCATGGCATCGGGTGTCATGGTAGTGGGCGTGGGCCAGGCAACCCGTCTACTGGGTATGCTCACGCTCGATACCAAAAGCTACGTCGCCGACATCTCGTTTGGCGCCGAGACCAATACCGATGATGCGGAAGGCGAGGCGGTCCGCACGGTGGCTGTTGCCAACGAGCTCCGCGATCCTGCCTATGCGCGTGAGCACTTGGCCTCCATGCTGGGTCCGCAGATGCAGGTGCCGCCGGCGTTTTCGGCTATCTCGGTCAATGGCGTTCGCGCCTACAAGTCTGCTCGCGAGGGCAATGCGGTGGACCTACCTCCGCGTCCCGTCGAGGTCTATGCCGCCGACCTGATCGCCGTGGGCGGCGAAGGTGATACGTGCGTGTGGACCGTGGCGTTCTCGGTGAGCAAGGGCACCTACATTCGTGCGCTCGCTCGCGACCTGGGCCGCGCCTGCGAGAGCGCCGCGCACATTTCCGCGCTGCGCCGCACGGCCTCTGGTGTTGTTTCCATTGGCGCCTGTCATGCGGTGGAGGAGCTTTCTCCCGAGTCCGCCGCTGGCTTTGCCCTGGATCCCATTGCGGCCCTGGGCGCCACGCGTGTTGACTTGCCGGGTAATCTTGCCGACGACCTGCTCTGCGGCCGACGCATTCCCGTTGAGCGTTCGCTTGCCGATTTCGATGCCTCGAAGCCGCCGTTTGCGTTGGTGCTCGATGGGGGACTCAAGGCGCTCGCCCGCATTGAGGGTGGCCGCTTTGTCATGGAGCACGTGTTTCCGCAGGCAATCGGCGGTGTTCGATGATGTTGTCCGCTCGCGAGCTCGCGCGTGTCTTTTTCGCGGGTGAGTCGGACGAGGCTCGCATCGTTACTGCCGATGCGTTTGATGAGTGTGAGCACTTGGGTGCCGCATCGATTGCCATCGGCGTGTTCGACGGCGTTCACCGTGGACACCAGGAACTCATCGAAGCGCTTGTCCGTGATGCCCGTGCCCATGGCTGTAAGGCGGTCGTGGTTACCTTTGATCCCGACCCGGACGTTGTGGTGAGCCCTTCGCCCGCTCAAAAATTGATGACGACGGCCGACCGTCTGCATGCTTTGGCTCAAACCGGGGTCGATGCGGTGGTGGCCGTTCCCTTTACGCCTGAGGTTGCGGCGCTTGACCATGTTGACTTTCTCTCGCTGGTGTCGCGTCTGGTCGACATTCGATCGATTCGCGTTGGCAGTGACTTTAGGCTGGGTCGTGGCGGTGCATCTGGTGTTGCTGAGATGCGCGCCTGGGGTTCCGAGCACGGCGTTGACGTGTATGGTCACGACCTGCTTTGCGAGGGCGGTGAGGCCATTTGCGCCACCCGCATTCGTCATGAGTTGGGACAGGGCCATGTGGAGCTTGCTGCTGAGTTACTCGGCCGTCCGTATATGGTGCGTGGCGGTGTTATTCGCGGCCGTCACGAGGGTTCTGGCATGGGCTTTCCCACGGCAAACCTACAAGTTCCCGATGGTATTCAGGTGCCTGCGGACGGCGTGTATGAGGGTCTGGTGCTGGTCGATGACACCGTGTGGCCCGCTGCCGTGAACGTCGGCCTACCGCCAACGTATGCCGACGATGTCGCTTCGGCGCATCTCGAGGCTAATTTAATTGGTTATACGGGCGACCTGTACGGCTCTTCTGTTTCGCTGGCGTTTACGCGTTGGCTGCGTCCGTCGCGCGTGTTCGATTCGCTGGATGAGTTGATCGCGACCGTCGAGGGTAATATCGAAGACATTCGTCACAACTTGGGTGAGCAGGGGGTGAGCATCCGTGATTAGCGATGAGGAAAAAGACCAGGTACGCGCTGCGTCCGACCTGGTTGCCATCGTGCAGGAAACGGTTGAGCTCAAGCCCCGCGGCCATGAGTTTTGGGGATGCTGCCCCTTCCATGGCGAAAAGACGCCGTCCTTCCATATTATTCCCGCCACGCAGGTGTGGCATTGCTTTGGCTGCGGCGAGGGTGGCGACGTCTTCACTTATATCATGAAGCGCGAGAACCTGAGCTTTCCCGAGTCAATCCGTTATTTGGCCGATCGCGCGGGTATTGAGCTGCATGACACCGGAGATCGCCGTGAGCGCGGCACCAAGCGTGCCCGCATATACGATCTGTGCGCCGAGACGGCCCAGTTCTACCACACCATGCTCATGCGCGGTAAGGACAGCCGTCCGCGCGAGTATTTCGCCAGCCGCGGCATGGGCGGCGACGTCTGCCGCCGCTACTGCCTGGGCTTTGCGCCGGGTCGCAACGCGCTGGTGTCGCATCTTTCGCAGGCGGGCTTTACCCCGCAGGAGATGATCGACGCCAACGTGGCCGTGAGCCGTGGGCGTGGGCAGCTTGCCGATCGTTTTTACGACCGCGTGATGTTTCCCATCTTTGACGAGCAGGGTCATAACATCGCCTTTGGCGGGCGCATTATGGGCGACGGCCAGCCGAAGTACCTCAACACCGCCGAGACGAGCGTGTTCCATAAAAAGCGAAACCTCTACGGCTTTAACTGGGCCAAGGAGTTTATCGTCGCGCAGGATACCGCCATCGTGGTGGAGGGTTATACCGACTGTATCGCCTGCTGGGAGGCGGGGATCAAAAACGTCGTCGCCACGCTGGGCACCGCGCTCACGGAGCATCACGTCAAGACGCTCACCCGCTTTGCCAAGCGCATCGTGTATATGTTCGATGGCGACGCCGCCGGTCAAAAGGCCGCGCGCCGCGCGATTCAGTTTATCGAGCAGGATTCGATGGACCTGCGCTGCGTGGTACTTCCCGACGGCAACGATCCCATGGAGTTCATCACGGCGCACGGCGGAGAGGAGCTGCAGAAACGCATTGACGCCGCCGAGCCGCTCATGGACTTTGTCTACCGTTCGCTGCAGGAGTCGAGCGACATCACCACGCCGGGCGGTCGCGCCAAGGCGCTTGAAGATGCGCTGACGCTTATCTATCCGCTGCGCGATAGCTATATGATCGACACGTACTTTATCCAGATTGCTGATTTGCTGGGTTTGGATTTGGAGACGGTGCGCGCGAGTTCGGGTCGCGTGTTTCGCGATGTCGCCAAGCGCGAAGATGCGGAACGACGTCGTGAGCAGAACTATGAACGCCAGCGGGCGCAAGCCGAGCGCTCTGGTAGCGCGGGCGGTCGGTCGTCTGGTTCGCAGGGGACATCTCGTGGTGCTTGGGCGTCGGGCGCGACGCCGCCGGTGTCCGCGCCGGTCGAAGAAGAGCCGTACGACTATGTCCCGCTCGATGCCTACGGTGCCGCGCCTGTAGAGGTCGTCGATGATCTGCCGCCAATCGATGTGCCTCATGGTATGGGCTCTGAGCCCGCCGGTGCCCCGGCAGACGCTTCGGCCCCTATGGTTCTGACCGATCTTGAGCGCAAGTCCTTGGCAGGGGAGCGCGAGCTGCTGACGATGCTCACGAGCTACCCCGACCTGTTCCGCACGTATGCCGACCGCATCTGCTCCATCGAGTGGGTTGACCCACGTCACGAGTCCATCGCATGGGCCGTTCTGGCTACGCCGCCGGGAACCGATCCTGCAGCTTGCATGGATGCGGCACGCTCGGTGTGTCCCGAGGCGGCAACGCTTGTGAGTGCCGGGCGCATCTCGGCGACGAGCAAGCACCCCACCGAGACGAACATTGTGTTTATGCTCGATACGCTCGAGCTCTACACCATCAAGCGCCGCATGCGTGCCGCACAGGCCAAGCTGCGCCAAGACCGTTCGCTCGATGATGAGGGCCGTCGTTCGCTGACCGTGCAGGCCGCGCGGGACTCGCAGCGTCAGCGCGAACTGCAAAAGTCGATCGGCGGCGTGGCGGACCCGTTCCGTTTGATCGGCCTGGAGGCCGCAGGCACTGAACAAGCCTAGATGTTGTGGTCAACCAGCGTATTCTCGCCTATATCCAGTCCTCTTTTTGGGTATAGACGTCAATGTGTGTGCTAAAGTATTGAGTCCTGTGGACTATGAAGGGAGAATCTGTGCCAAAAAAGACTGAGAGCACGGGTACTGGGCTGGAATCCTACGTTGCAAAGCTCATGGGCAACGGCTCAAACAGGACTTCGGTAACCGAGGACGAGATTCAGGTCGCCCTGAAGGATATCGATGTTTCTGACGAGCAGCTCACCGCGGTGTATTCCGCGCTGCGCAACAGCGGCATCCAGATTATCTCCGCGAGCGGTAACGACGACGCCCCCATGGACGTCGACGATGACGATAACGATACCGATACCGACGATTTCGATGACGACGACGAGCACGATTCCGGCTCGCTTGACGATCATGAGCTCAAGATGGCCCGTCAGGCCGATGCCGAGATGGGTTCTTCCAAGAGCAAGAAGAAGCGCACCGTGCGCACGTCCCGTTCACGCTCCCGCGTGCGTGGCATCGATGCCTCCACGGTGATGCTGACCGGCGATCCGGTCCGTATGTACCTCAAGGAGATCGGCAAGGTCGACCTGTTGACCGCCTCCGAAGAGGTCGATCTGGCTATGAAGATCGAGGCCGGTCTTGAGGCCACCGAGAAGCTCGAGGCTGCCGATGCTGGTGAGCTCGAACTCACGCGTGCCGAGATGCGTCGTCTTACGCGCATTGAGAACGTGGGCCTCGAAGCCAAGCAGGCGCTCATCAGCGCAAACCTGCGTCTGGTCGTCTCCATCGCTAAGCGCTATGTCGGACGCGGCATGCTGTTCCTGGACTTGATCCAGGAGGGCAACCTCGGTCTGATCCGCGCCGTCGAGAAGTTCGACTACCAGAAGGGCTTTAAGTTCTCCACGTACGCCACGTGGTGGATCCGTCAGGCCATCACGCGCGCTATCGCCGACCAGGCCCGTACCATCCGTATTCCCGTGCACATGGTCGAGACCATCAACAAACTCGTCCGCGTGCAGCGCCAGCTTCTTCAGGACCTTGGTCGCGACCCGACCCCCGAGGAGATCGGTGCCGAAATGGACATGAGCGCCGACCGCGTCCGCGAGATCCAGAAGATCTCGCAGGAGCCCGTGTCGCTCGAGACCCCCATCGGCGAGGAAGAGGATTCCCAGCTGGGCGACTTCATCGAGGACTCCCAGGCCATCGTTCCGCCCGATGCGGCCAGCTTCTCCATGCTGCAGGAGCAGCTCACCCAGGTGCTCGACTCGCTTGCCGATCGTGAGCGCAAGGTTATCGAGCTGCGCTTTGGCCTTGTCGACGGACATCCCCGTACGCTCGAGGAAGTCGGCCGCGAGTTTGGCGTCACGCGCGAGCGCATCCGCCAGATCGAGTCCAAGACCCTGGCCAAGCTCCGCCATCCCAGCCGTAGCAGTAAGCTCAAAGACTATATCGAGAGCTAGTCAAGCAAGAAGCGCCCCCAAGCACATCTGCTTGGGGGCGCTTTCATGTAGTCGTTGGGGACGTTCTTGAATGACTAGTCGTTCAAGAACGTCCCCAATGACTGGGTCGGAAAATTTCTTAAAAAAGTTCTTGCCCTAAGCTGATTCGTCCGTATAATAAACTTCGTTGCTTGAGAGCACGCACCTATTCCTCGGTAGCTCAATGGTAGAGCACGCGGCTGTTAACCGCGCTGTTGTAGGTTCGAGTCCTACCCGGGGAGCCAGGTTGTAAAACCCGTCGCTTATGCGGCGGGTTTTTTCATTACGGGCTTTAGCCTGTGCGGGGCGCGCAGCGCGCCGCATCAGAAACCACCCGCTATGCGGGTGGGGCCAAACGGC
>NZ_JADMRH010000020.1:0-46956 GCF_015560135.1 Collinsella aerofaciens
GCCTCAAGAAGGAGTAACATCGGGACTTGCAGCGACGGACCTCAGGACGCCCTTACACCACGTCTGCGCGCGCGACCGTCCCCCCTCTCGCAATGTGCAAAATCGCGAGTATTCTGCAATTTCCGCCGCTCCGAACGCCCCTCAGAGGAAATAAAGTCAAAAACAGCCCCCGTTTTAGCGTCGTCAGAGCCAAAACGGGGGCTGTTCCGTGCTTCAACCAGCTGGTAAAAACTTTACCTTGCTGAATACTCTCAATTTTGCACGTCGCAGGCGGGGGTACCTTTGCCCACGGCAGAATATGGAAGCCAATCACCAACCTACCGGCAAGCTCGTGTCGGCAGCCCCGGCCTTTCCTTTGCCTAGCGCGACCCTCGCGAAGCGCGTGAGCGATAGGGAAAGGAAAGGCCGGGGCGATCAACCCGAGGCGCAGCCAGTGTTCGTGCTACGGCAGGATATGGAAGCCGAGCGCGGCGATATCCTTGGCAAAGCCGCGGACGGTGTCGAGCGAGACCTCGTACGGATCACGGCCGATGTTCTTGCGCTTGGCCAGGATGCTGTTGGGCACCGTGATGATTTGGCAACCGCAGGCTTCGGCCTGGTAAATGTTGATGAGCTCGCGCGTGGACGCCCACAGGACCTCGCAGTTGGGCTTGGCGGCGGCCTTCTTAACCGACTCCGTCATAAACGGAATGGGATCGACGCCGGTATCGGCGATACGGCCGGCAAAGAGCGAGATGATGGACGGCGTCTCGGCGTCAACGGCCTCGACCATCTCGTCGACCTGCGTAGGCGTAAAGATGGTGGTGACGTTAACCTTGATGCCATCGGCCGAAAGCTTGCGAACCAGCTCGGCGGTGGACTCACCCTTGGTGGTCACGCACGGAATCTTGACGTAGACGTTGTCGGCCCAGGTAGCGATCTCGCGCGCCTCGACCTCCATGGTCTCGACGTCGTCGGCAAAGACCTCAAACGACACGGACACATCGGTGATGTGGGTCAGGACCTCCTTGGCAAACGCGCGGTAATCCGTCACGCCACCCTTCTTCATAAGGGACGGGTTGGTCGTGAAACCCTGAACGTTGCCGTTCTCGTACATGTCGAGCATGCCCTCGAGGTTTGCGCCGTCAGCGAACACCTTGATTGCCATCTGCCTGATTCCTTTCGTCTGCATACAGCCGGTAAGCTGCTAAACACTTTACCTATGTTTATCAAGGCGTGAACTGCGGGTTTTTATCTTCTCGGCGAACGGTATAAACACCTCAGTGTTTGGATTGATAAATCGATTGAGCATGCAAAAGCAAAGAGTCGCAGTTTGAGCAAACGTCAGAACGCGGGATTCATTAGATGAGGCCGAAATGCTGCATCGCTGTGACGGTACCGTCGTGCGCGACATCGTCGGTCACGTAGTCGGCGACCGCCTTGACCTCGGGCATGGCGTTGCCCATGGCCACGGCTGTCTCGACGGCAGCGAGCATGCCCAGGTCGTTGCCCGAATCACCAAAGCCAAAGGTGCGCGCATTTCCCTCGCGGCCCAGATACGCCAGTGCTCGCGCCACGCCCACGCCCTTGTCAATGCCCTTGGGGCTCAGCTCACGATTCTGACCACCGGTATTGCACAGCTCAAACTCGCGATCGATAAAGCCGTCATCGTTGGCTACGCGAGCCAAACTGGGCGCAGTGAGGCCTACCTTGCCCACGCACAGACTGCCGTCGACGCGCATCTCCTCGGTGCTGTGCGCCACAGAAGTGCCGATCAGAGACGACTGCTCAACACCCGCGGGTTCCAGGGCAAAAGTAGCCACGTTGGTCTCGAAAAAGGCCTCAATCCCTGCCGCGGCCATACGGCGTGCAAGCTCCTCGATAACGCCCTCGCCAAAGCAGTCCTCGTGTACCACGCGTCCCTCGACCTCGAGCGTGGCTCCCGCCATGGCAACGATGCCCGCGGGGTCGAGCGCACGCAGGCTATCGGCGATAAGCCACAGGGGGCGGCCCGTGCAGATAAATGCCTTGTGCCCTGCATCGCGCAGTGCACGGAACGCCTCAACCACCGTCTGCGAGGGGCGAACCGCCGAAAAGTCCTTATCGGTCATATCGTCGGGATCGAACGACGTCAGCGTGCCGTCCACGTCAAAAAAGAGAACGGCGGAATCGGGGCACGCATCAATCATATGGGTTCCTTTCGAGGATAAGGGCAAACGAAGTATCCATCATATAATGGAGCGACGCAACCAGAGAGGTCACCCATGGAATTTTACGCAAGCTGCCCCGAGGGCTTTGAGTCCGCACTCGCCGACGAGCTTAAACGCCTCGGGCTTTCGCATGTTCGCCGGCTGAAGGGCCGCGCTACATTTGAGGGCGAGCTCGAAGAAGGCTACCGCGCCTGTCTGTGGTCACGCCTGGCGAGCCGCGTGTTCGTGGTACTCGGGCGCTTTGAGGCGCAGGATGCCGATGAGCTGTACGACGGCGTTTACGACATTGCCTGGGAGAGCATCATCCGCCCCGGCGCCACCATCGCCATCACAGCCCGCGGCGTGACCGAGCAGCTGCGAAACACGCGTTTCTCGGCCCTGCGCGCCAAGGACGCGCTGTGCGACCGTCTGGCCGAGGCCACGGGCCGTCGCGCCGATGTCGACGCCGCCGATCCCGACGTTCACCTACTGCTTTCGCTGCGTCAGCGTCGCGCGAGTATCAGCCTGGACCTTTCGGGCGACCCGCTGTTCAAGCGCCTGCCGCCCGCCGCGACCCGCGCCGGCGAGGGCACTCACGTGCTGCGCCCCGACTACGCCGCCCTGGTGCTGGCGCAAGTCGGCTGGACCGCACTGTGCGAGCGCGAGCTAACGGCCGACGATTACGAGGACGAAGCCCTTCCTACGCTGATCGACGCCTCGTGCGCCGGCGGCGGTCTGTTGTTGGAGGCCGTGAATATTCTGACCGACCGCGCCCCGGGCGCCGCACGCGAGCGCTGGGGCTTTGAGGGCTGGCAGCTGCACGACGCCGCCCTGTGGGAGCAGTTGCTTGCCGAGGCACGCGAGCGCGAGGCGGCAGCACGCGAGCGCCAGGCACGCATCGTTGCTGCGGATGTTGACCCCGCCGCCCGCAAGACCGCTGAGCGCATGGTCAAGTGCGCCGGCTACAAGCGCTTTGTCGATTTTTGCGCCGCCAAGTCCGCAACCGTACTGGACCACGCGGGCGCCGTCGCCGGTGCCGCCGTGGTCGCAGACACCACCGAGACCCCGCTTTCGCTCATGCATGATGCCATGACGCTGGTCGGTGAGCTGCGCCGCGCGCCCGAGCTTGCCGCGGCGCCGGTCGCCGCGCTCACCCGCGACGGATTGCTGGCCCGCGCGCTCCACGCCGAGCCCGAGCGCTCGGTCGCCGTCATGCCCAATAACGAGGAGGCGACCGTCGAAGTCTGGCCTTCGCTCGACCACGCCGCCGCAGCGTTTGAGGCTGCGACCAGTGCGGATGCCGAGGCCGAAGTTGCGGATGCCAACGAAGCCAACGACGAAGCCGTCGCTTCCGCCATGCCCGAGCCCGCTGCCACGCTCGACCTGGGCGACGGCAAGCCGCTGCCCGTGCTCATCCCCGAGTCGGAGCAGTTCGCCAACCGCCTGCGCAAGAATGCCCGTCTGCGCCGCAAGTGGGCCAAGCGCGAGGGCGTGAGCTGCTACCGCGTCTACGATGCCGACCTGCCCGATTACTCCGCCGCCATCGACCTGTACGAGGGCTGCCCGCAGACGCCGGGGCGCTGGCTCGTCATCGCCGAATACGCCGCGCCCAAGACCATCGACCCCGCACTGGCCCAGGCCCGCATGCTTGACATCTTGGCCATCGCGCCGCGCATCCTGGATGTTCCGGCCGAGCATGTGCACGCCAAGGCCCGCATGCGCTCACGCGGCGGCTCGCAGTACGGCAAGCAGGGCGCCGGCAAGGGCGGATCGGACGAGCGCGCCAACATCGCACGCCGCCGTCTGCCGCTCATCGAAGAGGGCGGGCTCACCTTTGCCGTCAACTTTGACGACTACCTGGACGTGGGAATCTTCCTGGATCACCGCGTCACCCGCGACCTGGTCCGCGAGCACGCCAAGCAGGCGCGCCGTTTTCTCAACCTGTTTGCCTACACCGGCACCGCCACCTGCTATGCGGCCGACGGCGGCGTTGAGGAGACGGTGACGGTCGACCTTTCCAACACCTACCTGGACTGGGCCGAGCGCAACATGCGCCAGAACGGCTTTGTGGGCCCGCAGCACCATTTTGTGCGTGACGATGTGCTCGCCTGGATTCGCGACCAGCGCCAGACGCGCAACCGCTGGGACCTGATCTTTGTCGACCCGCCCACGTTCTCCAACTCGTCCAAGATGGGCCGTCGCACCTGGGATGTCCAGCGTGACCATGTTGAGCTTTTGGCCGGCGTGTCGCGCCTGCTCACACAGGGCGGACATGCCATCTTTAGCTGCAACCTGCGCGGCTTCCGCCCCGAGGCGCGCAAGCTCGCACGCGCAGGCGTGGTGCTACAGGACATTACGGCGCAGACCATCCCCGAGGACTTCGCGCGCAACCAGAAGGTGCACCACTGCTATATCGTGCGCCGCCTGCCCATCGAGGACGCCATGGCAGAGGTCGGCTTTAGCGCCGAGGAAATTGCCGAGCGAACCGAGGAGCTGCGTAACCCCGAGGCCCGCAAGCCTCGCGCGGCAGCACCCGCGCACGCGCAGGCCAGCAACGGCAAGTCGAACTTTGCCGACAAACCCTCCCCCGCCGGCAAGCCCAAAAAGAAGAAGTTCTACGCCAGCAAGCCCAAGGGCAAATAACAAAGTTGCGGTGGAGTACGGACTGTTTTGCCTGGAATTAGGCAAATTTAGACCATATTTCACCGCAACTCATATTGAGATGGTGGTTGGCGATCTAGCCTTGGGTGACCAGTCGGTAACCGATGCCCACGTGCGTTTGGATATAGCGCGGATGCGCGGGGTCGGACTCGATTTTCTTACGCAACGTGCCCATAAAGACACGCAGGCTCGCCAGGTCGCTCTTAGTTGCCGTGCCCCAAATCTCGTGCAGGATAAACTGGTGCGTCAGCACCTTGTCGGCGTTATGCGCCAGCAGGCACAAGAGCTTGTACTCGATCGGCGTCAGATGCAGTTCCTCGCCATCCATCGTGGCGATGCCGGCGTCAAAGTCGATATGCAGCTCACCGGTATCGAACGAGCCCTCGGAGGCAACGCCGCCCGTCTGTGCATACGAAAGGCGCCTGAGCGTCGTGCGAATGCGCGCGAGCAACTCCTCGACCGAAAACGGCTTGGTCAGGTAGTCGTCGGCGCCGGCATCGAGTGCGCGAATCTTGTCCGCATCCTCGCTGCGCGCCGAGACCACGATGATCGGCATGCCCGACCATGCGCGCACCGACTCCACCACCTTGACGCCGTCCATATCGGGCAGGCCCAGATCGAGCAGCACAATGCTCGGTGCCTGCGACGAGGCGGCGGCGATGGCGGCATGGGCGGTCTCCACAGCCATATGGCGCAAGCCGTGCGCCTCGAGCGCGGCAACGATAAGGTTGCGAACGGCGGGGTCGTCCTCAACGACCAAGATGAGCGGTTTTACGGCAGAGTTCGGCACGGCGCTACTCCTTATCAAACGAAACGTCAGCGACGGGAAGCTCAATCGTAAAGACCGAGCCGTGCGGGTCCGCCGCGGCAACCTCTATGCTACCGCCATGTGCCAGCGCAATGGAGCGGCAGAGCGAAAGACCCAGGCCCACGCTGCGATGACTGTCGGCAAGACCGTGGTTGGCGGTGTAGAACGACTCAAAGATTCGCTCGCGATCCTCGGGCGCGATGCCCGGGCCATCATCGGCCACCGAGCACGTCACGCATTCATCGTCGACGCCAATCGAAATCACGATATGCGAGCCTGCGGGCGTATAGGTGATGGCATTGTTCACCAGGTTCACCACGAGCTGTACCATCAGACGCGCATCGACGTTAACGAGCGCCGGTTCATCGCACGCCACCACCTTAAGGTCGTGCTCGCGCACAGCCGGATTTACGTGGCGCAGTGCCTCCTCGACGATATCGTCCATGAGCTCGAGCGTAGTCGACAGATGCATACCGCCGCCCTCGAGCTTGGTGATGGCAAGCAGGTTCTCGACGGTGGCGTTGAGCCATTGCGCATCCGAGCGAATGGACAGGAGCAAGCCGCGGCGCGTCTGGGCGTCGAGCACGGCCGTGCCGGTCGAGCCCTGGTCGAGCAGCACGTCGGCATTACCCGAAATACTGGTAAGCGGCGTGCGCAGGTCATGCGAGATGGAACGCAGCAGGTTGGCGCGCAGCTGCTCGTTTTTGGCGAGCACCGCCGCCTCCTCGCGGGCCTCCATGGCGCGGGCGCGATCGAGCGCCAGCTCGCCTTCGCTCACGATGGCATCGGCAAGTGTTCGTTCCTCGTGCGTCAGCACGTCGGGCTTGGCAACGATAGCCAGCACGCCCACCACCGAGGCGGGGTCGCCCGAGCGCACGAAGCCGTCGCCCGTGCGAACCGTCAGGTAGATGCCATAAAACGCCGAGCCGCCATAGGTGGCATCGAGCGGCGTCCCCACATAGGCGGACGCCGAGAGCCGCGGCGGCATCTGCGGCGCCAACTCGTGCACCGGCGCGGCATCGCCCACGGCCGTGTACGTCGCACGCGGCAGCAGGTCATCGCCCTCGGCGTCGGCGCTGTACCACACGACCGGACAGCCCGAAAGACGCGCCAGCTGCGTGGCCATGGCATGGACAATCTGCTGCTGGTCGGCGCACCGTTGCAGCATGCGGTTGGTCTCGAGCACCATATGCGTGCGGCGGTCGCTGGCAGCGGCCTGCGCCAGGGCACGGCGCAGGGCCAAGGCAATCGAGCTCGACACGAGCGAGACCACAAACATGATGAAGAACATGCCGGGATAGACGCGGTCGATAAGCGACAGCGAGTAGCGCGGGTCGACAAACAAGAAGTTGTAGAGCGCCACGGCGGCAGCCGAGCTCAGCAAGCAATACAGGCGACTCCAGGTAAAGAATGCGCACAGCTGAACGGCGAACACATAGACGATCATGATGCTCGGCGCGAGACCCGGATGGTCGAGCAGCGCGCCCACAATCGTCGCCGCGACCAGCAGCCCCACCGATACGCAGGCGTCATACAGAGGAGTGCGGCGCGCCAGCGTTGTGCGCCGCCACCAAAAGCTATCGGCAATATCGCTGTCCGTACGGACGTCCATCAGCGCCCCGCCCCTCTCTCAAAAACAAAAACCACCACAAAGGGACAGGCACCTTTGTGGTGGTTTCCCTTGTGGTGGTTCCAAGTGTATAGCCTTTGCAACCTGCGGTCGTTAGACAAACAGCACGTGCGCAAGCAGCGCGCAAACGCACGCCGCGACAAGCACCGTCGCCACGATCGAAATCACGCGGTCGGCCATGTCCATGTTGGCACGATTCGTAAAGAACCGATCTTCGGCGGCGTCGACGCGCGCCTCACGCACCAGCTCGGTCGCAAGATCGCGACCGTCAAGCACCTTTGCATCCATGGTTTCCTCCCAGGACTCAATCCCCGTCATTACAAGCCCGCTCGTTGGCAGACAAACCTCGAGCGTCGACTACGGCCGCTCGTTGGGGGCCAGGCGCTGCATCTTGTTCACGGCCTTGAACTTGGTGAACAGCGGCACGTACTCAAAGCTCACGTTGGAGTTCTCCAGGCCATACCAACGCGCAGGCGTGCCGGCGGCGCGGCGGATGATGTACTTGAGCGTGATGGCCGTACGCTCGCTCGGCTCCACATCGCTTTCGGGCGCCAGAAGCTTACGGATCAGGACGAACTTGAACGTGCCGATGTTACCCGGGTCCTTGTAGACCGAGTAGTCATGCGTCTGCGGCGGCAGCTCGCCAGTGGCAGCCAGGTCCTGAACAACCTGACGCAGGTAGGCATTGACGCGCTGGTTGATCTTGTAGCCCAGGTACAGATGCACGCGGAACACGTAGTCGGTGCCGAACGTCTCGACTGAATAGGCAAAGGTGTGCGGTTCGTCCATGGTCTCGACATTCACAAACCACCAGGCGCGGGCACGCTTGGGATGCTTGTCCAGAATCGAGTAGACGATGTCGCGATCGATATAGTCGGTATGGGTGTCCTTGGTCAGGTACACGATGTTGTCGCTCAGGCGCTCGTAGCGATCGTCATCGCGCAGGCGCTTGAGCTGCGGCAGGTAGCTGCGCAGCGGCAGCAGCGTAAACTGGCGCTGCTCAACAGCCGTACCGTTGTACCAGCACACCATGATACCCATGATGAGCGCGGCCATGAGGATGGTGAAATAGCCGCCGTGGAAGAACTTGGTGAGCGAGCTCACGAAGAAGAAGCCTTCGAGCAAAAGGAAGAAGGCCGCGAAGATCCACGGCGCGACCTTGAGCTTGCGCTCCTCGTGCAGGTAGAAGAAGAGCAGCAGCGTGGTGCACATCATAGTCAGCGTAATGGCAAGGCCGTAGGCGGCTTCCATATGCGCCGAGTTCTGGAACAGCAGCACCACGATGACGCAGCCCACGAGCATGACGTTGTTGACCATGGGGATGTAGAGCTGGCCTTTGGTCTCGGCAGGGTAGAAGACCTGCATGTGCGGCATGAGGTCCAGACGGCTGGCCTCGGACACCAGCGAGAATGCGCCGGTGATGAGCGCCTGCGAGGCAATGATGGCCGCGACGGTGGAAAGGCCGACGGCAAACGGGCGCAGGCCCGGGGCGAGCATCTGGTAGAACGGGTTGAGATCGGCAATGCCCATGAGCTCGGGGTTGGCAGCGTTGTTCATAAGCCAAGCGCCCTGGCCCATATAGGACAGCAGCAGGCAGCACTTAACGAACGGCCAGGTAGCGTAGATGTTGCCGCGGCCGACGTGGCCCATGTCGGAGTAGAGCGCCTCGGCACCGGTGGTGGCGAGGAAGCAGCTGCCCAGAATCATGATGCCCGCGTGGTTGTTGGGGCTCAACAAAAAGGCGATGCCGCGGAGCGGGTTGAGGCACAGCAGCACGGCGGGGTGCTGTAAGACAAAGAACAGACCCGTGCCGCCCAGGAATAGGAACCACAGCGTCATGATGGGGCCAAAGGCGTGACCGATCTTGGCCGTACCGATGCGCTGTACCAAGAAGAGCACGATGATGATGGCGAGCGTAATGGCGACGACGCGGCCCTGATCATCGCCCAGCACGGCATGGACCGCCGGGATAGTGCGCAGGCCCTCGATGGCCGTGGTAACGGTAACGGCCGGCGTCAGGATGCCGTCGGCGAGCAACGCGGCGCCACCCAGCATGGCGGGGATGATAAGCCACTTGCCGCAACGCTTGACCAGGCTGTACAGGGCAAAGATGCCGCCCTCGCCATGGTTATCGGCGCGCAGCGAGATGAGCACATACTTGATGGTGGTCAGCAGCGTGACCGTCCACACGACAAGGGAGAGCGCGCCGAGCACGAACTCCTCCGTGACGCTTCCGATGCCGCCGTTGCCGGCAACGAGCGCCTTGGTTACATACATAGGGCTGGTGCCGATATCGCCGTACACCACGCCCAGCGTGACGAGCATCGCCGAGATGCTCACAGGAATCGCAGCGTGCGAGGCTGCCTCCTTGGCCTTTTGTTCCATAAGCCGGTTTCCTCCCAACTTTAATGTTCGAAGGGATTATAGGTAATCGGCCCATGTTTTAATGCACTGTTTTCCCAGCTAGATAAAGATTTATACAGTCTTTAGGCTACCGCGGCGATATGGAATGTGACAAAGGGACTATCCCCTTGTCACATTCGTCATTTTCCGAGCCAGTTTTTGAACCACCACTCCATGGAGCGGCTCATCTCGGCCATAAAGGGACTGGTGTGTTTGCGGGTGTAGATATCCACCACGCGCTCGCCCACCTCGCGGGCGTGCGGGCGAAACATCGCATCCATCTCGGCCACCTGCGCATCCATAGTCGCGTCGTCCGCACGGCAGTAGCGCTCCTCGTGCACCAGGTTCACCACGGGATGTGCAATGGCCAGGCGCTCCTTACGGGGCGTACCGATGATGAGCATCGACAGCGGCATGGTATAGGGCGGCAGATCGAGCAGCTCGGCAACTTCCTCGGCGTTCTCCACGATGTCGCCAATGTAGCAGCTCCCCAGGCCCAGGGCCTCGGCGGCAACCACGGCGTTTTGCGCAGCGATCACGGCATCCTGCGCCGCGATGGCAAAGTCGCCCAGACCCGGTGCGCGGCGGGGCGACTTGCCCGTGCGCTCGACAAACTCGGGCTCAAAGCAGCCCACGTGCTCAAACAGATCGATCCACTTGGCATAGTCGACCACAAATATTAGTGCCCAGGGCGCCTTGGCGATCATAGGCTGGTGGTCGCACAGGTCGGCCAGACGGTCCAGCGTAGCCTGCTCGCGAATGCTCACGATGGAATACATCATCATGGCGCCCGCCGACGGTGCGCGGCTCGCCGCATGCAAGATCGCCGCCCGCTGCTCGTCGGTCACCGCTACGGGACGGTCGCTGTCATCGCGCGCGAAAGCACGCGTGGACGAGCGGTGTTCCAAGATGTCCAGCGCCGCGTTGCCCGTAGTCTCGACCGGATAGCCGCCCGCGTCCACGCCCACAGCTCCGCCGCAGTACTCGGCGCCCGTCATACAAACCTGCTCGCCCATAGCTCTATCCTCGCTAATTCTTTAAGAAGCCTTTACGTTTCCGTGTAATTCCCGTCCATTATCGCGCAGGTCGCCACTACATTGCGCCACACCGCCACACGTGCGCGTTAATATGGCTGGTTGTTGTGCGCAGCCACCAATTGCAGCGCATATTTTGGTAACAATCGGGTAAACCCCCGCTTTCGTAGGTTTTAGTTTGTGAGGAGTCTCAGCATGTTCGCTGCCGCCATCTCGCTCGTCGGTCTTGCGGCGACCGTCTACCTTGTCTTGCGCGAGGCCAAGGCCATTCGCGCTCAGTCGGGCACCGTTGCCAAAAGCGCTCTTGGGTGGAGCGTCGTCTTCGGCCTGTTCCAGGTCTTTTTGACTATTTGGGGCGTCATTGGCCTCGTCGCCCAAAACGAGCCGCTCGCCTTTGTGATGCTCATCCTGACCAACGCCATCCTCACCGGCTGCGCTTGGGCCAGCATCGCCCGCGACCGCATCGCCCCGCGCGTCTTTGCGTTCGCCAGGCCCGACGCCCCCGCCCCCACCGGCAAGCTCGCCCGTCTGCGCGGCGCCTTTGTGGGCAAGCCGCTCGTCGCCGCCGTGCTGTGCCTGCTGCTCGCCGGCGTCTTTGCGCTGCTGGGAATGGAAGTCTCGTCCAACCACGACTTTACCTGGGTCTACCCCCTGTGCATCCTGCTCGAGTGGGCCATCATCACCACGCTCATGGTCGGCCTGTTCTTCCTGTTCCAGCGCCACGGCGCAGCTCCCGCGGTCCTGGCCTTTGCCCTCTTTGTCCTGGGCATTGCCGAGTTCTTCGTTATCACGTTTAAATCCATGCCCATCCAGCCGGGCGACCTTTCGGCAATCTCCACCGCCGCCGCGGTCGCCGGCAACGGCTACACCTTCTCGATCTCGCTGTTCTGCGTGCTGTCCATGGGCTTTACCGCCATCGCCATGCTGCTGTGCGAGTACGCCGGCCTGGTCGCGCCGCATCGCCAGAAGGGCACCGCCAACGCCAAACGCATGCTGCTCACCAACCTGCTCGTGGCGGTGCTGTGCCTGGGTGGTGTGACCGCGCATGTCACGCTCATCGACTACTACAACACCCTCGGCATCACCGTCTACACGTGGCGCCCGCTCGAGAGCTACTGGCGCGAGGGCTACCTGCCTGCCTTTATTAGTGCGGCGCAGTCCATCAAGCCGCCCAAACCCGCCGACTACTCCGTCGACGATGCCAAGGCCACGCTCAAAAAGTACGCCAAGGCCTACGACAAGTCCGACGCGGCCAAGAGCGACGAGCGCGCCGCCGCAAAGGAGCAGTTCGACAGCGAGAAGCCCACGGTCATCGCCATCATGAACGAGACGTTCTCGGATCTGTCGATCTACCAGAACATGCGCGCCGGCTACGAGGGCCCGCAGTACTTTAAGAGCCTGTCCAACTGCCTCAGCCGCGGCAAGCTCTACGTGAGCGCCTACGGCGGCGGCACCGCCAATACCGAGTTTGAGTTTATGACTGGCAACTCCATGGCCAACCTGGGCTCGGGCGTGTACCCCTACACCATCTACAACATGGAGACGACCGGGAATCTGGCAGAGCAGTTCAAGTCGCTCGGATATTCCACCACGGCCATGCACCCCAACCACGCGACCAACTGGAACCGCGAGAACGTCTACAAGGACTTTGGCTTTGACCAGTTCCTGTCCATCAACGATTTCCAGGGAGCCGACACCCTGCGCGGCATGGTGACCGACCAGGCTACCTACGACAAGATTCTTGAGCTGCTCGACCAGAACGCCGACCCGCAGTTCATCTTCGATGTGACCATGCAGAACCACTCGGGCTACGATACGGGTCTGGTGCCGGTCGACAAGCAAATGCACCTGAACATCGACACGACCGACCTGGACACCAAGACCGTCGAGGACGGCACGCTGTCCGATGTCGACGAGTATGTCTCGTGCATCGAGCAGTCCGACCAGGCGCTTCGCTACTTCCTCAACGCCCTGAGCAAGCTCGACCGTAAGGTGGTCGTGGTGTTCTGGGGCGACCACCAGCCGTTCTTCCCGTCCAAGTTCAATGACAAGTGGTTTACCGGCGAAGACGATGCTACGCATCAGGAACGTCTGTGGCAGACCGACTACATCATCTGGGCTAACTACGACGTTGCCGGTTGCAACCAGACGAGTGAGGTCGACGACCTGTCCACCAACTACCTGTCCACGCAGCTTATGCAGCTGATCGGCGCCCCGCTGACAGACTACCAGAAGGCGCACATGACGCTGCGCGAGTCGCTGCCCGCCATCAACTCCGTGGGCTACGAGGACGCCAGCCTGCGCTGGGCGCTCTCCTCCAACGTCACCGGTGACGACGCCGCTGCCGCTGCCGCAACCAAGGCGCGCGAGGATTACGCCAAGATGCAGTACTACGAGATGTTCCGCGACGGCAAGAACGTGTACACCGAGCACTTCCAGACCGAGGCCAACGAGACCGACCCCAACCTGGCACCGGGTACGACCAAGATCAAGTAGCGGGTCGCTGCGGGTCTATCCCGGTTCGTCTGCCCGGGCGGCGCGGAATGTAAGGTTCCCTGCTCGGGCAGTCCTGCTCGCACGGAGAGCACATTAAGTGCTCTCCGGCTCGTGCGGAACTCGCGATGAACCTTACATTCCGCGCCGCCCGGGCAGACGCCTTGTTGTTGGAGCGCGGCTTGTCATGGGGAGTATTCGGAGTGTCTCTGGTTGAATCGGGCTCTTGCCTTGAAGACTCTGATTTCTAATAAAGAGAAAACCCGGGTAGCCAGTTGTTTGGCTACCCGGGTTTTACTTTGTCGATATGTTCGACTGACTCCTAGTGGTTCTTGCGGCGCTTGATCAGCATGATGAGGGCTATTACTACGAGCGTTACACCCGCTGCTGCTGCGGTGGCGACTAGGGCGAATGTTTGGTCGCCGGTGTTTGCGAGGTTCTTCGCTGTGGTCGTAGTCTTGACCTTGGTGTCGGTCTTAGCTCCGTTGTCGGACTTGGGCTTGTCCGGGTTCGTCGGGGTCTCAGGAGTCTCGGGGTCCTTTGAGCCTTCGGAATCGGTTGGGCCGGCGGTGTTTACCAGCGTATGGTCCAGGAACTTCTTGGCGCCCGCACTTGCCTGTGAGAACAGGCGGCGCGTGCGGATCGGGGTGGCGTTCACCGTTGTGGGCGCCGTCTCCTCAGCCTCGATATTCACGAGCGTCGTGCCGGTGTCGAGGCCCACGTCGTTGTATCCCACGTGGCAGTAATACTGCGCACCGTCATCGTCTGCGGTCAGGTCAATCTCGAGCTTTGAGGCCGTTCCAGCCGCGAGGTTGCCATCGGCACCCACGAGCTTAAACTCTGTCTCGCCGCGGCCCTTGCGGTACCACATATAGGTCGGTGCCAGCCCTGTTTCGCTATCGTCGGCACCGAGTTGCTTCACATGGCCAATCGCCGAGAGCGTCAGGTGGCTTCCCGCCGTGCGCTCAACCGAAGAGTCGTATCCAAGATCCAACCCCTCCGCAGCATCCGCCGCAGGTCCGCTCACGGTCATCGTCATGCCATCGGGCATGGTCTTGACCGTGATGATTGCCGAGCGAATACCTGTTTCGGTCGTGGATCCATTCTTAACGGCGGCAATGGCAAATCGATACTCCGTATTGGGCTGCAACCCGTCCCAGGTAAGCGAGGTCTGCGTATTGTCGGCGATCTTCCAGCTGTTGACGATGGCGTCGGCCGCGTTACTCTGCAGCATACCCACGCCGTAGCTAAAGCCACCCCTGTTTGCGAGCACGTCGTCCCAGCTAAACGCGACACTGGTCGAATCAACGGCGTTTGCCGTAAAGCCCGTCACGGCCGGTGCCTCGGGCATCTCGACATCCTTGACGTCATAGCCCACGATCCAAAACTGATCGGTGTCCTTGGTGCCGAGTTTGTCGCCCGAGCCGTCCTCGAACTTGTTGACATCCACCGCGTTGACGCCCAGGCGCCACGCAAAGCCGTACTTATCCTTCGCGGCCTCGGGCAGGTTGTCGACGGTGCCGCCGTATTCGGTCGATTCACTCGAGGAGTTACCCGTAGTAAAGCCGGCGTTGGCACCAAAGCACAGGCCGCCAAATAACTCGTGCTTTGCAAGCTTCGCGCCCATGACAACGCTGCCGTTCAGCGTAAAGCCGTACTCAAACTCCTGCTCCTCGCCCTCCTCGACTTCGATGGTCTGCGTAGTGCTCGCCCCCGACTGCGCGACAGCACCGCTATACCCATCGTACGTGTAAGCGCGCGTCACGCCGGGCTTGCCCAGACCAAAGGAATCTTGCACGGGAGTCGTACCGTTGAGCGCCGTGTAATAGCTGTCGGGCTCTCCCGACCGGTTGGTCAAAAAGTAGCTGAGCGGCGTCATGTTGTGCTGCTTGGCAACGCGGTCATAGGCCTCGACATTAACGACCGAGGTCTGCGCGCCGAGCGACACGGGCGCCGCCATCACGCCCTTGCCACCAGTTTCCTCATTTTCGATCTCATACTCGTAATAGACCATCGGAATCGTGTAGAGCACGGCCTTGTCACCCTCGCCGGCATGCGACTCATAGCTTACGCTTGCGCTGACCGTGCGCTCGCTCCGGTAGTCATAGCATCCCTCGGCGGCAAAATCGACTGAAGCATTCATCGCGACCAGGGGCGGACCGGTCTGCACCTCGACGGCAACGCCCAACTCGGCGCCAATGGTATAGCCCTGGGATGTCCCCGTGCCCTTTTCCTCTCCGTATGACGTGCCGCCCAACACCAGATAGCCGTATGCCTGCTCCAGATCCTCAACATAGGGCGCATCCTGCAGCACGGCAAGCACGCGCGGGTTGGTATAGACCTTGTAGCGGTCCTTGTACGTGATCTTGACGCTGTCGTTGTCGACATCGGGCAGCGCGAGCGAGATAAATGTGCCGTAGGTAGTGCCGCGACGGTTGCTCTCGCTAATCACCTGCTCCTCGCCGCGGCGCACCTTTCCGTTCTCGTCGAGCGAAAAATGCGAGGCGGTCATCCAATAGTAGTCATCGTTCTTGCGCAGGTCCTCGTCGCGGTGCTTGCCCACCACGGCGATAAAGCTCTCGTTATAGCGGTCCGAACCCGAGACGCTGCCCGCCTTGACGTCGCTGATCCACACCTGCTCTATACCCTTGTGGTCATGCTTGTTGCTGCTGTTGTATTGCTGACCGCTCATGCTCATGGTTCCGACCATGGAACCCAAGCCCTGGGCCCCGCTCTGCGCCGTGTTGCAGGCAAAGTCGCGGAACACATCGCCGCCCACGAGCACCTCGTCGACCGCCGGCTGCTCAGACAGACCGTCAAGGTTGGCAGTGGCAAGGGCAATAGGCGCCAAGGTGCACGGATAGCGCTTATCCTGAGCACTATCCTTCCATGCGCTGCTGGGCACATGCATCAGTCCATAGGAGGCAAGGAGCCCGTCTCTGTATTCCTTGCAATCGGATAGTTTGAACTCGCCAGACTCCGAGTCAAAATACGCGTAGCGGTACAGCGCGCCGTACAGCCCCTTGCTGCCGTCATAGGCGTCGTAATCAAAAGCGCTGCGTTGCCAGTCATAGCCCGCAAGAATAAGGCCCGTGACGGTTTCACCCGTCTTCTTTCCTTCTTCATCGTAGGCGGCAAACGTGCCGAACGTCGCATTCGCAGCGACCATGGTCTTGCCGTTCGAGGAGAGGGAGATTGCGCCCGCGTCACCCAGAGCATCGACATGGACGAGTGCACCCTTGGATGCATCCCACGAGAACAGCTCGCAATGCGTTGACTTGGCGATATTCTTTTTGCCGTAGGGTGCCGAGACCACGATGGCGAGGTCATCGCAAAAATCGCGGTCGAGGTCTCCGGCAGCCAGCGAAACGACAGGAGCTGACTGCAGCTGCGTCCAAGAGTCGTTCCCGCCCTCGTTGTGCGTGGTGTAGTCCGCGGCGTTACCGGCTTCGATTTTGACGACACTCTGACTCCAGTTGCCGCCCTCCAGGTCGTACATATCGACTACAGCCTTACGCACGCCGCTCTCGTCGACATAGCAGCCCGCATAGACAAAAAGCTCGTCCACGCCGTCACCATCGACATCGCCCGCCTCGACATCAAAGACGGCGTCGTGCTCTTGCAGGTAGCCGGCGTTCAGATACTTAAAACGGCCTCCGTCCATCATATTGGTGTTGACCGTCACCGGCAGGCGCGTATCAAGGCTGCGCGTGCGCCCGTTGCTAAACGAATAGAGGACCAGCTCAACCTTTCCGGCGTATGACTTGCCGTCAATCGTCGTGGAGGAACTGTCGCCGTAGGCACGGAGCTCGGCAACGCGGCTCTTTTTGCCCGTGCTGGCGTCGCTGCAGAACTCAACACTCGTGGCGTGAATGCCCGAGAAACCGTTGTTGTCGTTGGCGAGTACTGTTGAGGACTCATTGTTGCTTAGGTACGACCAGGTGCCGCCACCGTAGTCGCTATGCTTGTAGAGATCGCTGTTCGTATCGAAGTTGTTGACGTTTTGCCAGAACTTTGCGGCGCCCCACACACTTCCATAGCCATCGGTGAGTTTGCTGCTGCCGCCAATGTCACCGCGCTCGACGTTCTCGAGCTTGTCGCGCAGAGTGTAGCGATTGCCATGGCTACCGTTAGCTGCCATATAGACCTCGCTGCGCGTGGCAAACGTCGTGGGGGTATCAGTGGAATAGGGGCCAACGGTATCGGCCGGAATGTCCTCGCTCGTGCCCAGACCCAGGGCTTGATAATCCTGCTCGGTCATATCGGTGATTGCGGGCGCGTCTGCCGCCTGGGCAACCTGGGGCGTGGCCGTGAAGCAGGCGACGCTCGTGGCGATCAACGCAGCAAGCGCCGCCGTCCCAACAAGCGGGATTTTCGACAGCCTACGGATACGGGGGTGTGGAACGTACATGAGGGACCTCGCTTTATTCGAGTGGAGTGGACTCATTTTTGCAAATGATACATCCGATGCCCGATATCACGTGTCTCATTTTCGCCAACGGCGTGTCTCATTTTTAAAAGCGGAGGTACTGGGGGAGCATCGTCCAAGCTCAAAGCCCATTTCCGGGATGCATTTTCCGCCGAGACCCTCAACGGGAAACGACGTCCCATTCTGAGTATCAATTCCGGGATGCACTTTCCGGAACAACCCTCAACGGGAAAGTGTGTCCCACTTTGGAAGCTGATTGTGGGACGTAGTTTCCCGTTGGCTCTCTTTGGGAAAGTGCATCCCGTTTCTCGGGCTAATAGTGGGATGCGGTTTCCCGTTGAGCGGCCTTTGGGAAAGCATGTCCCACTCTAGGCTCAAAATCCAGTCCCCACTTTCCGAAACCCCACCCATCGGGAAAGCACGTCCCACTCTGGACGCATCCCGGGGATTGAACTTCAGCTTATGAGGCCTTCCATCGATAAAGGGCCGCCACCCGGGAGGGCATTGCATTTAGAAGATGGACCTACTCCCCCAGAACGGCCTTCTTGGCCGCCATCGCCATGTTGTCCAGATCCTCCTTGGTGGGGTGATCCTTTGCGGCTACCCAGTTGTCGAGCAGCATCTTAAAACGGGCATTGTCGGGATCTTGCTCGAGCATGGCCTCGTAACGCTGCTTGACCGCGGGGCCCATCTTGCCCTGGCACATCGCCCAGCCCGCAAGCTCGGCGTCATCGGCCAAATTGGAGGTCACGCGATCGATAATCTGCTGGTAGTAGCTCTGATCGGCGCCAAAGCCACAGGTGCCAAACAGGAAGACGCGCTTGCCGTGCAAGGCGGAAAGCAACGCCGCGACCGAAGGCGTGCACGCGCCCTTGTCGCACCAAAAACCGACGAGCAACGTGTCGGCCACGCAGGCGCCCTGCGCCTCGAGCGCAACCTGATCTGCATCCGCATCGTCGCTCAACGCCGCGGCATGGACAAATTCAACACCCGCAGCCTGCAGAGCGCGCTTGATCGCGCCCGAAACCATCCTGGTATTACCGCTCTTGCTGTTAACCACCAGAGAGCACGTCATAGTCACGTTGCCTCGTTTCCCCCAAAACTAAAGCCACTAATGCAATTTATTAGATGAATATCTTAGTACTAACAACGCAGATGTAAACCACCGTCTGCCGATTGGCGACGCAGGCGACATCAATGGACAAAAACGCCCGCAGCGCAAGCCCCGAAATCTATAAGCTTTGAGACAGCTAAGCTGCCCTATGCCCCGAATCGATGACAACCGTCACCACAGATACCCGCCAATCGTCACCATAGTTCGTAATCAATCGTCACCACAGATTACCGTCAATCGTCACCACGCAGCTGGTAAAATACATAATCAAGGCAAGTTGAGAAGGTGACGGTATGGATAGGTATGTAGACAGATGCATCGACAAGGCAATCAGGCATAATCTCGATATCTTCGGTGCGGTTCTCATTCAAGGCCCGAAGTGGTGCGGAAAGACCACTACGGCCAGACGTTTTGCCAAATCATCCTTGTCTCTTTCCGATCCGGCTGGAAATTTTTCCGCTCTCCAGTTGGCTCGGATCGACCCAGCGCAGGCAATAGCAGGACCGTCGCCTAGACTCATCGACGAATGGCAGGAAGAACCAAAACTATGGGATGCCATACGTTTCGAGTGTGACGCAAGACAGGGAGAATCCGGACAGTTTATTCTTACGGGCTCAGCAACGCCGCAAGATTCGAAGCAGCCAATGCATAGCGGCGTTGGGCGAATAGCTAGATTGCGAATGGATACCATGACGCTGTTTGAGCTCGGCGTTTCTTCGGGCGCGGCTTCGATTAGAGCGCTGCTTTCCGGCCACCCCGCCAAGCAGGCGGTCGGATCGATCGCTGGTGTCGCCGGCATCGCCGATTTGCTGTGTCGCGGTGGTTGGCCTCAAGCGATGGGGAAAACAACTGAAAATGCTATGCGGATTGCCGCTGCTTATGTTGATGGCGTATGCGAATCGGATGTTTCTAGAACTGACGGCGTCAAACGTGATCCGGTCAAGGTCAGGTCTCTTTTGACATCGCTTGCGCGAAATGAGTCGACACTTGCTGGATCGAAGTCCATCGATAAAGATATCGGTACCGGCGTTTCGAAGAATTCGGTCTCCAGATACATGGATGCTCTGAGACGAATCAATATCATCGACGATATCCCGGCTTGGCATCCGGCGCTCAGGTCGCCGGTAAAGCTGCGGCAAAGTGCGAAAAGGCACCTCGCCGACCCTTCGCTTGCCGTTGCGCTGCTCGGAGCAAATCCGGAGTCATTGGCATCCGACCCGAAGACACTGGGGCTGCTCTTCGAATCCCTCGTCCTGCACGACCTTAAGGTCTATGCCGCCGCAAATGACTCATCGGTGTCCCACTACCACGACGCCGACGATCTCGAGGTCGATGCCGTTATACACAGGCGCGATGGAACTTGGATTGCCGTGGAAGTAAAACTCGGAAGCCCGCAGATCCCCGAGGCGTCTGCAAACCTGCTTCGACTCGAGCGCAAGCTGGTCGAACGCGGCGAGAGGCCTCCCGCGGCCAAACTCATCGTCATCGGGTTCGGCATGCCGGTCCACACAACGCCCGAGGGCATCATCGTTGCCCCCGTTGACACGCTCGCGCCCTAGCGCTGCGTTACATGTCCCGCGTCTTGCTCACTGGGCGAATTGGCTGCGGTAGAGCTCGGCGTAGAAGCCGCCTGCCGCTAGCAGCTCGTCGTGCGTGCCGCGCTCGATAATCTGCCCGTCGCGCATCACCAGAATGCAGTCGGCGTTGCGGACGGTGCTCAGGCGGTGCGCCACGACAAAGCTTGTGCGACCGGCCATGAGCTCGTCGAATGCCGCCTGCACCTGCAGCTCGGTACGTGTATCGATGCTCGACGTTGCCTCGTCCAGCAGCAGAATCGCCGGATCGGTGAGCATGACGCGCGCGATGCACAGCAGCTGTTTTTGACCCTGGCTAAACGTGCCGCCGTCCTCGCCGATCACCGTATCGTAGCCGCCTGGCAGCTGCACGATAAACTTGTGCGCGTGCGCGCGCTTGGCGGCCTCGACAATCTGCTCGCGCGTGGCATCGGGGCAACCGTAGGCAATGTTCTGGGCCACCGTGCCCTCGAACAGCCAGGTGTCCTGCAGCACCATGCCAAAGGCGCGGCGCAGGCTCTCACGCGTGTAGTCGCGCGAGGAATGCCCGTCGACCACGATGCGCCCGGCATCGATGTCGTAAAAGCGCAGCAGCAGGTTGATGAGCGTCGTCTTACCGCAGCCCGTGGGGCCAACGAGGGCAAACCGCATACCGGGCTTGGCGTCGATGCAGATGTCCTGCAGCAGCTTGCGGTCGGGCACGTAGCTAAAGTCCACATGCTCAAAGGCGACCTCACCCTGCGGGGCTGTGAGTTCAACGGCATCCGCGGCATCGGGCTCCTGCTCGCGTGCATCGAGCAGCGCAAACATGCGGCGCGCCGAGGCATAGGCCGTCTGGATCTGCGTGATGACGTTGGTGACCTCGTTGAACGGCTTGGTGTACTGGTTGGCGTAAGACAGGAAGATCTGCACACCGCCCACCGTGAGCGCCGCGGGCACGCCCGTAATCACGCCAACGCAGCCGATCACGGCCACCACGGCATAGATGATGTTGTTGATAAAGCGCGTGCCGGGGTTAGAGAGCGAACCCATAAACTGCGCGCGCTCACCCGCGGTGTAGAGCTCGGCGTTGAGGGCGTCGAAACGCTGCTGCGCGTTCGGTCCATAGGCGAAGGCGTCCACGAGCTTTTGCTCACCCACATACTCCTCGATATGGCCGCCCAGCTGGCCCTGAATGCGCTGCTGCGCTGTAAAGCTCTTGTTGGAGAGCTTGGCGATGGCGCCCGCCGCAAAGATGGAAAGAGGTGTGACAAGCACCACCACGAGCGTCATGGTCAGGTTGATGGAGAGCATAAACGCGAGCGTGCCCACGATAGTGATGACTCCAGTAAAGAGTTGCGTGAAGCCCTGCAGCAGGCCGTCGCCCACCTGGTCGACATCGTTGACCACACGGCTCATAAGGTCGCCGTGGGCATGGCTGTCGATAAAGCTGAGCGGCATGCGGCTGAGCTTGTCGCTCGCCTCCACGCGCATGTCGCGCACCGTCTCGTAGGACAGGCGGTTAACACAGTAGCCCTGCAGCCACTGGAACGCCGTAGCGCCCATCACGACAATCGCGAGCTTGGTGACAAGCGGCAGCAGCGCATCGAAGTCCACCTGTCCGGCGGCAACGATGAGATCGATGCCCTCGCCGACGAGGATGGGCGTATAGAGTTGCAGAATCACCGAGATGGCAGCACTCACAAACGACGCCGCAAACGAGATGCGGTGCGGACGGACGTAGCCCATCAGGCGGCGAGTCACCGCGCCCACGGGGTAGCGCTCGGGGTCGCCGGGCTGGCGCGGGCCGTCACCCAGATCGTTGAGGTTATCGCTACCGGACACATTGGCCGTCATCGTGGCGACCGAACCGGAAGAAGTATACGGATTCATTTAGCAGCCCTCCTTTGCGCGGGTGGATGCAGGGGCGGAGTCCGAAGCGGGCGTCGCACTCCCCTGCTGGCCCTCGAGCTCCTCGCGGCGGAGCTGCGACTGGCAAATCTCGCGGTAGAGTTGGCAGTTTGCATACAGCTCGTCGTGCGTGCCCAGACCCGCAACCGAGCCGTGGTCGAGCACGCAGATCATGTCGGCATCGCGCACGGTCGAGACGCGCTGGCTCACGATAACGGTCGTCAGCGGCAGCCCGCCCTCGGCGGCGCCGCGCACGCTGCGCTCGCGGATAGCGTGGCGAAGCGCCGCGTCGGTCTTAAAGTCGAGCGCCGAGGCGGAGTCGTCCATGACCAGGATCTGTGGCGAGCCGACCAGGGCGCGCGCGATGGTCAGGCGCTGACGCTGGCCACCGCTGAAGTTCTTGCCGCCCGCCTCGACCGGGGCATCCAAGCCCTGCGGCTTGTTGCGCACGAACTCGCCGGCCTGCGCCATATCGAGCGCCGCCCAGATCTCCTCATCGGTTGCCGACTCGCCGCGCCAGGTCAGATTGCTGCGGATTGTGCCGCTCACGAGTGACGCGCGCTGCGGGACGGTCGCGACCACGTGGCGCAGCTGATCGAGCGGCCAGACGCGCACATCGGCACCCATCACGCTCACGCTGCCGACGCCCGCGTCGTACAGGCGCGGGATGAGCGAAACGAGCGTGGACTTGCCGCTGCCCGTGCCGCCGATAATGCCGAGCGTTTTGCCCAGCGGCAACTCCAGAGTCACATCGTTGACGGCGTTGGCCGCGCCCGCGCCAAAGGAGAAGCTCGCATGGCTAAAGCTCAAGGCGGGCACCGGGGCGGCATCGCCCATCGCACCCGGCTCGGGCAGCGCAACCGGCTGATTGCCCTCGTCGGTGATGCTCGGCACGCAATTGAGCACCTCATTGATGCGCGACGCGCTGGCGCTCGCCTTGGTAAAGACAACGACCAGGTTGGCCACGTAGACGATGGAGGTGAGGGTCTGCGTCATGTAGTTCACAAACGCCATGACCTGGCCCTGCGTAAGCTCGCCCACGTTGACCTGGATGCCGCCCACCCACAGGATGGCGCACACGCCCAGGTTCATCACCAAAAACGTGACGGGATTAAGGATTGACGAGAGCTTGCCCACCGCGATGGCGGTATTGGCCTGGTCATCGGCGGCTTGGGCAAAGCGCTCGCGCTCGTGATCTTCGCGTACAAAGGCGCGAACCACGCGGGCGCCCGAAAGCCCCTCGCGGCAAATGAGCGCGATGCGGTCGAGCTTTGCCTGCAGCTGCTTGTAGTACGGAATGCAGCGCGCCATGACAAACCAAAACACCAGGCCAATGGCGGGCGTGCAAATCAAAAAGATCATGCCGAGCTTAAGGTCGATGGCAAGGGCCGCGCACATAGAGCCCACCGCCAAGAAGGGCCAGCGGATGAGCATGCGTACGCCCAGCGCCACAGCGAGCTGCACCTGGTTGACGTCGTTGGTGATGCGGGTGATAAGCGACGGCGTGCCAAAGCGGTCGAGTTCGGCATAGCTCAACTTGTTGATGTGCTGGTAGAGCGCACCGCGGATATCGGTGCCCATGCCCTGCGAGGTGAGCGCCGCCATCTTTTGGCAGACGAGCGTAAACGAGATGCCGATCACAGCCATGGCGCCAAGCAGCATACCGTAGTGGACGACGGCGTTGACATCGTGTGCGCCAATACCCTTATCGATCATCTGGGCAATCACCAGCGGCGTCAGCAGGTCAAAGATCACTTCGATCAGCTTACACGCAGGGCCAATCACCATATACCGGCGAAACTTACCACCAAAACGCCTGAGCAGCTCAATCATGTATAGGCGCTCCCTATCATCATCCACATTCAATTCGAACCATGATAGTACCGCCACCCCAAAAGAAGCGTAAACAACTCGTCATTTCTAACGGGATTCAGTTTTCAGAGGGGTATACGCGCACACCCAGCCAGTGTCGGGTCAACTAGCATGGTATATTTACATTAGTGCTACCAAGTTAGTCGCCGACCCTTGAAATGAGGTGCCGAGATGAACGACATTCTCGCAAGAAGAGCAAGACGAGCAACTGTGGGCATCGCCCTTTCCGCGGCACTTGTCGCGGGAATCGCCCCCGCAACGGCGATCGCGGCAGAAGCCAGCGCTCCCATCGATGCAGTTGCCCTGCAGTCGGAAGATGCGGCCGCCGCAAAAGAAAAAGCGCATGCGGCCATGCAGGAAGCGCTCAAAAAACTCAAAGCAGCGGAGGACGCCGCAAGTCCCGAGAGAATTGCGGGAATCAATAATATGATTGCCAGTGATCAAGAGCTCCGCGACATTATGCTGGCGCATGCCGCCGAATGTAGGGAACCCCTTCCCGCCATGCAAGCGAACGTCGATGCAGCCCAAGCCAAATACGACGAGGCCAGCAACCTGGTAAGCAGCCTTCAGGCAAAATTAGAGGCACTTAAGGCACTCGGCGACGAGGCGCCCAGCGAAGCTATTAAACAGTTGCGCTCCGAAATCATGGCGGCAAAATTGCAAGAAGAGTCTTGCAAAACGACGCTTGACAGCTACCAACGCCGCCTCGAAAGCCAGGAAAGACAGGTTCAGAGATTCGAAAGTGCGGCGGAGGAAGTCAAAGCCCACATCGACGAGGAAACAGCCAAGCGAGATGCGCTCCTCGACAATTTGGATAAGGCGCAAGCGGCATATGACGACGCCTGCAAGGCATACGAAGAGGCGAAAGCCGCGGCAGACAAGACCACCTCGCCCGAGATAACGAAACCTGCCGAGACAGTGCCTCCCTCCGGCTCAACGCAACCGGCCGAGACGGCACGGCCCGCCGGCTCGCCCGCGACCGGCAAAGACGCCGCACCGAGCTCCGCCAAGCAAGCGAACTCGAGCAGCAGCAAGCAAGCAAATACGACCGCCGGCAAGCTCGCAAACACAGGCGACACAACGCCAAGCGCAATCGCGCTCGCAGAAATCGCCGCCATGGGACTCGGAATAACCGCCGCAGCCACCCACCGCATCAAGTACTCAAAATAGCCTCCGACCCTTGAAATGAGGTGCCGAGATGAACGACATTCTCGCAAGAAGAGCAAGAAGAGCAACTATGGGCATCGCCCTTTCCGTGGCACTTGCCGCGGGGATCGCCCCCGTAACGGCGATCGCGGCAGAAACCAGCTCCCCTGTCGATGCAGTTGCCCTACAGACGGAAGACACGGCCGCCGCAAAAGAAAAAGCGTATGCAGCCATGCAGGAAGCGCTCAAAAACCTCGAAGCCGCAAAAGACGCCGCAAGTCCCGAGAAACTTGCGGAAATCGATGATGACATTGCCGCATTTCAAGAACTCTACGACATGATAGTGGCGGAAGCCGCCAAATGGAGGGAACCCCTTCCCGCCATGCAAGCGAACGTCGATGCAGCCCAAGCCAAATACGATGAGGCCCACAACCGGACAAGCGGCCTTCAGGCAGAATTAGATAAGGCACTTGAAGCACTCGGCGACGAGGAGCCCAGCACAGCTATTAAGGAGCATATTAAGCAGTTGCGCAGTGAGATCATGGCGGCAAAAACGCGAGAAAAATCTTGTGAAGATGATCTTCACCACTACCAACGCCGGCTCGAAAGCCAGGAAAAACAGGTTCAGCATTTCGAAAGTGAGGCGGGGGAAGCCAAAGCCCGCATCGACGAGGACATAGCCAAGCGAAATGCGCTCACCGACGATTTGGAAAAGGCACAGGCGGCCTATGACGACGCCTGCAAGGCATACGAAGAGGCAAAAGCCGCGGCAGACAAGGCCACCTCGCCCGAGATAACGAAACCCACCGAGACGACGCCTCCCTCCGACTCGGCGCAACCGGCCGAGACGGCACGGCCCGCCGGCTCGTCCACGACCGGCAAAGACGCCGCACCGAGCTCCACCAAGCAAGCGAACTCGAGCAACGGCAAGCAAGCAACTACGGCCGCCGGCAAGCTAGCAAACACAGGCGACACAACGCCAAGCGCAATTGTACTCGCAGGAATCGCCGCCATGGGGCTCGGAATAACCGCCACAGCCACCCGCCGCATCAAGAACTCAAAATAGCCGCCAAAGCATTCTGCTTTCGCCAATCTACAAGCCCAGAAACAAAAGAGGCCCGTTTCCCCAACCCAGGGAAACGGGCCTCTTTAACTGCAAAATCCAAGCAACAGCACCGCCGTCTCTTGAACCACGTAGCCATCAATGCCCAGGCAACGCCAGCAAGCAGCACAAAACACGGGATTCAATTCTGCAGCTTGCGCCGTTGAACTCCACGAGCCTGCCCGTGCAGACGAGCCTGTCCACGACAGCCGCCGCCATCTTGTCGTCGCCGAACACGGTCACCCACTTGCTGAACTCTATGTTGGCCGTGACGATCATGCTCTGCCTGCCCTCCGGCACCGACATCACCTGGAACAGCAGCCTCGCGCCCTCGATGTCCAGCGGCACGTAGCCCTGCTCGTCCAGGATGAGGAGTTCGCGGCGGGGGCGACGCTCTCCGGGCTGCTGCCGCGTATCTCGCGGCGTAGAAAGGAGTGAGTACCATGACCAGCGCGAAGAAGATTTACCTCGCCGTGGCGGGCGGGCTTATTGCCGCGGGCATCGTTCTCGCGGGCATCGGCTTTATCGCCTCGGGCCGCGATCAGGCCGTGTTCACGACCCAAATCGACATGCGTGACAACACCATCGTGCTCGGCGGCGTCGAGGTGGACGAACCCGAGGGCATCCCGTTCATCAGCCGGCTCGCCATTCTTGGCGAGATCGACACCTCCGACGTCGCCGACCCCGCCGCGCCCTAGGCGCAACGAGCCCGGGCACTCCGTCCGCTAATTTGATTGAGATGGATCGCTCCTACTACGCGAGCATTGAGGTCGGGCAGCGCAATGTCAGCCTTTCAAATCTCAAGAAGATTACCGACGGCTTTCACATCACCATTTCGGAGCTCATGCGCGGTGTCGAGTAGATGATTCTCATCCGACTTGGCTCGTTCATGTTTAATCTGTCTCGTTAACCGAAATATGCAAATCTGGTTAATCAAATAATTGAAATCTGGTTAAATGAAAACTGTAAATTTGGTTAAACGCGCTGGTAAACAATGGTGAAAACTATGCCAAAAAAGTACTACGCTAGAATTATCGAAAATGAGCTCGACCAGATGCTTGGGATATTCGGTGCCGTTCTCATCGAAGGACCTAAATGGTGCGGGAAGACAACCACGGCCGGGACCCGTGCGGCGTCCAGGCTCCTCCTCATGGACCCGTCGCGCAACTTCGAGAATCGCTTCCGTGCCGAGACGGACCCGGCGCTTGCCGTTTCTGGCGAGGTGCCGCGGCTGATCGACGAATGGCAGGAGGTTCCGAAACTTTGGGACGCGGCACGGTTTGAGTGCGACAACCGCGGCGGCGAGCCTGGCCAGTTCATATTTACGGGGTCGGCGACACCGCGAGACAATGAGCGGCCGATGCACAGTGGCGCTGGAAGGTTCGCTAAATTGCGCATGGACACCATGACGCTTTTCGAACTTGGGAAATCTAGCGGTGCGGTTAAGCTGTCGGGCATCATTTCTGGCGAAAAGTTCAGGGGCGCCTTCGGATCGATGGGTTCTGCCGAGATCGCCGAGCGCATCGTTTGCGGTGGATGGCCGGCGTCGATTGGGCGTGACGCGCGAATTGCGTCCGCGACGGCAAAACGATATATCGAGATAGTCGCTGAGGAAGACATCCCCCGCGTCGATGGCTCTCGACGAGATCCTGAGAAAGTGAAAGCCGTCATCGCGTCGTTGGCGCGCAACGAATCCACTCTTGCGACGCTCAAGACGCTTGTGGCCGATTTGGGTGGCGACGTATCGAGACAAACAGCGGCATCATACATATCCCTTCTTAGCAGATTGAGTTTCGTCTGCGATATCCCCGCATGGAATCCCGCGATGAGATCTCCGGTGCATCTGAGGGAGGCGCGTAAGCATCATCTTGCCGACCCGTCGCTTGCAGCGGCTGCGCTCGGGGCGACTGTGGAGACGTTGTTGTCAGACTTCAAGACACTTGGGCTGCTTTTCGAATCGTTGGCGCTCCATGATCTATGGGTCTATGCGAGGGCAAACGGAATGGGCCTTTATCACTATCACGATTCCCGCGATCTTGAGGTCGACGCTGTCATAGCGGCTCCAGGTGGGATGTGGATTCCCGTTGAGGTCAAGCTCAGTTCCGCTCAAATCGAAGAGGCATCTGACAATCTTGTTGCCGTCGAAGAGCGGATGGTTGCTGCCGGAAACACCCCGCCGGTTTCTAAAGTAGCGATTATTGGATTTGGTTCACAAGCCTATGTTACCGACCGCGGCGTCCAAGTTGTTCCATTGGACGTTCTCGCACCGTAACGCTGCGGGCGAAGTGAAATCGACGCATCTTTTAGATTTCTTCAATTTGTGCGTAAACCAACAATGCCGTAATTACGCTATGTCGTTAGTGCGAACATCGCATCTTCAGTAGTCGAAGCTCGTTCGCAAACGGACCTCTTTACTTGCAAAAAAGGAGACAGCACCGCCGTCTCATGAACCACGTGGCCACCGCGCTCCCGGCAACGCCAGCAAGCAGCACAAAGCACGGGATTAAATTATTCAGATAAATGCGCCTTTACGGGTGATTTTTGGACGACGGGGTCCGGAAGGCGGCGAGGTATTTGGTAGTCGAGCGATCCCGCAGGCGCAGCCGAGGACCAGCGAGACACCAAATACCTCGCCGCCTCCCGGACCATGTCGCGGCACCAAAAAAGCGCCCGTGCGCTCGATGGATTCGGATGCCCGACAGAGGCTCCTTATGGCTGCTTCCTTCCGGACCTGACCAGATTCGGAACATGTCGTCATCCGAACCCATCGAACGCGCTAGGCGCTCGGTATATCTTACCCGCTCCCGCCCAACAGGGCAAGTGGGGCGAACCCATCGGATGGATCCGCCCCACTCGTGCATATCGCTAGCGGCGCCTGCGGTACAGGGCCGCACCGCCCGCGACGGCCAGCGCGCCGATGCCGGCCATGGCGCCGAGTGCCGTCGCCGGCAGGCTGCGGTCGCCGGTGTCGGGCATGCCGCCCTTGGAGCCGCCGCCGGAGCTGTCGCCGGAGCCGCTATCGGAACCGCCGCCCGAACCGCCGCCCGGCGTGCCGGGGTTCTCCGGGGTGCCGGGGGTCCCGGGTTCCTCGGCGTAGCTGTTGGTGAAGACCGGCGGCAGGTTGGCGTCGCCCTCGTAGGAGACCTTCGCCGACAGGTAGCCCGTCTTGGAGCCGTCGGCCGCCTCGTCGCTCACCGTGACGACAATCTTGTGCACGGCCTTGTCGTAGGTCACGTGTGCCTGGCCATCGTCGACCTCGCTCACCGTGAAGGTGTAGGTACCGGCCTGCTTGAAGGTCAGCGCGTCGAACGTGACGCTGCCGTCGGCGGCGTTCCTGGCGGTCGACATCACCTTGCCGTCCCGGCCCTTGAGCTCGAAGCCGAACTGCGCCGCCTTGAGCTCGGCGCCCTTGAGCACCTTGGCGGCGCCCAGCTTGAGGGTGACGGGCGCGGCCTCGTAGCCGTTGGTGAACGTCACCGAGTCGTCGCCCGCGGGGTTGCCCTCGGCATCCACAAGCTCGTGCTCGACGGTGAGCGTGCCGTTCCCGGCATCGGTGACCGTCGTGTGCACGCGGTAGGTCGCCCTGTCGTACGTCACGCCGCCCGCCGTGCCGGCGACCTCGCGCAGCTCGTAGCTGTGCGTGCCGGGCGCGGTGTAGGTGACGGGGCTGAGCGCGACCGTGCCGTCGGCGGCGTTCTTGCCCGTTGCCGCGACGCTCTCGCTGCCGTCGGCGGCAATCTCGACCAGCTGGAACTCGAACTCGCCCTCGGCCAGGTCGCGGCCCTTGAGCTTCTTGCCCACCTTGATCTGGTCGGTGACGGTGCTCGGGGCGGGGCCGACGCCGTAGGTATTGGTGAACTCGAACGCGCCCTTACCCTCGGGCGTGCCCTCGGCGGGCAGGACCTCCGCGGCGAGCGTGCCCGCGTTGGTGTCCTCGACCACCTTGACCGTGAAGGTCCTGGACGCCACCGCGTCATTGACCACGCCGTCGACCGAGCCGGACTCGCTCACCCGGTAGGCGAACGTCTTGGTGCGCATGCCATCGCCGTCGATCGCGGCATCGTCGAGGTCACTCGGCTGCTTGAACGTGACGTGGCCCAGCTCGACGTTGCCGGCGGCATCGTTGACCGCCTCGGTCACCGTCTTGCCGGAGGCGTCGACCGGTGCGGGCGCGCCGTCCAGCGGCTCAATCTTGAAGGTGTACTTGCCCTCGATGTCGGCCTGCGTCAGGCCGAGTCCGGCCTGGCCGAGCGCCAGCGTCTTGGTGCCCGCGAGGTCGACCGTCGCCTCGTTGGTGCCGTAGCCGTTCACGAACGACAGCGTACCGTCGGAGCCCTCGGGGTAGGTCACGACCACATCCAGCCCGCCCTTGCCGTTATCGGTCACCTTGACGGTGATGTCGAAGCTCGAGGCGGTCGCCGTCACGCCGGCGGGCAGCGCCGCCGTGTCCTCGGAAACGGTATAGGGGATGGTCCAGGAGCCGTCGGCCGTCTTGGTGGCGGCGCCGTCCGCCACCATCTGCTCGAGCGAGCCGGTGGTGTAGGCGATGGGCGAGAACGCGAGCTCCGCGGCCTCGCCGTCGCCGGAGGCCCGGTTGGACGCGGTCGCGACCACGTTGCCCTGGGCATCGCGGACGGAGAACGAGAACTCGTCCGCCGCCGCGGCGCGGCCCGTCAGCGTCTTGGTGGCCTCGATGGACGCGCTGCTCTCGCCGCCGAGCGTGCCGGTGGCCTCGTAGGAGTTCTGGAACGCGACCGTCACGGGCACGGGCAGCGACGCGATGTCATCGGCCGTCGAGACCTCGCTGCGGGCGACCTCGACGCCGTCCTTGACGACCGTGGTCGTGACCGTGAGCTTGCCCGTCGCCGCGTCGTAGCCGGGCGCGACGGTAACCGTGCGCGGCGCGGCGTCGTTGGTGTAGCCGTCGCCACCGAGCTTGGTCTCGGCGACGGTGAAGCTGTAGGTCTTGCCCGCGTCGGCGTCGGTGAACGTCACGTCGCTGCCCGCAGCACCGCCGATGAGGTCGACCACGGCGGCCTCTCCATCATCGGCCGCGGACACGGTATAGGCGTCCTTGCCGGTCTTGAGGCCGAGCCTGGCGACCGTCTCGGCATCGGCGGTCACGGTGAAGGCGAACTGCCCCGCTTCCATCGCGCGGCCGGAGAGCGTCTTGGACAGGAGCACGCCCGCGCGGGCCGAGTAGTCGAGCTCGGTCGTGTAGGTGTTCACGAAGTCGCCGCCGCTCGCCTGCGCGATCGCGGGCGTCGAGGCCGTGAGGTTGCCGGAGCCGTCGTCGGTCACGGTCACCGTCATCGTGGCGGCATGGCCGTCGTAGGCCACGCCGGCGAGGGCCGAGCCGTCAGCGGGCCTGGCCTCGCTCACCGTGTAGGTGAAGGTCTTGGCGCGCACGCGCTTGCCGCCGACCTCGGCGAACCCGGCGTCCTTGAGGTCGTCGAGCGTGTAGCGGATGGACCCGAAATCGAAGGCGACCCTATCGCCCGCCTTGGTGCCGGCGGCAGTCACGCTGACGGTCTTGGAGCCGTCGGCGGAGCCCTCGGGCATGGGCGCGTCGTCCTCGCCCGTGAGCGTGAACTGGAAGCTGTCGCCCTCCGCCCAGTCGCGGCCCTTGAGCGTCTTGGTGAAGAGCCCCGCGGTGGAGACGTCCCTGCCCTCGGTGGCCGTTCCGTACGTGTTGGTGAACGCCGCGGTCGCGCCGGCCTCGGTCACGGTGCCCTCGGCCTTGGAGCCGTCGGTCCCGTCGACCGTGGTCGCATAGCCCTCGGCGGCGTCCTCGGTCACGGTGTAGCGCGCGCCCACGGGCAGGCCGGCGACGGTCTTCTCCCCGCCGTGCTTGAGCGTGAAGGCCGCCTTGCCGTCCGTGAACGTCACGGCGTCCTCGCCCTCGCCGAAGGTGCCGGAGACGGGCTCGCCGTCCCCGTCAGCCAGCGCAACCGTGAAGCCGAACTCGCGCTGGCTGTCGCCGCCGACGACCGTCTTCTTGACGGTGAGGGCGCCGGTCTTAGCGGTGTTGGTAAAGACCGCCGCCTCGACCGTGCGCTCAACAGCGCTGCCGGCGTCGTCGGTCAGCTGTGCAATCTTGGTCTTGGCAGACAGCTTGCCGGCGCCGTCGTCGGTCACCGTGACGGTGGCACGATAGGTGGCCTTCGAGAAGGTGAGCGCCGTCTCGCCACCCGTCTGCTCGGCAATCACATAGGTATAGATACCGGGCTTGGTGTACTCGATGGCACCGAAGTTGCCGACCTGAACGTCCTTGTTCAGCGTAATCGTCGCCACGCCGCCCTTGGCATTCTTGGGCATGGGCGCCTCGCCCTCGGCAGACAGCGTCATGGTAAAGGCATCCGCCTTAGTCCAGTTGCGTCCGGAGATCTTCTTTTGCACCTTAAAAGCGTTTTCCACCTTTGTGGGCTCCACGCTGTAGACGTTGGTGAAGCTCGCCTGCGTCGCCTGTCCGACGGTACCCTTCTGGGAGTTCGCCTTATCGACAACCGCAAAGCCGTCCTCGCTCGTCATGAGCTCACCCTTGGAGTCGAGCTCCTGCACCTCGTAGTGCGCACCTATGGGCAAGGTAACCGTGACGGAGCCGCCAGCCTTGAGCGCGATGGTGTCACCGCTCTTGATCTGTCCGCTTACATAAGTGCCATTGGTGCCACTGGGGCGACCGGCGTACGCAAAGGTGCCGGCCAGAGGCGTTGTGCCATCGGCCTGGTAGAGCAGTACCTTAAAGGTAAATGCCTTGTTGGGCGCGGTGATGCCTTCGGCGGCCGTGACCGTCTTGCTCAACGTCAGGCGCCCGTCAGAGACCTCATCGGTAGTGGTGTTGGTCTTGACGGCAGGGTTGTTGCCGACCGTCACCGACGCCTGGTTGGAAATATTGCCCGAAGCGCCACCGCTCTTAAACGCGTCCTCGGTCACGCGGACCTTAAACTGAACCGTGCCCTCCTTGCCGGCGGGAACGTCCGTCAGCGTCCAGGTGAGGTTGCCGTCATTGTCCCTGGAGCCGACATCCTTATGGTCGCCGGCGAACTCCACTAACTTGGTCCCCGCGGGAACGGTATCAGTGATAGTCACCGTTGCCGGCTCGCTCTCGGTGTTCTTGTAGCCGATGGTGTAGGTGAGCTCGTCGCCCAGCGCCACACCCGACCCATTCGAATCCTGGGCATCACTCTCGGACTTCTTGGGCACGTAGTTGGTCGTGGTGCCGGTATAGCTCTTGTCGCCGACCCTAATGGTAGCGGCGTTGTTGACGGTGCCGACAGCGCCCTGGACACCCTTCACAGCGTCCTCGGTAATCTTTACACGCACGCGTACCGAACCGTGGCTGCCCGCGGGCTGCTCACCCAGGTTCCAGGAAAGCAATTGGCCACTCGCGGCGCCCTTATCGGCATACTCGCCCTCAAAGGCCTCGAACATAACGCCGGCAGGAAGCTCGTCGGTCACGGTCACGTTGGACGGAACCAGATTGTCTTTGGCATCGGCCTCGGTGTTGACCCAGTTGATGGTGTAGACATAGGAATCGCCCACGGAGAGCAGCTGCCCGTCGATATCCACACTGGGCTTTGCGACCGTGCCGATCGTCTTGACCTTATCGCGCGTGTTGTGGAAGACGATTTTGCCGTTCTCGGTACCATCGCGATAGGTCACCTTGGACGTAAGTGTGCCGTTGTTGTTGTCGGTCACCTCGAGCAGCACTCGGCACGTCGCGGACGCGTCCACGGGACGCACGCCATCGGGCAGGCTGGCGAAACGTTCCTTTGCTACCAGGTTAAAGCTGTAGGTAGTGGTGTGGTCGGCATTGTGCTGCTTGGTGGCAACGCCATTCTTCACGTAGTCGGCAAGATCAATTGCCGACTCATAAGATTCGCTGGTAGCATCGCCAAGCTTAAAGTTGACCTTACCAAAGTCGACCTTTGCCTTACCGTTCTCGCCCGCCTGAGTCTTGCCCTCATCTATCCATTGGAGTGTGCCATCGGCCTTCTGCGCATACACGTCAAACGTATACTGGCCGACCTCGATCTTGTCGCCGGAGTCCATTACCTTCTCGGCCGTGAGGCCCTCAAACGTTCCGGTCGCGACGTAGCTGTTCGTAAAGAACACTTGAGCCTTTTCGGTACCACTCTCGGAGTTAAAGACCTTTAGATCCGCGGAAAGCTCCTTCTTATTGGCGTCAAAGTGCTTGACGGTAGTCACGGTATAGGGCGAACCGTCGGTGCGCTTTTTAACCGCAATCGCCACCGTCCAATAGGACGTATCGAAGGAATAGCCGACCTTGTTGTCGTTGTTCTCGACCACCTTGTAGGTGAACGTCTCGCCCGCTTCGTTCGTTGTAAAGGTCAGTCCGCCCAAAATACCGGTATGGGACGCACCGTCAGCCTCGGGCTCATCGTTGGTAACGGTGAGCTTGCCCTTATCCGCGCGCAGCAGTGCCTCGAGCTTTGCAGTTGAGGCACCGTCTTCGCCCGTCACCGTAAAGCCAAACATGCCGGCATGCAGATCCTTACCCTTGAGCGTCTTGGCAATCTCCAAACCGCCCTGGAGCTCGTAGCTCGTCGAAGTTTTGTAGCTATTGGTAAAGATGAAGCCCTCCGAGCCGGTCGTGCCATCGGGGCGGGCCACAAGCTTGCCGCCCTCATCGGTTACGGTAACCGTCACGGTATAGACGTGCTGGTCATACTTCCACTCGCCAAGGCCGCTGTTCGGAGCCACCTCGTTAATGGCGAACGTATACGTGCCCGGCTTGTTGAAGGTAAGCGTCGAGAAGTCAATCTTATCGTGCGCGCCGTCGGCAAGCTTGTCCCTCGTTTGCCTCTGCTCGGTGTAGCCGTTGTCCGCACTCATCGAAGAGCCAGTGATGAGCTTGCCGTCGATGGCAGCCCGGGTAACATCGTCAGCCGCGGTCATGGCAAAGGTAAACTTGTCCTCAGCATCGCGGCCGACAACCACCTTCGTCACGGACGGGGTGTAGGTCGCTGCCTCGGTGACCGTATAGGTGTTCTTGAACTTGACCGTCGCGACACCGGTGGACGTTGCATCCGACGGGTAGATCCACTGGCCCTCGAGCTCGTCGCCGCCGTCGCCCGGCTTGCTTACCGATGTCGTGACCTTGAGCGTGCCGTCGCCGTTATCCGCCACGACAGCCTTAACCGTATGGACCGTGCTGTCGTACGTATAGCCCGTCGCCTTGTCGTCAATCTCGCTCACCGTATAGGTAAACGTCTTGCCGGCATCATTCTGATTGAATTTCAGTCCGCCCTCAGGTATCAAACTCACGGTCTTGGGGTCATTGGCCTCGACGTTTGCAGTCTCAAAGACCTTGCCGTCCGTGGAAAGGCCGACCTTGCTGGCAGAAGCCTTATCGGCAGGCTTGACGATATAGCGGAACGTGCTCTTGGGCGAGCCAAACACCGTCGCGCCCTCGGGGTACGTCAGCGTCTTCTCGATCTGCAGGCCGCCAGCGGCGCCATAGTCGAGACTTGCCTCATAACTGTTCACAAACGAGACGGTAGGCGTCGTGGCGCCGGCCTCGCTTGCATCGTACTGCTGCACGTAGGTATTCGGATTCTGGTCGAGCTCGGCAATCTTTTCGTCCGTCAACGCGCTCGCATCGCCGGTATCGCCCAGCAGCTCCGTCACACCCGCGCCCTTGAGCACGGTCGTCACGGTGTAGAGCTTGGCGGGGTTGTTTTCGCTCGCAAGAACCTTAACGAGCACGATGGCGTCGCCGGTGTAGCCGGTGTCATAGGTGTAGCCGGCGGCCACAGGCTGGTTCTCGTGGATGCGATAGGCAAACGTATGGCCCAGGTCCTGCTCCGTGAGCTTGCGGGCAAAGAGCTTCTCTTTCCCGTTCGTGCCCACCACGGCACCGGACACACCGGCCTCCGCCGCCTTGTTGGACAGGTTAGTCTCGGCGCCATTGACCAACGTCTGAACGCCGTTGTACCAAAGACCCGTCACGGCAAAGGTAAACTGGCCCGCGGTAGAGGCACGGCCCTCAAGGGTCTTGCTCACCGTCACGCCGCCAAAGGTGCCCGACGCATGGTATGCATTGGTGAAGGCGGCCTTATCGATTATGCCCTTGTCCGCATCGGACGCGCCGGTGTTGGCGTAGGTCACGCTCGACACGTGCAGCTTGCCCGTGTGGTTGCCCCGCTCGTCCAGATCGGTCACCACGACGGTCGCACGTGCGGTGTGCCTGTCCATGGACATGCTCGCCGGGGCACCAAGCGCGACATTCTCGGTGATATTGAAGCTAAAGGTGCCCGCGCGGTTGAATGTCACGGTCGGGGCGGCTTCGGTGCCAAAGGAGAACGAGGCAACGCGTCCCGACTCGGGCGTGCTGGCGACGGCCTGGTTAGTGCCGATGGCAATGGCCCCATCCGTTACCGCCTGCTTTGTGGTCTTGCCCAGGCCAGTTGCGCTGGCATCGTCCGCAGCGGCGGCAAGGTTAAAGGTATAGCTCTCGCCCTGGTTCCAGTCGCGACCGCTCACGGTCTTCTGACCCTGCAGGGTAACGCTCGCGGGCTCCACGCTATATATATTGGTAAAGGAAGGCGTGGCGTTGTTGTCCAGCTGCTTTACCGAGCCGTCTTCTGTGATCTTGTAGTACTCGATCGAAGTCTGGATGCCGGCACCCTTCTTGGCGTTGCGTACTACGGCGTAATAGACCGATCCGTCGTAGGTCATGCCCGCAACGCTGCCGGGATCCTCGGCGAACTTGTACACGTAGGCGCGCCCCGCATCTTTCTTGGCGGTATAAGAGATATCCGGCCATCTCACCGCGCCATCGACGTTGCCAACTTTCATGGTGTTGTCTTCGGCGCCCTGGGGCATGGGGGCCGTCATGCTCTTATCGACCGTATCGGGGTTGAACACCGCATTGACATCCGCATAGCCACCCATGCCCTCGAGCGTAAAGCTAAAGGCGTTCTGGGCAAGCGGGAACGTCCCCGCGTTGTCGACTAGGGTCTTTTTAGCTTGGATGGGGATCTTCGACTCGTGCGCATCGTAGCGGTTGATGAAGGTTGCGACCTTACCGGCGACCTCGACTTCCTTCTCGGTGCCTCCGTCGTCGCGCACCTGCTTCATCGTCACACTCGCAACGACAAGAGCACCAGCTTGGTTGTCCTCCACCACGACCTTCGCGGTATAGACGGCGGCAGAGTAGCTTATGCCGTCTGCCCTGGCGTCGGGTTCGGGGATACCCTCCTGGATGGTATAGGTGTAGGTGCCCGGCTTGGCATAGGTGATGTCGCCAAACGTTGCCTCCTGAGTTTTCTTGTTGAGCTCGACCGTCGACACCTTGCTCTTGGCGCCATCGGGCATGGGGGCGCCGTCCTCGGGCGTAAGCTGCGCGGTAAAGGTATCGCCATCGGCCCAATTGCGGCCCTCGAGCACCTTCTTGGCGCTCAGACGATTCTGGGCACCGAGCGTTACGCGGCTGGCGCTGTAGTTGTTGGTGAACTCGAGCTTGTTGCTCGCGGGGATCTTCCCGTCCACGAGCGCAACAATCTTGCCCTCGATGGTGTTGCCGGTTCCGGACTGCTCCTCGCCGCCGGCCATGCGGCTCACGAGGCTAAAGCCAGCCGGAAGCACCGACTCGCCGGCAGAGCCGGTCACGGTGTTAACGATGCTCGCCAGCACGTTGCCATTGGACTCCTCGCCCTTGGTGGTGATCTCGCTCACACTGTAGCTGTCGCCCTTCATAAGGTCGTATACGCGAACGGTCTCTCGGCCTTGATGGAATGGGTGTCGCCGTTCCTGAGCGTGAAAGAGCCGCCCATGGCCTCGCCATTCGCGTCGAACACATGCGCCTCGTAGCCCTTCTGGGACTCCGGCAGGGTGAACTTAAACGTAAACGTCAGATCTTTGTCGTTCGCATCCTTGGTGGGCGCGGTAAGACCACTGTCTGCCGTCACGGTCTTGGTCACCTGCAGGCGTGCCACGCGACGATCGGTATACTGCACGGCCGTTGCCGTGGTAAAGAGATGGTTGAGCTGGAGCATACCGAGGTCGGTGCCATTGGTGGGCTGACCGTCTTGGTAAAGAGCCATACGGTTGATGCCCGTATCGGCATAAATAGTCGCCGACTGGCCGTCGCGATCGCCGCCGCTCTCAACGTATTGCAGAATCGTCTTGGTACCCTGCGTCTTCTCGTCGTAGCGCATATGCATGAAGTCGTCCGCAGGAGAAGGCTGGTCCCACGTCAGGTTGCCGTTGGGGTCTGTACCAGTCGCGCTTTGCAGCTTGCCCTTAATGTGCGTAAGCGTGTTATCGATAGAGCCGGGCGAGCCAAACTGTGCCAGCGAGGCAATCAGCGAACCCGGGCCGCTTAGGCTACGCACGCCGTCGTTCTCCTCGCCGGCGTCCACGTACACGCCCGAATCGTCCACGATTACCTTGGTGATGGTGGAATTAATCTCGTAGCCATCCGGGCTCACCGATTCACGCAGGTAGTACGTACCCTTGATAAGGGGCGCATGCTTTGTCGAATCGAGCGGGAAGCATGCAGCACCCTCAATGTCATACGGATAGTTCATGCCGTTTGCCTGCACGGTGTCATACGGCTCGGCACCCGATTTAATGGCGTACGTGCTGGGACTATTGCCGGTAACGTCCTCGGCCTTGTACAGCTCAAACGTCGCGCCGTTCGCGGGCTTGCCCAGCTCGTCGACCTTCTGCACAAACAGACGGTTCTGAACGTTCGTGAGGTGAATCACGGTTGAGAACTGCCTGTTTGTCGACCGGTATTCAACCATGGAGGTGTTCTCCGTGGTTGCCTCCGCCAGAGAAGATGCCGTGGTGTGATACACCGCCACGGTATAGTCGGCATTCGACTTGTCCTCCATCATGGCAGCGTACTTCTCGATATCGCCGGGCAGCGACCTGACCGTCACCTCGTAGTCGCCCTTGGTGTTGACAGCAAAGACACTCGTGTCCGCCGAGTTGGCGGCCTCGACCGCACCGGCGATGCCGTGTGCAGAGCACAGCCTGTAGCCTTTGAGCGGATTGCCCGTGACCGCCGTCCACGCGTTTTCATCCGTGTTTTCCTTGGTCTCGTCGGTGCGCTTGAGCACGACGGCAAAGGTCGTACCCGCGTTAATGGGTTTGTTCTTATTGTCTTTTGTGTTTTGAGAAAGGGAAATGGTCTCCTTGGCGGCCAGATAGCCACCGTTCAGCCACATGCGGCTGCCCATCCATGTGTTTTTATCGGCCGTGGTGACCGTCGTTTGCGGTGCAACCACCACGCCGCCCGAGCCATTCGTCGCAGCCTTTTTGTACTGCAGGTGCAGCTCACCTGGTGTTGCGGTGGTCGATGAGGTCAGACTCGAGCGATATCCCGCAGGCAGCTCTATCTCCTTGAGTACAAAGTAGTCGTGCCCCTCAGCATGCTCTTGGTCGAACGAGAGAACGGAGTCATCCGACTTTTGAAGTATCAGCTGACCCCCGTCTTTTGTCTCGCCTTGAGCAATGAGCTCGCCCTCATTCCAGTCAGTTTTTGGTCCATCTGACCGATACAGCGCGAAGGTTGCACCATTGACCGCCTCGCCGTTCTGGTTGACCTTCTCAACCTCAGACGACGGCAGGGTAGTGAGGTTGAACTTGAGCGACATGTTCGATGCGCCCGCGCCGCGCTCCAGATAGAAGAAGCTCAGCGTATGCTTGCTGCTGTCACAGAAGGTGTTGCCGCGGAAGTTGGAGGTATTTACGCCGGCGGTGTCGAACTTCGCTTTGATGGTGGTATTTTCGATGTCCTTCCGGGTTCCATTCGCACCGTCAATATGGCCGACTTTCACTTCGCCGGTGGCAAAGTTGATCTCGAGCGTTGCCTTCTCGTGAATGCCGCCCAAGTCGCCCACGAGCACGCCATCGATGTAGACCCACACGTCATCGTCGCCCGAGAACTCAAAAATCATATCCTTGTTATCGGTGGTCTTTCCGCTCGCAGGCTGGACAAACTCCGTGGTCATGGACATGCCAAAGTGGTGGTTGAGCTTATCGTTCGTTCCGTCCGTTATCGGTTTGGGAGAGAGCTGACCGTTCTGCTCTTCAAAAACCTTCTCAGCCGAGTCAAAGGGGAAGAACTGACCTAGATTCTCACTTGATGCGCTGTCCTTATATACGCCCGCTTTAGCGTAGACGTTAAAGGAATTCGTTGTGGAGTTGTACACGGCATAGTTGCCTTTAGAACCGTACGAGTCGTAAACGTAGTATCCGTTCTCAAGTTGGAAAAGGCCCTGTACGTTGTTGTAGACAGCTTTGCCGTCCTGCTGGTGATTTTCCTGGCTGGCGTTGTTAAAGAGGTATGCGAGCGATTCGTCAGTGTACTTATCGCTCGAACCGTAGGAGGTATACGTACCGGCATCGATCGACGGGTAACCGCCTACCAGCTTCTTCTTCACAAAAGAAAGGCGTCCGGAACCATCAATAACGCTTTTGCCCGTCCATTTGTTAATGCCCGTGCCTGCGCCACTATTAAATTTGAGCTGATGACCCTTATTGATGCCGCCGTTGATATTATTGACAGTTGCCGATTTATCGTTGTCGCCATCCACGACCCAGTAGTCAAACAGATTGACCGTGGTGTCGGTGGGATTCACCGTCTTTACGGTATGGTTGCTATAGGGAACAACCTGGTCGGCCGACGCGCTCGTCGCACCAAACATGAGCGCGCACGCCGCCAGCGGGACGGCCAAAACCCTCAGGGCACGCTTGGCGGTATTGGTTTTCTTGCCAAAAGGCTTTAGCATTTCTCGAGCTCTCGCACACACGCGATTCATGAAGGCCCTCCCCAAATCCATGAGGACGGCAAGCAGCGGCTCATTATATATGTGTCGTCGTCCCCATCGATGCAAATATACGCCCCCCCCCGCGCAGAAACGCAAGGCGGGACATCGCAATATACTTAAAATTGTAGCAATTTAAACGACCCACTATTCCGCGTCAGGTTGCCACTCGGTCGTCAAATCGAACCATTCGCGCCATCAAAGGGGTTCGGCGGGATAAAACCGTCGGCAATCTTTATCCCCACAGCCCCACAAGGTAGCTAATTTGGGACGGGGCTTTTTTGACTACTTGGGCAATCAGATCGGCATGTAGTCAAAATAGCCGTCCCAAATAGACTGGTCTGACGCTGCGCCACGAAAAGGACCTATCTACTACGTTTAGGCCGCAGGGGTCAACCATAGCCGACTTTTTCGAAAATCGGCCAGCTCTCTACCTGCGGTTTTGTTTTTGCAAATTCCGGGATGGTCGAGGTAGCTCGGTTAAACGTAGTAGATGGCCGCATTTCGTGGCAAACGGTCCGACCCAAGGCCCAAGGCGGCCAGCCTCGGATGACCATTCACGAAGTTGCGGTGGAATACGGACTGAATTAGCGCCTTAAAGGCAAAAACACTCCGTATTTCACCGCAACTTATCGAGGGGATGGGTTTTAGAGGCGGGCGAGGTCGTAGGCTTGGGCAGCTGCCTCGCCAGCGCAGATGAGGTTGGTTGTGGCTTCTTGCGCACCGAGCGCCTGGTCGAGAGGCATGGGCTTGCGGCAAATCGGCAAAACCAAGTCAATACCCTGCTCATACACCGCATCCAGGTTGACGGCGCGCCCGCCCACGACGGCGACCACCGGCTTGCCATATCGCTTCGCACGACGAGCCACACCCACCGGTGCCTTACCGGCGGCGGATTGCTCGTCCATATTGCCCTCGCCCGTTATGACCAGGTCGACATCGCGCACGCGCTCGTCAAACCCCACGAGGTCGAGCACCGTCTCCACACCCGAGCGTAGCTCCGCGCCGAGCGCCAGCAACGCCGCGCCCAAGCCACCGGCAGCGCCCGCGCCGGGTACACCGAGCACCGAGCCAAATGTCCGTGCGCCCTCGGGTGTGCGCAACAACCCCTGGGCTCGAGCTCTGGCAATCGCCGCATCGAGCAAGCGACCGTAGCCGACCATCCAGCCGTCGTATCTGCGCAGCACCTCGACATCATCCGCCGGCAGGCCCTTCTGCCCGCCAAACACCGCCAGTGCGCCTCGACGCCCCACGAGCGGATTCTCGACATCCGAAAGCACAACGATGCGAGCATCATCCAAAGCCTGCAGCGCGGGCGCCAAATCAACGCTCGCCACCTGCTCAAGGCCGGCAAGACCGGGGGCGACATCGCATCCCTGATCATCGACCACGCGCGCGCCCAGCGCCTGCAGCATGCCGGCGCCACCGTCGTTGGCGGCACTGCCGCCCAGACCAATATAGAGTGTCCTTGCGCCCGTGCGAACTGCGCGAAGCATAAGCTCGCCCACGCCATAGGTCGAAGCCGCCAACGCCGCCGACTCCGTACAACTCGAATACCCAATACCCGCCGCCTCGGCCATCTCAATTACAGCCGAGTCGCGCTCGTCGTCCACCAACATCCGGGCAGACACGCGATCGCCCAAGGGACCTGCCACCTCGCAGGTCACAATCTCACCGCCGCACGCGGCGATGGCGTCGAGCGTTCCCTCGCCGCCATCCGCCAGCGGCAACGCGCGCACCTCGGCATCGGGCCACACACGGCGCATGCCCTCGGCAACCGCCGCCTCCGCCCGTGCACTCGACACGCTGCCCTTAAAGGAGTCGATCGCCAGCAGCACACGGCGGGGCCGGCGGCACGCAGGGCCAAAGTCAACCGCCATGCCAGCATCCTCACCGGCACCTGCAAGCGCTGCGGCGTGAGCAGCATGCGCCTCAAGGTTCGGACCGCAGCCACAGCCGCTGCCACCCGCTCCGCGCAGACCGCCAAAATAGTTACTCAGCAGCTCGCGGCATTCATCCGCCAGGACCCCAGCCGTCACGTTAAACCGATGATTCAGGCGCGAATCGGCATTCAGGTCATACAGCGAACCCAGCGCACCCGCCTTGGCGTCGCTCGCGCCATACACGCAGCGCCCGACGCGCGCGTTGACCATAAGACCCGCGCACATGCAGCAAGGCTCGAGCGTCACGTAGACCGTGCAATCGGAAAGGCGCCAGCGACCGAGCGACCGAGCGGCAGCGCACAGGGCCGCGAACTCTGCATGAGCCGAAGGGTCCTGATCGAGCTCGCGACGATTATGCGCCCGCGCGACAATCTCACCCGCGCGCACCACCACAGCGCCAATGGGCACCTCGCCCACCGCCGCGGCGGCTCGCGCCTCCGCCAACGCCTCACGCATGAACTTCTCGTCGATTTCGGTGATCGTCATCGTTCGCCTTCCCTGTTGCAAATTCAAAACGATGCTATCATTACGACTCACGGAGAGATGGCAGAGCGGTTGAATGCGGCGGTCTTGAAAACCGTTGAGCGCGAGAGCGTTCCGGGGGTTCGAATCCCCCTCTCTCCGCCACTTTTAGTGATGCACCGGTGTCATGGTCCGCTCGAACAGTGCATCGACCACGTCGGCCATCTCGGGTCGACGCTCAAGATCGTGGCCCGATTCCCACCATATCGTGAAAAGTCGAATAATACCGCCGGCGACAAACTCAGACGTCGTCTCGAGTGACACGGGGGCCAAGGCATCCTCGGCAAGCACGTTCATCACACGCTCGCGGATGGAGCGGGCAATGCGGTCGCAAATAACGTTGGTCAACATGCCCGACATGCTGCTTGCCAAAATGTTATCCATGAGCCGCTCGTGCGTCAGAATCAAATCCATGGCATCGTCCAAAATCGCGTGCCGAAGCGCGCGCACGTCCTCGGCAGACACTGCGCCGGCCTCATCGGGCTGTTTTTGCGGCAAGCCCGACATGAGCTCATCGATATAAAAGGCAAAGTAATCGTTCTTGTCGCGAAAGTGCTTATAGAACGTCGTGCGGCGAATCATGGCGCGGTCGCACAGCATGGCAACCGTCAGGTCCTCAAAACGATGCTCCTCGAGAAGCTCGGTGAAAGCATCGAACAGGGCGCGGTAGGTTTTCTTGATGCGAAGGTCCACTGGTATCGCCATCCTCAGGGCAAAGACAACACTCGTCAATCTGTCGCATATCTTACACCTGTACCTCGCGCGCTTTGCCCCGGTGCCGACCCCGACGAAAACACAACGCTTACCGGAAAGTTCGGCACGGCAAAACGTTGCGGGTATACTAGTAGCGTTATACCAACGGCAGCTGGCGCATGCCGCCGCGGCCATTCGAAACGGAGACATCATGATTACCGTCATCATCGGCATCGTTGTTGTCATTGTGATTGTCTGCGCCATCGCCGGCATCTACAACAACATGGTCACCAAGCGTAACCGCATTGATAACGCCTGGCAGAACATCGATACGCAGCTGCAGCGCCGCAACGACCTGATCCCCAACCTGGTCGAGACCGTCAAGGGCTACGCCAAGCACGAGCAGGAGACGCTCTCCGCCGTGATCAGCGCGCGTAACACCGCCGTCAAGGCCACCACGCCCGAGGCCAAGATGGAAGCCGACAACGTGCTGACCGGCGCACTGCGCCAGCTCTTCGCCGTAGCCGAAGCCTACCCCGATCTTAAGGCAAACACCAACTTTACGCAGCTGCAGGCATCGCTCGAGGATACCGAGAACAAGATTAGCTACGCACGCCAGAGCTACAACGATTGCGTGCTCAGCTACAACAACGCCATTCAGACGTTCCCGGCTGTCATCTTTGCCGGCATCTTTCAGTTTAAGGAGCGCCAGGGCTTCGAGGCCGCCGAAGCAGCCCGCCAGGCCCCGACCGTCAAGTTCTAGTAGTTTGGCAGTGCATCCTTAATCGGCCAAATGCATAAACCGCCCCGTCGAATGCATACTTCGACGGGGCGGTTTCTTTTTTCGCGAAGGTCCCCCTCTAAGCGCCGTGCATTTTTAGGAGTATTCAACATAACCAAGAGCTTCGGGCGCCACGATACATGCCGAAGACCGCGAATATCCCTGCAAATCAAACGCTATAAGCCCATAACCCCGCCCATCATTCGTAGAAAACATCGAGAACTCCCGATTTTTTGCCCGAGGTCGGTATGCAGGGACCTTCGATTGCAGAATACTCGCAAAAATGCACGTCGCCACCACCCCCACATGGCGCGAAGCAAAACACAAGCGCGGCCTAAAAGGCCGCGCGCCATGTTTATTCAGATTAATTATTGCCCGTTGTGGCAACGCCGAGCCCGCAGGGCGGAGAGCAAGTTCCCTCCCGGCGCACTCCGCAGGACGAAAGAACCTCCGCCGCACGAAGTGCGCAGCGGGGGTTCTTTCATGTCCGAGGACGCGCCGGGAGGGAAGGCCGCCCTCGGGCCGGACAGCTAAGACTGCTTACGCGACGGTGTAAACCCAGTTGTGCTTATCCTCGACAGCACCGGACTGGATGCCAGTCAGGGTCTCGCGAAGCTTCTTCATCACAGGGCCGATCTCGGTGTAGCCAGCCGGGAAGGTCACGGTCTCGTCGGCGCCGTAAACCTTGTTGTCAATCTCGCCAACCGGAGAGATGACGGCAGCGGTGCCGCACAGGCCGCACTCCACAAAGGTACCGGCCTTGACCTCGGCCCACTCGACGGGACGCTGGTCAACGGTCATGCCCAGGTCCTGAGCGACCTGAACGAGCGAACGACGGGTGATGGAGGGCAGGATGGAGTCGGTGTGCGACTGCGGAACGACGAGCGTGCCATCCTCTTTCACGAACAGGACGTTGGCGCCACCGGTCTCCTCGACATAGGTGCGGGACTCGGAGTCGAGATACAGGTTCTCGGCATAGCCCTCGCGATGGGCCTCCATCGTGGGCTTGAGGGACATGGCGTAGTTCAGGCCGGCCTTGATGTTGCCGGTGCCGTGCGGTGCGGCGCGGTCGTACTCGGAAACGCGCAGCTTAACGGGCTTAAGGCCACCCTTAAAGTACGGACCGACCGGGGTCACGAGAATACGGAACGTGTACTCAGGAGCGGGAGCCACGCCGATCACGTCACCGGAGCCGATCATAAACGGACGCACGTACAGGGTCGCGCCAGAACCGAAGGGCGGAACCCAGGCGGCGTTGGCAGAGACGACCTGCTTGACGGCCTCAACGAACTTGTCCTTGGGGAACGGGGGCATCTCGAGGCGCTGGGCAGAGTTGTACATACGCTCAGCGTTCATGTCGGGACGGAAGCAGACGATGCTGCCGTCCTCGGCGGTGTAGGCCTTCAGGCCCTCAAAGACCTCCTGACAGTAATGGAAGATGCCGCCGCACTCGGAGACATGCAGGGTGTGGTCGGTGGTCAGGCCGCCCTCGTCCCACTCGCCATCCTTCCAATGAGCCTCGTAGCTGTAATCGGTCTTCATGTAGCCAAAGCCGAGGCTACCCCAATCGATATCCTTCTTCTCGACAGTCATATGTCGCTCCTTACATACACAGTTGCAAACTCGCGAACCCGCACGCAAGGACCGAGGCCGACCGCGTCGCAACGTCGCACGCCCGGAGCGTAGAGCCGGACGGGACACGCGAACAGCATCAAAGCCGATGGCACGTCGATTCGCATGCACGAGATTGTACTCCCCGTACGCGTCTGATAAAACGCTTTTCTTTAACTAAGTAAAGTATTTTCATTTGACCGAAATCAGAACCACCCTTAAAAAGGGTGGTTTGCTCTTAGGGTATAACCCACGGGCCCCGGGCTCGCGTCTAAAGGCGC
>NZ_JADMRH010000021.1:0-43395 GCF_015560135.1 Collinsella aerofaciens
GCCGTTTGGCCCCACCCGCATAGCGGGTGGTTTCTGATGCGGCGCGCTGCGCGCCCCGCACAGGCTAAAGCCCGTAACTAAAGAGGCCCGCCACCGTAAGCGGTGACGGGCCTCAACTGCACGGTTTGCGCGCTGGCTCGAGCTACGCGTTCTTTTTGCCCAGCTTAGCCTTAACCAGACCGACCACGGTCGGGATGATCGACACGGCAACGATGCCGACGATCAGCAGCTCAAAGTGCTCCTGCACAAAGGGGATGCCGCCAAAGAAGTAGCCCAGCAGCGTAAAGAGCGTTGACCAGGTAATGCCGCCCAGCACGTTAAAGATAACGAAGTTACGCCAGTGCATGCCGCCCATGCCGGCGATAAAGGGCACAAAGGTGCGGATAAACGGGAAGAAACGGCCCAGGAAAATAGCCAGGTGGCCCCACTTGTCCAAGAAGTCCTCGGACTTTTTAATGCGCTCGGGCGTCATGGCCTTGACCTTGCCCGAAGCGATGATCTTTTTGCCAAAGAAGTGACCGATCATAAAGTTGCACTGATCGCCCAAAATGGCAGCGGCCCATGCGGTGGCCAGAAGCGCCACAATGTTAAAGCCGCCATTGTGGGCAAAGAAACCCGAGGCGAACAGCAGCGAATCACCGGGAAGGAATGGGAAGAACACCACGCCCGTCTCGATAAAGATGATCAGGAACACGCAGCCGTAGGCCATAAGCGGGCCGGCGGCGATCCAGCTGGCGATCGCGGTGCGCGGGTCCTTAAGCAGCTCGGCAATAAAATTGATGAAACCCATGAAGTAAAACCTCTCAGTTGTGGGCGCGGATACGTCCAAGTTGACCAGTATACGGTTGCGGTGCCCCCTCGTGCGCAACCCCACAAAAGCATGACTCCATTACCAGCAAGTTTGCATAACTGACACCTGTCGCGCAATGCCGCCAAGATTGTCCTTCCTAATCCCTAGCGAATCGCTATACTTTATTGAATCGCATTGCCATGGCGCTAAGGGAGGGCGGCCGGTGAGCTTTATCAATACCATTCGCGAGGACATCAAGACCGTCCAAGCGCAGGACCCCGCCGCGCAAAACGGTCTGGTCATCTTCCTTTCCTATCCTGGCCTGCACGCCAAGTGGAACCACGTGCCCGAGCACTGGCTCTGGGAGCACGGTCATCGCTCGCTCGCCCGCGTGCTCTCGCAAATCACCCGCCACATCACCGGCGTCGAGATTCATCCCGCCGCACAGATCGGCAAACACTTCTTTATCGACCATGCCATGGGCGTCGTCATCGGCGAGACCACCGTCGTGGGCGACAACTGTGTACTTTACCAGGGCGTTACGCTCGGCGGCACCGGCAACGAGACCGGCAAACGCCACCCAACGCTCGGCGATAACGTCACCGTGGGCACGGGTGCCAAGGTGCTCGGCAACATTCGCATCGGCAACAACGTCAAGATCGGCGGCAACTCGGTTGTCGTCAAGGACGTGCCCGACAACTGCACCGTCGTGGGCGTGCCGGGACGCATCATCAAGCGCAACGGCTGCCGCGTGTTCGAGGAGAGCTTCGACGCCAAGCAGCATCGCGAGTACATGCCCGATGACGCTGCCGAGCAGAGTGCCCTCAACCGCCAAGGCATCACCGAGAACGCCCGCCGCGTCAAGGAACTCGAGCGAGAGGTGGCCGAGCTCAAAGCCCTCGTCGCCAAGCTCGTGGACGAACGCTAGAGGCGGACGACCACCGACAACATTGACGCCAACGCAAAGGCGCGCCAGAGGATTCACCCCCGGCGCGCCTTATTTGTGATGTGGTAAAGAGACTGTCCCTTTGTCACATTATGCGAACTGGCTCAGATAGAGGTCGGCGTAGGCACCCTCGGCAGCCAGCAGCTCCTTATGCGTGCCCTGCTCGATAATGTTGCCGTGATCCATGACCAAGATCAGGTCGGCATCCACAATCGTCGACAGGCGGTGTGCGATCACAAAGCTCGTGCGCCCGCGCATAAGCGCATCCATGGCACGACCGATGGCAAGCTCGGTACGCGTGTCCACGCTTGAGGTCGCCTCGTCCAGAATGAGAATCGCCGGGTTGTTGAGCAGCACGCGAGCGATGGTCAGCAGCTGACGCTGGCCCTGGCTGATGCTCTCGGCATCGTTGGCCACGCGCGTGTCGTAGCCCTGCGGCATGGTGCGCACAAAGAAGTCGACCTGCGCGGCGCGCGCAGCCGCCACGATCTCGTCGCGCGTCGCCTCGGGGCAGCCGTAGGCGATATTCTCGGCAATCGTGCCGTCGAACAGCCAGGCGTCCTGCAGCACCATGCCAAACTGCTGACGTAGCTCGCCGCGATCCATGCGGCTCGTATCCACGCCGTCGAGCGTAATACGCCCGCCGTCAATCTCGTAGAAGCGCATGAGCAGGTTGATGAGCGTCGTCTTGCCTGCGCCCGTGGTTCCCACCACGGCAATCTTCTGGCCCGGCTCGGCGGTAAACGACACGTCGCGCATGAGCGGCTTGTCGGGCGAATAACCAAAGCGCACGTGCTCAAAAGCGACGCGGCCCTCCACGCGACCCGGCAGCTTGGCGGCCTTGTCCGGCAGCGGATCGGCCTCCATCTCGGGCTCATCGAGCAGGTCGAACACGCGCTCCGCACTCGCCAACGCGCTCTGCAGCGAGTTGAAGGTAAACGACAGCTGCGTCATGGGTTCGGACGCCTCGTAGATAAACTGGAAGAACGCCTGGAACACGCCGACGGTCATGTGACCGGCAACCAGCATGCTGCAGCCCACCAGCGCAATAACGATCTGCGCCAAACGGCCGATAAAGCGCACCGCGGGGCCGACAGCATTGATCATAAAGTCGGCCTTGGTGCTCACACGAGCCAATTCCTTCGAAGCCTCGTGCACCTCAGCGGAGCTCTGACGTTCGCGGTTAAACGCGCGAATCACCAAACGGCCCGAATAGCCTTCCTCGACCGCGCTCGTAATTTTGGACACCCACTCCTGGCGCTCACCGGTCACGTCATGCGTGCGACGCGAGACCACTTTGGTCACCAGCAGCGACAACGCCATAAAGAACAAAAAGACTAGCGTGAGCGGCACGCTAAACACGAACATCATGATGATGGCACCCGTCACGGTACCGATCGATACCAGCAGCTGCAGCAATCCGCGCTGCATACTCTCGGACATCTTGTCCAGGTCGTTGGTCGCGCGGCTGACGACCTCGCCGGGACGATGCGCGTCAAAATAGGCGAGCGGCAGACGGTTGAGCTTTTGCGCGATGCGGTTGCGCAGGCGCAGGTTGAGGCGTTCGGCCACGCTCGACATCAAAAAGCTCTGGAGCGCGTAGAACGAAGCGGCGGCCGTCCAAATCAAAAAGTAGATGAAGATAGTCCTGCCGCAGTTCTCCCAGGTGATGCTGAAGGTGGCGTTGTTGACAAACGCTACCTGAATGTGGCCCCACAGCTCATCGATCACGCGGGCGCTATATGCCGGCGCGGCAGTGTTAAAGATGACATAGAACACAATGCTCGCGAACACGATATAGAAGCGCCAATGGTCGCCGGCAGCCTCACTCCACAGACGGCGCACCGTCGCCCAGGTATCCCGAGGCGTCTCGTCCTCGTCTTCGTCGTCCACGTCGCGCATACGCTCTGCCTCGGCGCGGGCGCGCTCGTCCTCGGCACGTTCGTTTTCCTCGTAGAGCGCTTGGCGGCGAGCCTCGTGCTCGGCTGCAGCCTTGGCGGCGTCATCCAGCTCGGTCGACGCGGCAGCCGTTTCCTCGACCAGTCCCGCGGCAGCGGCGTCATCAACGCCGCCCTGCTTCTTGAGCTCCTCGGTCATGCTACTCACCTCCCTTCATCTGCGATTCCGCGATGGCGCGGTACACCTCGCAGGTTTCCATAAGCCCGCCATGCGTGCCCAGACCCACAACCTCGCCATCCTTGAGCACGACGATCTGGTCGGCGTGCAAGATCGTCGAGATGCGCTGCGCGATGATGAGCACCGCAGCGTCACGCGTCTCGTCTTGCAACGCATGACGCAGGGCGGCATCGGTCTTAAAGTCCAGGGCCGAAAAACTGTCATCGAAGATATATAGATCGGCATGCTTCATGAGCGCACGGGCGATTGCCAAACGCTGGCGCTGGCCGCCCGAAAAGTTCGTACCGCCCTGGGCAACCGGGGTATCGAGCCCCTGCGGTTGGTCGAGTACAAAGGTGCTCTGGGCAACCTCAAGCGCGTGAAGCATGTCGCCCTCGGTCGCGCCTTCGTTACCAAAGCGAAGGTTGCTCGCCACCGTGCCCGAGAACAGCCACGCCTTCTGCGGCACATAGGCAATGCGCCCGCGGATTTCGTCTTGCGTAAGCTCGCGCAGGTCCACACCATTCAGGCGAATGGAGCCCTTGGTGGCATCGTGGAAGCGCAGCAGAAGCTTTGCCACCGTCGATTTGCCCGAGCCTGTCGAGCCAACGATCGCAGTCGTCTGACCGCGACGGCAGGCAAAGCTCAGGTCGCACAGGGTGTCCTCGTCGGCGTCGTCAAAGCGAAACGACATATGATCGAACACGGCGACCACATCGGCCCCGTCCTTTGAGTCGGACGCGGCCGCATCAAGCGTACGCCCGCCATCGACGATGCTCGGCTCAATCTCCAGCACCTGCTGCGCACGGTTCAGGCACGCGGCAGCACGCGGAAGCGTCAGCACCACCATCTGGGCCATCATCACAAAGAACAGGATCAGAATTGCATACTCCAGCACCGCCGAGATACTCGCAATCTGCATGGCGTGGGCGCCTACGCGGTTGCCGCCCATCCACAGCACCGCCACCTCGGCGATGTTCATCAAAAAGAAGCTTGAGCTGTCGAGGCCCACAAACAGGTGGTTGACTTTGATGGCGTTGGCGGCGTATTCGCTAAACACCTCGTCCAGACGCCGTTCCTCGTGGCGCTCCTTGTTAAACGCACGGATGACGCGCACGCCCACGATGTTTTCGCGCAGCACCACGTTCATGCGGTCGATAAAGCTCTGCAAGCGCATAAAGATCGGAGCCGCGTTGGCAACCGTAAAGACCGCCGCCACCAGCACAATCGCAACGACTACGCCCAGAAGCGTGCCCATGGCAGGATCGATAAACCAGGCAAAGATGATGCCCGCCACAGCCAAAAACGGCACGGGCAGCACCAGCTGAATCGTCTGCAAAATCGCCTGCTGAATCACGTTGATGTCGTTGAGCGAGCGGGTGATCATCGATCCGGTGCCAAAGCGCTCAAAATCGCTGGCCGCGAGCTCGAGCGATTTGTCGTACACGGCATTGCGGATATCGCAAGCCACGTTGGCGGCCAGGCGCGCCGAAAGATAGCAGCCCAGCACCGTGCCGCCGCTAGCCATGCTGGTCGCGATAAACATGTATAGGCCGTTGCGTAAAATGTAGTCGACATCGCCCGTGGTAATACCGGTGTTGACCATGTTCGCCAGCATCGTGGGAACCAACAGCGTACCGACGTTATCCACCAGCAGCACCAGCAGCGTCACTGCGACAAGCCCTCGATATGGCTTCATAAACCTCATTAGCAGTCGCACGACTCCCCCTCACCTTGATTCTCGGCTTGGCTCTCGGCAGCGATATGCTGCTTAAAGGCACCGCACTCATCGCCGAGCGCATGGGAAAATTTTCCGATCAAGCGCATAATCTCGCGCTGCTCACACGGCTCAAGCGCGCCAAAGGCTCGCTGCTCGGCCTTGAGTGCCGGCAGCGCATAACGCTCGGCAAATCGCCTGCCCTCTTCGGTCAGGCTCACAACCTTGTTCTTACGACTGCCTTCGGCAAACTCCAACGTTGCGAAACCCCGCGCCGTCAAGGTTTTAATTGCCGAGTTGATGGTCTGCTTGCTGTAGAACCATTCGCTTGTCAGACGGCTTACGGCGATGCTACCGCCCGCCGTGCTGGTGTCGACGAGCATCCAGTAGGCGCAGTCCGAAAGACCGCAGGTGCGCGAGAACTCCGAATAGATATGGTCGAGTCCATTGATCAACCGGTCGAAGTCGACCAGCGCAACCGCACTATTCATCTATCCCACCATTCGATTGTCCGATTTTTGACCAATTATGTGTCTCTAGATTAGTCCGAGTTTTGACTATCGTCAACAGGCTCTCCGCGAATGCGTGCATTTTTATGGCCTATCGGCAGAAAAAGACCGCCGGCGCGGGGGCGGCGCCAGCGGTCACGTGAAAATCGGGTTTTATTGCCTGTTAAGCGGCGACGGCCTCATAGACCGTAGCGCCCGAGAAGCTGTCATGCAGGCTCTTGCCGGCAATCCACGGCAGCTCGACGACCTCGCAGACCGTGTTGACCAGCTCGGAGCAGTCAGTAAAGTGGCCCTTGTCGTTGAGGGCCTCGCAATCCTGAACACGCCAATAGCCATCGGTGTGCGTGATGTAGTACTCGTGATCGTTGATCGACACGAAAGCGCGCGTCTTGGAACGCAGCAGCTTCAGAAATCCTTCGAAATCGGTCTCGACGACATCTCCAGCCTGGAACATGATGGTTACCTCCTGGCCCAGCGCCCACACGGCGCATTGATAAACGTTGGTGCCCCTTTAGTAAAACCTTTATCATCGCTTATGCGTTGGTCATTTAGGCAAATGGTAAAGAACCGCAGGGTAGACGGGATAAAACGTTTGACCAATCGCTGGTTTGTCACATTTTTGCCGCGGTTTTATGCAGGCCGACCTTTTCCATTGATGGCTATAGCTGCTTGGACCCTTCCGTGCGATTACGGCTGCAGCCCGACGGGTATGAACGGAGCATCTGTAACGTCATCACTAGGAGAACCCATGGAGACTATCGAAGCACTCATCCACCGCCGTAGCTGCCGTAACTACAGCGACCGCCCCGTCGAGGCAGAGAAGCTCGCACGCATTATCGAGGCCGGTCAGTATGCACCCAGCGGCATGGGACGCCAGCCCGTCACCTTTGTCGCCGTGACCGACCCCGCGACCGTCGAGCGTCTCTCGCAGCTCAACGCACAAGTCATGGGCGGCAACGGCGACCCCTTCTACGGCGCCAAAACTGTTGTGGTGGTACTGGTCGACCGCAGTGTGCCCACGCACCTAGAAGACGGATCGCTTGCCATGGGCAACCTGCTCAACGCCGCCTATGCGCTGGGCGTCGATTCGTGCTGGATCCACCGCGCGCATGAGGTCTTCGACTCGCCCGAGGGCCTGGAGCTGCTGGCGAAGTGGGGCCTGCCCGCCGACGGAAGCCTGCGCGGCGTCGGCAATTGCATTCTGGGCTATGCCGAGGACGTGCTTCCCGAGGCAAAACCACGCCGTAACAACGTGGTGTACGTAGGGTAACCCAGGAACGTCCCCTTCTGCCGGCCCTATGCAGTTGCGGTGAAATACGGACTGTTTTGGCTCTATATGAGCCCATTTAGTCCGTATTCCACCGCAACTTATCTTTATGTCTGGTTCGATGCGGCTTCGTTCTCCTGAGTCGCTTCGCTATCGTTGCCTTGCTCGCCTTCGTCCTTTTGCGCATCGGCGATGGTGGAGGCCGCCGCAACGATGCCGCGTTGGGGTGCGACACTCGTTTGGACCTGTGCGCCCTCGACAACTTCTGTGCCTGCATGCGCGAGCTCGGGCGATTTAAACACTGCGTCCAAGTTGGCGCCACCGCCGGCATAGCCAAGCGCAGCGAGTGCGATGACGATCACTGCAACGGCGGCCACGATCGGCACGTAGCGATGCCAGCCGGCGGGATTGAGCCCGCTGCGGCGAGCCGCCCCGCGGCTGATGTAGCCGAGCGTTCCGTCGTGCTTGAGCTTTGAGCCCACCACGCGTTTGCGGCCCCACAGCGAGGACTCTGCCTGCATTGCCAAGCGGGCGCTTGCCGAAGGATAGCCGTATTTAGTGCGCTTGAACGAGCCATCAAACCCCGAGGCGTGTTTGCCCCACGTCACCGATGTCGTGCGTCGGTTGACCGGCGCGGCACTCCGCCTTCTGCGGCTCGGTTTTGAAGTCTCAGCCATATGCCCTCGCACGCCGTAACCAAATCGAAACAATAACGCTTTGGACTGTAGCACACGCGTCGCGCGCGGTCACGGGCGCCTCGCTCAACGGTCATCGTCCTTCAGCAAGCGCCACAGCGTTGTACGGCTTATGCCCAGCACCTCCGCCGCACGGGTTCGGTTGCCGTGGAGATGGTCTACAACCAGATGCGCGATATCTCGCTCGGTATCGGCCAGCGGTCGCAGGATATACAGGTCACTTTCGAGCGTCGGGGCGCCAAAGGTTGCGGTCTTAATCACGTCCTCTTGGGCGAGCACTTCCTCCGCCACAGCGCGGTCCACCGTGCCCGCCCCCACCAATATATACAGTCGTTCCGAGACCTCGCGGAGCTGCAGATAATTGCGCGGCCAGCGGTAAGCATCGAGCGTCTTCGTCGCCGCGACAGACAGCGTGGGCGCTGCCGTTCCAAATGCATCAGCGAGATATTCCAAATAGCGCGCAGCCTTCGTCGACGCGGCTCCCTGCTCGGCGATTGCCGGCGCCACGCTCACCGCACAGGCGAAGCGCTCGGACACAAAGGCGGCTTGATCACTTTCGCTGCCGCCCGGCATGTCATTCGCCGTCAGCACCACATGGCAGCGCGTCGCCAACGCGGTGTCGGCCATCGTGGAAACGAGCTCGCGAAGGCGCTGCGGACCAACCGCGTTCCAGCCCTCAATGCAAAGTGTCAGCCCCGTTTGGAACAGCGGCGATTCGGAGCTTTTGAGCACATGGCGCCAACCGCGATCGGTGAGTTCATCGAGCGCGACGGAAACAAAGGGCTGATCGGCAAAAGGACCGTCCAGATAGAGGCGCTTGGCGATCTCGACCTGACCCGCTCCCAGCTCGCCCTCGAGCATAAGGGGCACACCGCGCGCGTAGCTCTCGGCAACCGGTGCAGCCACCGAGGCCGCCCCCTCAACGATGCCGTACGCGCTCGATTCGTAGCGGGCCTCAACCTCGTCGGCGTTGAGCCACTCGATGCCCGCATGCGCCGCGGCACCGCGCACCTCACGCGCCACGACCACCCAAAGGCCCCCGCCCTCTTTGTCGGTGGGGCGAACGGTCAGGCTCAGGCGCGTACCCGCACGCCCCATAACAAGACGCGCGCCGTCTCCTATACGGTCGAGGCGCTCAGCGACAAAAGCCGCCACATCCCGCTCGAGCGCCGCGTCATTCATGGTCGAGATCGCGACGTCCCCACGCGCATCGATTGCCAATGCCGAGGCCCCGGCAGCAGCCAGGGCCTCGGTCAAGATGTTCAGCTTGACATCGCTATCCATTATTTGCCCCTGTCCGCAGCGACGCGCAACCGCCGACGGTCGCACGACCGAGTGTTTCAAAATTGAACGATATTGCTCATCAAACACTATAGGGCAGAAAGCGCCGTCCTGCGAGTATAGGTGTTGCCCCGCATCGCCATCCTGGCGGGGCGATAAGAGCTCTTCGGGACTTATAAACCTGCGGACAAGCCATACCCGCAAGAGCTCCTATCGCTCCACCGTGAGAATGCGCTCACCAGCACGCAGCACGCAAATAAGCTACTTCTCTACCAGATTCCCAGCACGTGCTGCATTCCCAAACTCATGCACGCAATGCCAATCCAGCAGCAAAAGCCCAGCGCGATGGGCTTGCCGCCCTTTTTGACCAGCTCGACGATATCGGTATTAAAGCCAATTGCCGCCATGGCCATCACGATAAAGAACTTAGACAGCTCCTTGATGGGCGCCGTAAAGGACGCGGGAAGCTGAAGCACCGTAGTGATCACACTCGCCAGCACAAAGAACAGCACAAACATGGGAAACGCGCGTTTAAGCGAGAACGTGCTCCTAGCGTCGCCGCCGGCCTTGCGCGCCAGATGCATCTGCCAGCAAGCAAGCGCCAGCGTGATGGGAATGATGGCCAGCGTCCTGGTGAGCTTGACCACCGTGGCGCTCTCGAGCACATTGGCGCCGGGATGCATGCTGTCCCAAGCGCTCGCCGCAGCCGTTACGGACGAGGTGTCGTTGATGGCGGTACCGGCAAACAGGCCGAAGCCCTCGTTGGTCAGCCCGAGCATGCCGCCAAGCGTCGGAAACACGAGCGCCGCGATAACGTTAAACAGGAAGATGACCGAAATAGCCTGGGCAATCTCGCGATCGTCGGCATCGATGACGGGTGCGGTCGCGGCGATGGCAGAACCGCCGCAAATCGACGAACCCACACCCACAAGCGTCGCGATCTTGCCCGGTACGTTCATAACGTGGCAGAGCACAAAGGCGATGACAAGCGAGGTCGAGATTGTCGCCACGATAATCGGCAGCGACTGGGCGCCCTTGGACAGAATCTGGGAGAGGTTCATGCCAAAGCCAAGCAGGATAACCGCGTACTGCAAGACTTTTTTGGACGTATAGGTAACGCCGGCGGCGAGCTGTTCGCGACGATTCTTGGGAAAGACGAGCGCCAAGACCATGCCAAAGAGGATGGCAAACACCGGCCCGCCGACCACCTCAACCTGTTTGCCGAGCAACGTCGCAGGAATGGCGATGATCAGGCAGAACAAGACGCCTTTCCAGCGCTCGCGTACGATATTTGCCAGTTGCATATGGGATTCCTTCTTTCTATTTCACGTTTGCGACGGCTTATGATACGGCAACATTGAGCGCAGCCTTGCGCAAACACAGACTAAGATGCCGCAATAGTTCTCAGGCAACAGCCGAATTACCCACCGCGGAGAGCTGATTCGCGGCATAATTAACAACTGACATATGAGTTTGATGGAACAGTTGCGAGGCGCTATGGAAGAATCGATGCACGTCGGCGAGCAGGAAACGAGCCTACAGGACCAGTCCTATCACACCATTCGACGCAAAATCGTCTACCTGGACTACAAGCCGGGCGAAAAGCTGGGCGTCAAGCAGCTTTGCGACGACCTAGATATGGGTCGCACGCCCGTGCGCGAGGCTTTGGTTCGCTTGGCGCAGGAAGGCCTGGTGCGCACCGTGCCCCAAAGCGGCACCTATGTCTCACCCATCAACCTCACCCTTGCCGAGAGTGCCTGCTACATCCGCGAACATCTGGAAAAGCAGGTGATCGTGGAGTGCTGTGCGCGCGCCACATCGGCCGGCATCGAGCAGCTCGACCGCGCCATCGCGCTGCAGGAAAAGGCCATGGCCGAAGAGGATCGCATCGGCTTCTTTTTGAGCGACAACCTCATGCATCACATGATTTTTAGCATCGCATGTCGCAGCACCGTGTGGTCGTGGCTCGAAGAGACCAATGCCGACCTGGAGCGCTTCCGCTGGTTGCGCGCCGCCACGCAGGTTCTCGACAATCAGGACATCGTGAACGAGCACAAGCAGATTCGCCGCGCTATCGCCGGTCGCGACCCCATCGAAGCGAGCTTTTTGGTCAGCAAGCACCTGCATATGATGTTCCGCAACCAAACCGAGGTTCTGGACCAGTTCCCCGAGTACTTCGAGACCAGCAAGCTCCGCTAACCTGCCAAATAGGGACAGGTTCATTTTGGCAGGTTTTATCCGGGCAAATGCAACAAGGCCCGGCTCCGTCTTGATGCGGAGCCGGGCCTTAGTCGCTAGAACGGCGGAACCAACTACTCTACCGTGACGCTCTTGGCCAGGTTACGGGGCTGGTCAACGTCGCAACCGCGCAGGATGGCCACCTCGCGGGCGAGCAACTGCAGCGGGACGCTCGCCGTGATGGGGCTGAACACGTCGCGGACTGCCGGCACGCGGATGATGCAGTCGGCGATCTTGTTGATCTCCTCGTCGCCCTCGGTGGCAACAACGATGACCTTGGCGCCGCGCGCCTTGCACTCCATGAGGTTCGACACGGTCTTGTCGTAGGTGGCACTCTTGGTGGCCACAGCGATGACAGGGAAACCCGGGTCGATCAGCGCGATGGGGCCGTGCTTCATCTCGCCGGCGGCGTAGGCCTCGGCGTGCAGGTAGCTGACCTCCTTGAGCTTGAGCGCACCCTCGTAGGAAATAGCGGCACCCATGCCACGGCCCACGAACAGCGCCGACTGCGCATCCTTGCACAGCAGGGCGGCCTCATGCACGGCCTCGGTCTGGGTATCCAAAATCCACTGGATCTGCTCGGCCGTATCGGAAAGCTCGCGGAACAGCATGCGCGCCTGCTTGGTGGTCAGGCGGTACTTGACCTGCGCCAGCAGCAGAGCCAAAAGCGTGAGGCTCACAACCTGGCCGATAAAGCTCTTGGTCGAGGCGACCGCGATCTCCTTGTTGGCCTTGGTGTAGATGACGCCGTCGCTCTCACGCGCCACGGGGCTGCCCACCACGTTGGTGATGCCGAAGACCTTGGCACCCTTGATGCGCGCGTCACGAATGGCAGCAAGGGTATCGGCCGTCTCGCCCGACTGGGACACGGCAACGACAAGCGTCGTCGGCGTAATGATGGGATTGCGATAACGGAACTCGCTGGCCGCCTCAACCTCAGTGGGGATGCGAGCCCAGCCCTCAATGAGATTCTTGGCGATCAGGCCGGCGTGATAGCTGGTGCCGCAGGCGATCACGTAGACGCGATCGATGTCGTTGAGCTCCTCGAGCGAAAGGCCCAGCTCGTCGATGTCGAGCTCGCCGGCCGGCGTCATACGACCGACCAGCGTGTCGCGCACGACGCGCGGCTGCTCGTGGATTTCCTTGAGCATAAAGTCAGGGTAGCCACCCTTTTCGGCCATGTCCAGGTCCCAGTCGATGTGGGTGACCTTGGGCTCGATAACGTTGCCGGCCTCGTCGGTGTACTCGACGCCTGCGGGCGTGAGCTTGGCAAACTGACCGTCCTCGAGCACCACGACATCGCGGGTGGCGTCGATGAGCGCGATGACATCGGAAGCAACATAGGAGCCGGTTTCGCCCACGCCGACTACGATCGGGGAATCCTTGCGGGCCACGGCGATCACGCCGGGCTCGTCAGCGCACACGGCGGCCAGACCATAGGCACCGACCACGTGGGTGCACGCCTCGCGCACGGAGGCCATCAGGTCGTGCACCTCGGCATAAGCCTCTTCGATCAGATGCGCGAAGACCTCGGTATCGGTCTCGCTCTTAAAGTGGTGGCCGCGACCCTCCAGCTCTTCGCGCAGCTCGGCGAAGTTCTCGATGATGCCGTTGTGGACGATGGCGATACGACCGTCACAGCTGGTGTGGGGGTGAGCGTTAACGACGGAGGGATTGCCGTGGGTGGCCCAACGGGTGTGGCCGATACCGCAGGTAGCGTCGCTGTCGATGTTGGAAAGCTCGCTCTCCAAGCCCGCGACCTTGCCCACGCGGCGGATGACATCGAGGTGTGCCGCGGCGCCCTCGCCCACCTCGAGCGCGACACCCGAGGAGTCATAGCCGCGATACTCCATACGCTTGAGGCCCGTGACCAGGATGTTCTTTGCAATATCAGAGCCGGTGTAGCCGACGATTCCGCACATAGGATAAATCCCTTCGTTCGCGTGACTGCAAGACGTCCACGCACGGGAGGCGCTGAGACGTATAACGTTCGAGTATTGTACTCACGCAAGCACAAGCTGATATACCAGAAGTGGTATCTCAACTTAGATACCACCCGATGCACACACATCCAGCCGGTCCAAACCACCACAAAAGCGCCTGTCCCCCTTCGTGGTGGTCGCGTTGGCAACAGCGTTTCCCCAGATAAAACCTGCCAAAATAAACCTATCCCTTTTTGGTTGGTTTGGGATGCTACAATCTGGCTTGTACTTGAAACGCATCAAAGGGGCCGCTATGGCAAAGGTAAAAATCAGCGACGTCGCGCGCGAGGCCGGAGTTTCGCTGGGCACGGTTTCCAACGCGCTCAACCACCCCGAAAAGCTGCGCCCCGAAACCCTCAAGCTCATCAACGAGACCATCAATCGCCTTGGCTACCTGCCCAACCAAAGCGCTCGTCAGCTCGCGGGCGGCGCCACCAAGTCCTTTGGCCTGGTGCTCCCCCGTCTCGATCACGGCTTTTCGCTCCAAATCGCCAGCGGCGCCCACAACGAGGCCCGCAAGCACGGCTACGACCTGCTCATCGCCAACGCCGATAACGACGATATTCTCGAGGACCATTACCTGCGCTACTTTATGGGCACCCAGATGTCCGGCGTCATGGTTCAGCCCATGGCATCCCCCGACTGGCACCCCGTCATGGCCAAGATGCCCGTGCCGATCGTCCACCTGGACATCCATTGCTCCGAGCCCGGCTACTACGTAGCGGCCGACAACGAGGCCCAGGGTCGCATCATTGCCGAACTCGCCATCGCCCGCGGCGCACACCATATTGTCGTCGTCGGCCGAGCAGCATTTATGCAACTCACCCTGCGCGTCCTTGGCATTCATAAAGTGCTCGCTCTACACCCCGATATCAAGATCGAAGTCATCGACGCCGGCGAATGGAATACCGCCGCCGACGGCTACGGCATCGGCGCCCAAATCGCCGCGCGCCCCGCCGACGAACGCCCCGATTTTGTCGTCGGTCTGACCGACGTGCTGGCCTCGGGCGTTATCTCGGCGCTGGTCGACAAAGGCATCGCCGTCCCCGGGGAAGTACGCGTAGCAGGTTGCGATGGCAACCCGCTCGCTTGGAGCGGATCGGTCCCGCTCACTACGGTAGCGCCCCCGGGCTACGAGATTGGCCGCAAGGGCGTTCAATTGCTCATGGAGCAAATCGAGAACAAGGCCCCGGCAAAGACCAAGCACGTCCACATCGGCTCTGCCGCGCGCACCGTCACCGCAGTCACCGCCGCCGAGGATATCAACCGCCAAGAACTGGTACGTCCGTTCCTACTGGAGCGCGCCAGCACCCAGGCAAGCACCCAGACCGACGCCACGGCCATCAACCTCGGTGCGTATCTGTAGCACGCCCGCAAGTATGCTATGTCGCCGCTTAAGCAAAAGGGGCCCGACCATTGCCGGGCCCCTTTTGCTTAGGCGCAAACGTGGGCAATTGCTCGTTTCAACGCCGCAATTGTCTAGCGCGCGGCTTTAACTGCCGCCGAAAGGTCGAACAACGTATCGAGCACGGCCTCGCAGCCATCCACCACGTCCTGCGGCAGCGGCACGATATCAGGAACGGCAAAGACGTGGCATCCGGCCGTAATGCCCGAGACACAGCCGTTGCGCGAATCCTCGACCACGGCACATTCCTCGGGAGCAAAGCCCGCGCGCTCGCAGGCGAGCAGATACATCTCGGGGTCGGGCTTGCCGTGCACGACGTCCTCGCCACACGTTACCGTTTCAAACTTGTCAAAAAGACCGACCATCTTAAGGTTGCGCTCGGCCGTAACGAGGCGCGACGACGTCGCTAGACCCACGTGATAGCCCGCAGCCAGCAGCTCGTCTAGGCACTCGGCGGCACCGGCCTTAAGTTCCAGTTCGGTCTTGACCATCTCGTCGCGAATCTCCTTGTGGCGACGATAGATCGCCTCGGTGGTTTCATGGCTGCCGTAATGCTCATCAAGGATGTCCATAACATCGGGCAGCGTGCGGCCGATAAACTGATGGATCAGCGCTTCATCAATCGCGAGCCCCAGCTCAGCGGCGCCTGCCTTCCAGGCCTTAATCCCCAAACGCTCGGTATCGACCAGCGTTCCATCCATGTCAAAAATAACAGCCTTGATCATATCGGTCCCCCATCGACTCTCGCTGTCGCATTGCCGCAACTCTACCGCATTTGGCAACTTGTATATAACGTATATACCATATTGCACTTTCGTTACACAGATAGAAGTCTTATGGCAAGTAACGCATTAGGATTATAGTTTTCGATCGAGTACTCAACGATAAGGAACGTTTCATGATTTTAGACACCACGGCACCCGCAGAGGAGCTTCAAGACAAGCTATCGGCGCTCGAACAGCTGCTTTTGGCATACGGGCGCGTGGCCATCGGGTTTTCCGGCGGCGTTGACAGCAGCTTTTTGGCCGCCGTGTGCGCCCGCATCATGCCTACCAATACCCTCCTCATCCATCTCACCACGCCGCTCATCGGCACGCCCGAACAGACTTCGTTTGAGCAGTCCGTTGATGGACAGGCCAATGAGGGGCCGCATTTTAAGCTCCCCGTGCTCAATCTTTCGGTGGATCAGCTGCAGCTCCCCCAAGTAGCCTGCAACGATGCTAATCGCTGCTACCACTGCAAGCACGCCGGCTTTACCGCCATCGTCAACCACGCCAAGTCGCTCGGCTTTCCCACCGTCATCGATGGCAGCAATGCAAGCGATCGCGGTGACTACCGCCCCGGCATGCGTGCGGCAGAAGAGCTCGGCGTACGCTCCCCTCTCATGGAGGTCGGCTTTACCAAGGACGAAGAGCGCGAGCTGCTGCGCGCATGGGGCTATCCCGTTTGGAACCTGCCGGCGGGAGCATGTCTTGCCACCCGCGTCCCCACGGGCGAGGAGCTTACGCGCGAGAAGGTCGATTTGATCCGCACCTGCGAGGACTACCTGCACGATCTCGACCTGGCGCAGGTACGCGCGCGCTTGGTCGGCGGCTGCATGCATATCGAAGCCGCGCCCGCAGATGTCGCCAAGATTGCCGCTCTCGGCGGTGCCGCCGTCGACGGCGAGGGCAAGACCCCGTTGCCCGCCGCCATCGAGCCCGCGCTGCGCGAGCTGGGCTGCGCCCACATCTCCCCCGAGGTCACCCCCTACATCCACGGCAACATGAACCAGTAGCGTATCCCGATAAGTTGCGGTGGAATAGTTCCTGTTTTGCGGCCTATCGGGCCCAAACAGGAACTATTCCACCGCAACTCCGTTTGGCGGGCATGGACCCGCAGACCTTCCAAAAAGGGACAGGTTTATTTTGGCAGGTTTTATCTGGGGAAACGTCGCGAGGCAGTCGCCCCTCTAGCACCCATCTAACTTCGAGAGGCACTAGAGAGGCGACTCGGCTGCATCTACTTCTTCCGATATCGGCGGTTACGACTCGTCGATGAACCCATTACCTCAATGAGTCCTTTATCTGCCATTTTTGGCAGATGGTAACGGACAGACGAAATTCTGACCCCCGATGCAACCGCTATTTCTCGCGCCGTCATATCCACTTCGGCGCTGAGAGCCTCCAGGATCCTATCCGCCGTCGAAGCTGACGATCCTCTGTTCAAATCGATAATTTCAAACGTGTCTTTGCCGCATTTTGACAGGACATGTTTATCCACAAGGTCCCCGCAGATCAGGCGAATGTCATCCGAATCCCACTTTAGGGCCTCTCGTATTTTTTGAACATCGCATACGCACCCATGCTCCCGCATAAACATGAGCAGTGTTTCCTCGCGATCCGTCAGCTCGGTGCCCACATGGCTCTGAATCCACGTGCGGTTTTCAGCTAGCTCCGCCCCGTGCCGGGAAAGCAGCACCGTAAACGAATCGGCCTTAACGATAAATTTCGGCCTGCCAAGCGAACGAGACTCCATCTCGCGAATCATAGCCGGGATACCAGATCCTTGGCTTTCCGCAACGGCCCCCTCGGCATGCTCTAACGGCGTCGCCCCCATTAGGCTCATGAGCTTTGGGTTTCGGCAGCGCGATTCCCCGTCTGCAAGATTGTCCACCGTCTTTCCGCCCCAAAGCCCGCCAGGGTTTTTGATCTCTATTCTGTCTGGATAGATATCGACACTCACGGCCTGCCCCACAAACATGGGTGAATATTCTCGATGGATGCAGGCATTTGCCAAGGCCTCGCGCAAAACCTCCTGGGGAACTTCCCAATCATCCCTTCTGCCAGTGCCTTGCACTATCGCCGCTTTGCGCAAGTTTCGTCCAATCGCGGCAAGGGCATCTTCGATGCAAGCCGGAATCGGGCCATCGCACAACTGGCGGTCAATAAACCGGGGCTGCCCGGGTGCAGATTTTTCCACATCGGAATGAACGGCGACATCGATCATGAGTTTGGGATAGAACTGCTGGGGGTAAATTCCCGCCGAAAGAAGCCCCGCGAGCTTCACGGCACCATCCTTTGTAGTGATATTGAGTCTGACCAGCTGCTTTTCCAGCGTATCGGCCCCGCGCAAAACGCGCGGGGTCTGCAGCCGGCGATTTGCGATAATAGACCGCACGACATCTGGATCCAAATCCTCGACCGTTGCCTCCGAAACCACCGTGCCGTCTGCATCGCTCGGAAGCAACGCACTCTGCAGTTCATATAGCTCAGCGGGTGACATCTTGATATCTTTATCATCCACGCGCTTGTAGCTACCGTTCTGCACGCCGCGCGCGCCGATATAGCAAGGCTTCGCTTTAAGCTCAAGTTCAAAGATGCGCACCAGAAGCACCTGGAGCCCGTCGACCTCACCTCGATCAAGCTCGTACCGCGGCGCATGGGTCACCACCGCCGCTGAGCCTCCGTCTCCGATACCCGAAACAAACTGATCGCGCACCCTATCGATAGCAAAGTTAGCCGAAGGAACAAATCCTTCGGCTTCGTTCAGGCCCAAAATAATGAGCCCACCCGCAGTGTTCGCAAAAGCGCTCACTGTCTCCCATACGTCTGCGCTCAATTTATTCGTGCAGGCTTTAACTTCTACCGATGCGTCATCAGTCCCTCGCCTGCGAAGGCGCTCAACGATAAGGCCAAGAGGTTCATCCAGCAGCATTGGCATTCCGTCTCTCTAAAACGATAGATTTATCTCTCTAAAGTATAGTATATCTCTCTAACTTTAGAGAGATAAGCACCTTATTTTAGAGAGACATTTAGAGAGATGTATCGAATTCGCTGTTAGATTACCCAATGTTATCTCTTTAACTGGCTTTCTCTTTGGAGAGACATTTAGAGAGACGAGCGCAACCTCTCTAATCATGGGCCCTGCTCTTTAAGGTGTACACTTCCTAACCGTGCCCTAAGTTGCGGTGAAATAGCCCCCGATTAACCCGCCAAAAAGGGACAGGTTTATTTTGGCAGGTTTTATCTGGGGAAACGCAAACAGGGCCGCGACACCTCTATGGCATCGCGGCCCTTTTCCTTGGAGAAGGATCGATTGATGGAACGGAGAGCCCGTTCTAGCCCTCGAGTCCGGCGTTGATGAGCTCGGCAATCTCGACAGGATCGGTGCTCGCGCGCACCTTGTCGCGGAAACCGGCGTCCATCAACATCACGGCAGCCTTGGAAAGCAGACGCAGATGTGTGGTTCCGGCTTCGCCGGCGGGCACGTACAGCGCAAGCGCGACATCGACAGGCACGCCATCAAAGCTCGGCCACTCAACAGGCTCGGACAGCTTGAGCACGTCCACGCCCGGCGTATGGATCGCATCGCTCTTGGCATGCGGAACGGCAAAACCGGCGACAAGGCCCGTCTCGGCCTCGTTCTCGCGAGCGATAAAGGCAGCCTCGACAGCAGAAGCATCATCGGCAAAGCCAAGCTCAACAGCCTGCTCAGACAGATAATGCAACGCGCCCTCGCGCGAGGCGGCGGCGTAGCCAATCGTCACTTGGTTGGCAGATACAAATCCCATGGAAAGCCCTCCCTACAACACGGACCTGACCGCGGCTTCGATACCGTCGGCGTCCAAACCGTACTTGTGCAGCAGATCAACCGCAGGACCGGATTCACCGTACACATCGCGCACGCCGACGCGACGCATCGGCACTGGATGCTGCTCCGAGAGCACCGAGGCAACGGCCTCGCCAAGACCGCCGATGATCGAATGCTCCTCGGCAGTGACCACGCGACCGGTCTTCTTGGCGCTGGCAACCACCAGACGCTCATCAAGCGGCTTGATCGTGTGCATGTTGATGACCTCGGCGTCAATACCATCGGCAGCGAGCGCCTCGGCTGCCTCGAGCGCCTCGGCGACCATGAGGCCGCATGCGACGATAGTCACATCGGATCCCTCGCGCACAACCACGCCGCGACCAATCTTGAACTCATAGCCCTCGCAGTCGTTGATAACCGGCGTAGCCAGGCGGCCAAAACGCATGTAGACCGGACCCTCAAACTCATAGGCGGCGCGCACACAGGCACGAGCCTCGACATCGTCGGCGGGAACGACCACCGTCATACCCGGAATCGTGCGCATGAGTGCGATATCCTCACAGCACTGGTGCGTGGCGCCGTCCTCGCCCACCGAAATGCCGGCATGGGTGGCGCCAATCTTGACGTTGAGGTGCGGGTAGCCGATGGAGTTGCGGACCTGCTCGTACGCACGACCGGCGGCGAACATGGCAAAAGTGCTCGCAAAGGCGACGTGACCCGTGGTCGCAATACCGGCGGCGAGCCCCATCAGGTTGCTCTCGGCGATGCCGGCATCGTAAAAGCGCTCAGGGTGGGCAGCCTTAAACTTACCCGTCTGCGTAGCGGCAGCCAGGTCGGCATCGAGCACTACAAAGTCATCGTGCTCATTGCCCAGCTCGACGAGCACCTCGCCATAGCTAACGCGCGTGGCGACTTTCTTGACCTCTGCCATTAGAGCTCCTCTCCTGCTGCCGCGAGCTCGGCCATGGCCTGCTCAAACTGCGCGTCATTGGGCGCCTTGCCATGCCAGCCAACCTGGTTCTCCATAAAGGAGACGCCTTTGCCCTTCACCGTCTCAGCGATGATAGCGACGGGCGCGCCGGTCACCTCGCGAGCCTCGGCGAAAGCCGCCTCAATCTGCGCCATGTCGTTGCCATCGGCTAGCTCTATCACATACCACTTAAAGGCGCGGAACTTATCGGCGAGCGGCATGGCCGAGTTGACTTCATCGATCGTGCCGTCAATCTGCAAGCCGTTGTGGTCGACGACGGCAACAAGATTGTCGAGCGCATGGTTGCCGGCAAACATTGCTGCCTCCCACACCTGGCCTTCCTCGCACTCACCGTCGCCCAGCAACGTGTAGACACGGTAGCTGTCGCCCCAGTGCTTAGCGGCAAGCGCCATTCCAACTGCAGCAGAGATGCCCTGACCGAGCGAGCCGGTGGACATATCGATGCCCGGGGTGTCGTTCATGTTGGGATGGCCCTGCAGTCGGCTGCCAATATGGCGGAGCGTCTCGAGCTCTTCGACGGGAAAATAGCCGCGATGTGCCAGCACCGAATACAGGCCCGGCGCCGCGTGACCCTTGGAGAGCACAAAGCGGTCGCGATCGGCCTTGTGAGGGTCGGCAGGATCGATATTCATTTCCTCAAAGTACAGATAAGTCATGATGTCGGCAGCACCGAGCGATCCACCCGGATGTCCCGACTTGGCCGCGTGAACCGCAGTCACGACACCCTTCCTGACCTCATTGGCGACCTCCGCCAGCTCCTGGTTGGTCATACGAATTCCTCTCTTGAGAACAACCCCGGCACCAGATGACGCGATGCCGGGGCAACCCACTCGTTAGGCCTGAGCGACGACCTTCTGCCAGTCAGCCTCGAACGAGGCAAGGCCCTGGTCGGTCAGCGGGTGATGCAGGCATTTCTTAAGAGCAGCCATGGGGACGGTCGCAATATCGGCACCGAGCAGCGCCGCCTGGGTCACGTGGTTGGGCGTGCGGACCGAAGCGGTGATGATCTCGACGGTGTTATCGACGTTCTCGCCAGTCCAGTCATAGTTCTTGATGCAGGTCACAACGTTGTCGAGCTGCGAAATACCATCCTCGGCGATGTCGTCGAAGCGTCCCACAAACGGGCTGATGTAGCGGGCGCCGGCGTTGGCGGCCATAAGGGCCTGGGTCGGCGAGAAAACAAGCGTCATGTTGACGCGCACGCCCGCATCGGCCAGGGCGCGGCAGGCGGCGAGGCCGGCCTCGCACACGGGAAGCTTAACCACGATGTTGGGAGCCAGAGCGGCAAGACGATTGCCCTCCTCGATCATGCCCTCAGCCGTGGTGGTGGTAGACTCGGCGGACACGGGCAGTCCCTCGCAGAGCTCGGCAATCTTGAGCATATGGGGCTCAAAGTCGGCGAGCTTACCGCCGGTCTTGGCGTACAGGGACGGATTGGTGGTAACACCGGCCAGGCAGCCCCAGCTCTTGGCCTCGGCAATCTCGTCAAGGTTGGCGGTATCGATAAAGAACTTCATGGTGCAAACTCCTTCTAAGGAATCCAAAACTCAAAAATAGGACAAAGGGGATGTCCCTTTGTCCTATGTGCCGGGCCCGCAGCTGGGACATGCCCCGGGCCCGGCGTCGTGTAGGAAAAGCTACTTAGAGAGCCTTCTCGATGCGGCTCGTGACGCCCTTGAGGTTAAGACCGACGACGTACTGCTTGATCGGGCGCTTGATGTGCTCGATCACAAAGCGCTTGCCGTCGATGTCCTGGGCAGCGAGGTTGCGGTAGAGCTTCTCGACCTGCTCCTTGACCTCGGGGTCGTTGAAGGCGTAGTGACCGGAGACATCCAGAATCTTCAGGCTGAGCTCGTCGTCTGCCAGGATGTCATCAACCTGCAGGTTAACGTCATCGCCGGTCATCCACTTGCGCCAGCGCTCGGTCTTGATAGCCTTAACCAACAACGTGTGGTACAGGTCGGAAGGATCGTCGCACAGGCCGTTGTCGACCAGGATCTGCTCGGTAGCGCAGAGCTTGAGGTAAGCGCGGGTCTCCTCGGTGCCGTACTGAGGGGCGACATTGGAGGCCGTCACGTGAGCCGGGATGTGCTCGAGCAGCGTCGCGTCGTCCAGGTAGTCGGCGTTGTGCTCCTTCAGGCCCACGCCGTAGCGCTTGGCCATGTCGGCGAGCTCGCGGGCATTCTTAAAGTTGTAATGACCGACCTGCTCGGTCCAACGGGTGAGCGTACCGGTCTGACCGACGATAAAGGTGGGCATGGGGCAGCCGCGCTTCTCGAGCTCGGGCTGCAGCTGAGAAATGAACTCCTCGTACTTGTCGGTAGAGGTCAGGCCGCCATTGGTCTCCTCGGTACCGACCTCATAGGCAACCTCGGGCAGGTTATGCTCGCGACGGTACTGCTCAAGGTAGTCGATAAGATCGATCGTGCGGCGAAGCACCACGTCGAGCGGAATAACCTTGCCGATCTGATAGGGGTCCTTGGTGGGGTCGACCATCAGCAGGTCAAAGCCCGCCTCCATGTCGGCGACGAATGACTTGCGAGCGAGCTCCATGGCCTCGTCCTCGGGCAGGTGGGCGTTACGCTCCTCGTCGCGCTGCCACGGACCGCCGTGATCGCGGCACAGGTAGTACGGACCGGTGTAACCCACCTCGTCGGCAACCTTCTTGATGTCGGCGGCAAAGCGCGTCTGGTCCCAACCGTTGACGTAGCCGGCGCCCATCTCGTCCATATCGACCTGGTTGCGGCTGGCGATAAACATGGGTGGGAAATCCTCGTCCTTGGCAAGCTCGAACACGGCCTGAATCAGGTTGGGGCTCATGGGGCCAATGCCGACCATGGTTGCGTGATCGCCGCTATCCTGTAGCTTGAGCATGCCCTGAACGGCCTGGCGGATGGTGAGGTTGGACATTTTGTTCTCCTTCTCCAGAGGATTTTTGACAAAAGTTCCCTGGGACCCAGATGTGGGCCCTATCAGTACGGATGGATTTTGTTGTGTAGGGGCGGTTGTGCGGAGTCAAATCCATCCCTCCGCACAACCGGAGTCCTTAAAGGTTTACTTGGCCTGCTTATCGAGCGTGGGCTTCATGGCAATCAGGATTGCAGCGGCGACCAAGGAGCCAATCACGATGTCCAGGCAGAACAGCGCGACGTTGTTGGTGGCCAGGGCGACGATAAAGCCACCATGCGGAACGTAGCAATCGATGCCCTGGAAGGCGGCAAGCGCCGCGCCCACGGCAGAGCCGATGCAGATGCCGGGCAGGGTGTGGCCAAGATCCTTGACCGCGAAGGGGATAGCGCCCTCGGTAATGCCGATGCAGCCCATGAACAGCGCGGAGATGCCCATCTGACGGTCAGCGTCATCGAACTTGTTCTTGGCGATGAGCGCGGCGAGACCACAGGCGATCGGGGGAATGGCGACGGCGACGCGGAACATACCGTTGGGGCCGTAGATACCGGAGGCCATGATGGCCATGGTAAAGGTCGAAGCGGTCTTGTTGATAGGGCCACCCATATCGAAGGCGGTCATAACACCAATGACCAGGCCCAGGACAACGGCGGAGCCGCCCTGCAAGCTACCGAGCACGCTGGTGAGCCAATCCATCACAAAGCCAAGCGGCGTGGCCAGGATGTAGATGTAGGCCATACCCAGGACGAGAGAGGTCAGAATCGGGATGATCAAGATCGGCATGATGGTCTGAATGGTGTTGTTGACCTTCCAGGTCTTCATCCAGCGGACAAAGTAGCCGCAGATAACCGCCATGATCATGGCACCCAAGAAGCCGGTCGAAACGCTGTTGCCGCTCGGGGTGACGACGGCGTTGTTAACCAAGTAGCCCAGGACGAAGCCAGGGGCAAGCGCGGGCTTGCCGGCCATCGAGTAGGAGATGTATGCCGCAAGCACCGGAATCATCATAGAGATGCCGGCCATGCCGATGGTGTTAAGGCTCACCATCAACGGGTTGGTGACCTCCATGCCGCTAGCACCGGCAGTACCGGACGCCAACGAAAAGGCAAGGAACACGCCACCGATAACGACGATGGGGATAAAATAGGAAACGCCGGTATTGAACGCATTGAGCAGCGTCTTGCCAGGATCGGCAAAGATGGACTGCTTGGACGCCGGTGTCGGGGCCTGCGGGGCAGCGGAGACGGCCTTCTTCTCTGCCTTGGCCTCGGCCTTGGGCGCGTAAACTGCGCCACCCGTCGCCTTAATGGTCTCAACGGCCTGGTCGATAATCTTGACCGGATCGGCGATCACATCGGAAGTACCGACCTTGAGGAACTTGCCCTCGGCCATCTTCTGCTCAAAACGATCCTCGTTCTCGACACCCACGTCGACGGACTCGAGCACCAGGTCGGCGGAATCCACGTCTTCCTGCGTCAGCTCGTTCTCGATACCCAGACCACCCTGAGCCTCGACTTTGCACTCGATGCCACGGGCGGCGCATTCATCCTGAATCGCCTTCTGGGCCATATACGTGTGAGCGATACCCACGGTACAGGCGGCAACGCCTACGATCTTCATTGCTTCCCTCTTTTCATAGAGTTGCGTGCGCAAGACACCGTTTGCGGAGGCCTCCGGAGCATCCCCTGCCGTTTGGACTTGCTGTCTTTTCGACAAGACCAATATATGGTGCTGGCATTGATAAAACCAGCTCAATTCGGTAAACGCTCAGGTCAGGGCATTAGTTATGCGATTTAGTTATGCGTTTAACCAAAAATGAATCCTGCGATTTTACCCTCGATTTCAAAAGTCAAGAAGTATTTGATTTTCTCGGTAGACAGCAGATGCGCATGCCGGTCACAAATTTCGACCCCACCCGTATACCGCATTTGTTGCATACTCATATGAAAGGAAAAAGTCGCTCACCGAAGCGCATCCCTCACCAAGACTCAAAGTCATCATGTTGGAAAATGCTCATCTGTCGGAAGGAGTCGCTGTGGCAAAACAGCGCGTTACGATCGCAGACGTCGCTCGAGAGGCGGGAACCTCGACGGCAAGCGTCTCGTATTACCTCAACGACAAACGAGAAAAGCTTAGCGAGAAGACGCAGGCAAAGATTGCGCGCGTCATCAAGGAACTCGGATACGTTCCCAACGCCCAAGCGCAAACGCTCACCGGCAAGCAGACCCACGTCATCGCCATCATCATTTTGGATAACACCAACAAGTGGGCGGGCCTCGTCCTCAACGGCATGGAACAAGTCATGCTCCCCGCGGGCTACCAGACGGTCGTTTGCACCAGCAATTTCGACCCCGAGACCGAGCTCATATATGTCGACAAAATGCTCTCGCTGGGCGTCGATGGTTTTATCATCCAGCCCACGGCAAATTTCAAGGCCGTCCACGACCGCATCAAGCGCGCCGGCAAGCCCGTCGTCTTTTTTGACGCGGCCATCTACAGCCCAGGCACCAGCTGGATCAAAACCAACCTCTACGACGGCGTATACAATGCCACGCAGGCGCTTCTCGATGCCGGCTACGAGGACTTTTTCTCCATTGCCGCCAATATGACCGAAATGCGCACCCGCATGGAACGTTTTCAGGGATATGCCGAGGCATTGGCCGCGAATGGGCAGCTCTACAAAGCCATTCCCATCGATCACAACAAGCCGTCAATCAGCGAGCTCACCGAATACTTTAAATACAAGCTCAACCCCGCCAAGCGAACCCTTATCTTCGTGCAAAATCAGTGGGCACTCCCCCGTGTCTACAAGGCCCTCCAGCCCATGGCCCATCTACTTCCGAAGCAAATCGGCCTTTTGGGACTCAACTGCGAAGACTGGACCAACCTCACCACGCCGACCGTCTCCACGATCATCGAGCCCGTCGACCAGGAAGGTCGCGAAGCAGCCGAGATGCTGCTCGCCCTACTTGATGGCAGCAGTACGCCCGGTGAGCAGCGCATTCTCGAATGCAAACTCAATTGGCTCGGTTCCACCTCGATCTAGCCATACGTCAAATATGAGGCAAATGAATCAGTAGCGTCTATCCCAAATCTTAAGTATTTGTTCGATAGAACGGCCCCTGTCGGCTCCTGCTAGACTGGTAGATTCTCAACCGTCCATCCAGGAGCCGCAATGTCGCGCAAATCCGCCTACAAGCAAGTACTTTCCATCGGCACCGCCGTGGTGCTGGGATTTGCGCTGTTCACAGGGTCGATCGACGGAGCACCCAAGTTGTTGTCTCCGCAAAGCGATGAGCAGGCGGCGACTCTGGCTGAGAAGCAAAATGAGAGCCCCAGCCGCACCGACAACGAGGCGAACCTAGTCGCCCGCCTCGAATCGGGAACAGCAAGCTCGTCTGACTCCCAAAACAGCCAGGACTCTGGCGATGGCTCCGAATCCACCGCGACCAACACCGACGGCAACGTTCACGAGGACAGCTCCACCACCCCCATCGACGAGGTGGAAAACCCTGACCTCAACCGCGCCCGTGGCGTATATCTCAGCAGCATTCCCGACTACGGCGGCAACCCCTACGTAGCCCTTCGCGCCGACAGCACGCACCCGTTGGGCACGCCGTCGTTCACTCTCGATGAATACGATCGTGCCACCGAAGAGGGCTGCTTTAAGAAATTCTCCAAGCTCGACAGCCTTGGCCGCACCCGCAAGGCGCTCGCCTGCGTGGGCCCCGAATCGCTCGGTCAAGGCAAGCGCGGCGATATCTCGCGTATCCATCCTGCCGGTTGGCACCAGCAGCGCTACGACTTTATTCCGAGTCAGAGTCTCTACAACCGCTGTCACCTCATCGCCTGGTCGCTCTGCGGCGAGAACGCCAATCGCAAGAATCTCCTCACCGGCACGCGCTATCTCAACGAGACGGGCATGCTGCCATTTGAAGAGCAGATCCTCGACTACATCCGCGACACGGGCAACCATGTGCTCTACCGCGTCACGCCCATGTACAACGAAGAGGAACTCGTCTGTCGCGGCGTGCGTCTTGAGGCGCAATCGGTCGAGGACCACGGTAAGACCCTGTGCTTCCACGTGTACTGCTACAACCTGCAGCCGCATGTGCAGATCGACTACGCCACCGGCCGCAATCAAGCCTCGGGGGACTAGGGCCGACCAAGCTGCCACAAAACCTAAAATGATCCGTTTTCCTCCGTCCCCAAGGGATCAAAAAGGGCCGCCCCGGATTACCCGGAGCGGCCCTTGCATCGGTATGCATGTTGCAGGCAAAACCGCACGCTACTTGGCGCGGCCCTCCTCATAGCGCTCGACCAGCTTGGCCTGAACGTCATAAGGAACCTGCTCATAGCCTGCGGGCTTCATGGTAAAGTCGCCCGTGCCGCGCGTGATAGAGCGCAGACGCGTCGAATAATCCGTCAGCTCAGCCAGCGGGGCTTGAGCGATGACCACGGTGTCACCACGCTCATCGGTCTCCATGCCCGTCACGCGACCGCGCGAGGCCGAGATGTCACCCATCACGGCGCCGGCGTAGCTCTCGGGGATAGTCACCGTGATTTCCTCGATGGGCTCCAGCACCACCGGATCGGCGTCGGCGCATGCCTTGCGCAGGCCAATGCGAGCCGCCGCGCGAAACGCCATCTCGTTGGAGTCGACGCTGTGATACGAGCCGTCGTACACAGCCACGCGAATCCCCGTAAGCGGGTAGCCGGCAATGATGCCGTCCTTCATGGTCTCCTGAACGCCCTTGTCCACGGCGGGGATCAGCGAGCGCGGAATGCGGCCGCCCACGACCTCGTCCACAAACTCATAGCCATCGCTCGTGCCGTCGGGCCCAATGAGCGGCTCAACGCGCAGCCAGCAGTCGCCATACTGACCGGCGCCGCCGGTCTGCTTCTTGTGGCGGCCCTGTGCGCTCGCCGTGCGGCGGATGGTCTCGCGATACGGAATGCGGATCGGCACGCTCTTGGCCACGACCTTGGTGCGATCCTCCAAACGGTTGAGCAGCACCGAAACCTGCGCCTCACCCACCGCCGAAATGATGGTCTGGCCAGTCTCCTCGTCACGATCGATGCTCATGGTCGGATCAGCCTTGCACGCCTTCTCGATAAACGTATAGAGCTTCTCTTCGTCGCCACGGTTCTCGGCCTCGATGGCAATGCGGTACTGCGAGTTGGGGAACTTAAACGCCGCGGCCTCGACCTTGCCGGTAATCGAGAGCGTATCGCCCGTCTCGGCAGCCAGCTTAGGCGCCACGATGATGTCGCCGGCATAAGCATGCCCGACCTCGGTCATGTCACGACCGCACATCACATACAGGTGAGCCAGACGCTCACCCTTGCGCGTACGTGCATTGATCAGCTCAAGGCCCGGCTCAAGCGTACCCGTCAGTACCTTGATAAAGCTGATGCGACCCTGCTGCGGGTCGGCCAGCGTCTTAAACACAAATGCCACCGGACGGTCATCGTCGCTCGAGATCTTGAGCGAATCACCGTCGATGAGCGGCATCTCGCCGTAGTCCGTCGGCGCCGGGAAGTACGTGGCGATGTCGTCCATCAGCGAGTTGACGCCCTGCTCCTTAATGCAATCGCCCGCAAAGACCGGCACAAAGATGCGCTCGGCGATCGCCTTGGACAACAGGCCCTCGAGCTCCTCCTGCGTCAGCGTCTCTTCGCCTTCCAGGTACTTCATCATCAGCTCGTCGTCGGCCTCGGCCACCAACTCGCACAGATGGTCATGGGCCTCCTCGGCCTGGGCACGATACTCCTCGGGAATCTCCGACTCAATGGCCTCGGCGCCGTTGCAGTGGCGCGCCTTCATACGCACCAGGTCGATAATGCCGTCAAAGTCCTCGCCCTCGCCCCAGGGGAGGGTCACGGCACCCAAACGCGTGCCAAAACGCTCCTGCAGCAGGCCCATCGTGGTCGTAAAGCTGGCCTCGGGACGCGACAGGCGGTTCACGAACACTGCACGCGCCAGGCGCAGGTCCTCGGCGGCGTACCAAAGCTTAACCGTCGTGGGCTGCGGGCCGGCCTCGGCGTCGACCACGAACAGCGCCGTCTCGCAGACGCTCATCGCGGCAAAGGCGTCGCCGATGAAATCGGGGTAGCACGGGGCATCGAGCACGTTGATGCGGGCGCCCTTCCAATCGATCGGCGCGATGGTCGTCGAGATGGAAAACGCACGCTTGACCTCTTCGGGGTCATAGTCGAGCGTGGGCTTGGTGCCGTCGTGGCCGCCCAGGCGGGCGGTCTTACCGGAAAGGTGGAGCATGGCCTCGGCGAGTGAAGTCTTGCCCACCCCGCCTTGGCCTACGAGCACCACGTTCCTTACGTTGCCGGTCTTGGGAGCACCCATGATGACCTCCTTGCAGGGTCGCGCGCGATGCGCGACGCCAACGGGGAGAGTTCGCGGTCGATGCCGTCCCGGGAGCAGCATGGTCGGCAGCCGAGCCGACTCACCCTCCAAATGTCCTATGCCTCCACCCTACCCTTGCAGTCGCCTGTCCATGCAGACCTTTCGGCACGCGTATGGATACGGGCGGCGAGAGGAGGGGGCGAGCTTGCAAGGCGATTATTGAACCCCGCGGATGCAAATAAAATGCCGCCCCAGGCCGTAAGACCTGCGGCGGCATCACCTCAATAAGCAGTTGAGTAAATAGCTGAGCCTATCCCTCGATACGGCTCAAGAACTCGCGTGTACGCTGTTCGCGCGGATGATCGATAACCTGCTCGGCCGGACCCTCCTCGACAATGCGCCCGCCGTCCATAAAGACCACGCGGTCGGCAACGTCGCGGGCAAACTGCATCGCGTGGGTCACGATCACCATCGTCATATTCTGCGCGGCCAGATCCTTGATGACGCGCAGAACCTCGGCCGTCAGCTCTGGATCAAGCGCCGAGGTCGGCTCATCAAAGAACAATATTTCCGGGTCGAGCGCCAGGGCGCGGGCAATACTCACGCGCTGCTGCTGACCGCCCGAAAGCTCACACGGCACCTTGTTCTCGTTGCCCGTCAGCCCCATTTGCGCAATCAGCTCGTGGGCGCGGGCCTCCGCCTGCTCGCGCGGGCGCTTAAGCACGCGAATCGGCGCATCGGTGATGTTTTTCATCACGGTATAGTGCGGGAACAGATTGTAGTTCTGAAACACCAGACCAAACCGCGAGCGCGCCTGTTTAGGAACATCGTCCTTTACGTACACCGCGCCCGAACCCGCATCCGTCGCGACGGCAAGGTCACCAAACGAGAGCGAACCACCGTCGAGCGTCTCGAGCAGCGTGGCACAGCGCAGCAGCGTGGACTTACCGCCGCCCGAAGGCCCGATAATCGCCACAACCTCGCCACGCTTGACCTCGAGCGAGATATCCTTGAGCACCTCATTGCCGCCAAACGCCTTGCGTGCGCTTTCGATTTTCATCACTGAGTTAGTCATGGTAATAGTCCAGCTTCTTTTCGGCAGCGCCCAGCAGCATCTCGACTACAAAGTTAAAGACCCAGTAAATCAGCGCCGCGATTGCAAACGGCACCATGCTCACCTGCGAGGCGACCAGCGCCTTGGCCGTCGAGAACATCTCGCCCACGCCGATGGCGAACGCCAGCGACGTGTCCTTGACCAGTGTGATGATCTCGTTGCCCATCGCCGGCAAAATGCGCTTGGCGACCTGTGGCATCACAATGTACAAAAACGTCTGCAGACGAGAGTAGCCCAGCACCTCGGCAGCCTCATATTGACCGCGCGGAATCGACTGCAGGCCCGATCGATAGATCTCGGCAAAGTAGCCGGCGTAGTTGATGATGAACGCCACGACGCACGCCGTCCACTTGGAATCGGGCGTGAGCGAAATGCCAAACACGTAGTACGGGGCAAAGTAGATGGCAAACATTTGCAGCATGAGCGGCGTACCGCGCATGACCGAAATGTAGATGCGCGCAATCCAGCGAAGCGGCGCGATTTTGCTCATGCGCATAAACGCCACGGGGATTCCCAGCGGAATCGACCCCAGCAGTGTCAGCACAAACAACTGCAAACTGACCAAGAATCCCTGGCCAAGCATCTGCATCATGACTTGGATAGACAACCTACCCTCTCTTTCACAGCAACAGAACAGCGGGCGTTAATTGAAATAGGCACAGTGCCCAAGATTGCGAGCGACAAGCCCGACGAAGCGTACTTTGGTACGCGAGGAGGGTTGGAGCCGCAAGGTTGGGTGCTGTGGCTATTTCAAAACCCAATTATCGAAAGATAGACCATAGCTTGAATACTTGTCGCACAGGTCCTTAACCGTGCCGTCCTCGTAGAGCGCCTTGAGCGACTCAGTCACGGCATCGGCGGACTTGGTGTCGCCCTTCTTAAAGCCGACGGCGTAGTGCTCGCTGGACAGCGGCTTGTCGAGCTGCGTATAGGCATCGGGCTTAGCAGCAAGCTGATACTGGGCGATCGAGAGGTCACAGGCAACGGCATCGACTGCACCACTCTCGAGCTGCATAAACGCCGTGTTGTACTCACCGATGGTATCGAGCGTGGCAAACGTCGCGGCCAGATCCTTCTGGTCGCCCTCGAGCACATCCTGTGCGGCGGAATCAGTCTGCGTAATCACGGTCTTGCCGGCAAGATCGTCCCAGCTCTTGATACCCGCGTCCTTCTTGACCACGAGCACCTGCTCGTTGAGCATATAAGGCTCGGAGAACGTGTAGTCGTCCTCGCGGCCCTCCATGGTAAAGCCGTTCCAGATGCAGTTGATGGCACCCGAGTTGAGCAGCGTGTCCTTGGCGTCCCAGTCGATGGCCTCATACTCAACATCCCAGCCCTGCTTGTCGGCAACGGCCTTGGCAAGGTCGAGGTCAAAGCCGGTGTACTCGCCATCGTCGCCTACAAAGCCGTACGGAGGATAGGACTTGTCAAAGCCCACCACGAGCTTCTTGGACTCCGCAGCACCCTTCATGTCCTTGGCTGCGGCAGAACCGGCAGCAGTGCCCTTATCGGCACCGCCACAGCCAACCAGGCCAAGGCCTAGAACCGTAGCGAGTGAGCCGGCTAGACCAACAAACTGACGACGAGACATATCGGCATTCATGGTATCCCCCTTGGTAGCACTTTAGTTAGGTAAAGTGAATCATGTAACGTTCAGAATCATACACTTTAGTGAGATGGAGTACAAGGGAGGGTTTGCCCGCTGGGCTCCGGGGCGGGGGTTAAGTTTCCTGCTCTACAGTCCTGCTCACGACGGAGGCCACATTAAGTGGCCTCCTGTTCGTGCGGAACTCGCGATAAACTTAACCCCCGCCCCGGAGCCCAGCGGGCAATCATCGTTGTACCTATCACTGATACCAATAAACCGCTTGCATATCGTCTGTTGGCTTGGCACGGTACAATGCTTGTGGCTTTAAATTTATAAATTAGTGGGGTTAATTCATGGCAGAATCTCGTGCGGAGCGTAGGGCTCGTCGTGCTTTGGTGGAGGCGGCTGAGGGGTCGAAGGAGGAGAAATCTTCTACGAAATCCAAGTCTTCCAAAACTGCAAAAAGCAAATCGACCAAGAGCAGAGCTAAGGCCAAGCGTCCCGGCTCTCGTCGGGGTGAGGACAAGTCACCTCAGACTCGCACCAAGCGCCCGCATAAAGATCCGGTTTCGTCTGCACGTAAGGCTGTGGACCCCAAGTCTCCCTGTTCGATCATGAAATCTTGCGGTGGGTGCACGGCGCTCAATCGTCCTTATAAAAAGCAGTTGGCAGCCAAGCAAGCTGCTATGGAGGAGCTTTTTGCTTCGCTTTGTGAGCGTGAGGGTATCGCCGTTGATCCTATTCGCGGTATGGGCGTCACCCTGGGCGACCCGGGTAAATATCCTGCGCCGCGTGGCTTTCGCCATAAGGCTGCCACTCCCTTTGCTCCCGGTAAGGAGGGCGCTGTCCGTTGCGGTTTCTTTGAGCGCGGCACGCACAAGATCGTTGCCGTACCCGAGTGTCCTGTCGAGGCGCCGGGTGCCCGTCAGATTCTCAACGGCATCGCACGCGAAGCTGAGCGTCTGCATATTCCCGCCTTTAATGAGGACAAGCATCTTGGTTTGCTTCGCTATGCCGTCGTCCGCTGCGGTTGGCGTACCGACCAGGTCATGGTTACGCTCGTGACCGCCCAGCGTGACTTACCGCATGCGCAGGAGTTCTTTGAGGCCGTCGCGGCGCTCGATCCGCATATCGTCACCGTTGCCCAAAATATCAATGGCCGTCCCGGTAACGCCATCTTGGGTGAGGAGACTCGTATCGTCTATGGCGCCGAGTGCATGCGCGACCAGCTGCTCGGTTGCGAATTCGATATCTCCCCTACCGCGTTCTATCAGACCAATCCGCAGCAGACCGAGCTACTCTATCAGCTCGCGATTGACGGCATGGACCTGCAGCAGGGTGACATTCTTATGGACGCTTACTGCGGCAGCGGCACCATCGGTCTGTGCGCCGCGAAGGATGCCCAGGACAGAGGTGTCGGCATTATGCTGCTCGGCGTGGAGCGCAACCCGGCGGGCATTGCCGACGCACGTCGCAATGCCGAGCTCAACGGCCTCACCCGCAGCGCTTGGTTTATGGCCGACGACGCCACCGACTACATCCTAGATGCTGCCGATAACAACGAGCGCGTCGACGTCCTCTCCATCGACCCGCCGCGCGCCGGCTCAACGCCCGAGTTTCTTGAGGCCGCCTGCGCACTTAAGCCGCGCCGCATCACCTATATCAGCTGCAATCCCGCCACCCAAGAGCGCGACCTGCACCAGCTCCTCGACGGTGGCTATCGCCTGCTCAAGATCACGCCGGTCGACATGTTCCCTCATACCGACCACACCGAGACCGTCGCGGTCCTCGAGCGCCGCTAATCCACCCCGGTAGATTTTTGGGACAGGAAAGGGGGCGGCCCGTCTGGACCGCCCCCTTTCGTTGGACATATGAGTCTCGTTACATCCCCTTGCGCAGGTCGCATACGCCGGCTGCCGCCATCTCGCGCAGCAGCGTCTCGCGGTCGCGCGTCACGATCAGGTCCAGCGGGAAGTGAATCTCGTCGAGCAACTTGCGGGCGTGCTCGAGCTTGCCAATGGCCATACCAATGTGGGCATCGGTCGACACACCAATTCCCACGCCCAGCTCGGCGCAGCGCTCGGCGATCTTGCGGCATACGGCCCAATGCTCAGTGTCGGCACCATGCTCAAGACTATGGTTGTTAATCTCGATAATCTTGTGCTTGGCCTTGGCCGCCAGTAGCACCTCATCGATATCGAACGGCACGCCCGAACGACCCGTATGCCCAAGCATGAACACCTTGGGATGCTCCAGGGCATTGATGTACATCTGAGTCGTTTGAGCCAGCGTCGCGCCCTCGGCAAACTGCGGATTATGCACGCTTGCCACCAAATAATCCAAATTACGCGTCACCAAATCGAACAGCGAATGCTGGTGACTGTACGAATCGCCGGCAATATCGAGCGACACGGGAATGTCCTCGCCAAACAAGCTTCCGTCCAGCGAAACGATATCGACCTCGGTGCCGCGAAGCACCAGCACGCCGCTCCAAATGCGCGGCCAGATATCCTGGTTAATAAAGAACTGGAAACTGCGCAGGTCGTTGGGGCAAGCCGTAACCATAGAGCTCAGATGGTCGGCGGATCCGAGCACCTGCAGGCCACGTTCCGCCGCCCAGTACACATTCTCCTCAATGGTTGAGTACGCATGTGCGGAGAACAGCGTATGAGTATGAATATCACAAGAAAGAAGGTAGGGCATCGGGTCTCCTTATCCGGTATGGCCGTCGCGTATATTCATTGTACGCATAGCTTTCGGCAGTCGTAAAACTGCTTCATCCCAATCACACAACGGCATAGACAACGGGGTCTGGCTTAAAACCAAACCCCGTTTCACGTAAAACATTGTAAGCAGAGCGCTTTACTTTTGACGATACTCGTCGGCCAGCTGCTTCCAGGCGGGCAGTGAGTTAACGATAGTCTCGTAGCTCACACAGTAGCCCAAGCGGAACCAGCCCGGCATGCCAAAACTATCCGAGGGCACCGCGAGCAGCTCATACTTCTTCGCGCGCTCGCAGAAAGCGTTCGCATCGGGCTCCAGCGCCTTCACCCACAGGTAGAATGCACCATCCGGCTCAACATACGTGTAGCCGTACTCCGCTAGTGCATCGGTAAGCGCGGTGCGGTTGCGCGCATAGGCCTCAACGTCACTCGGCTCATCGATGCAGTCGATAATTACGCGCTGGAAGAGCGCCGGCGCGCACACGAAGCCCAGCGTACGGGCGGCACCGGCAACGGCGGGCATTAGACGAGCTGCCTGAGGGTTCGTATTGGGAACCAAGATCCAACCCACGCGCTCACCAGGCAGCGACAGCGACTTGGAATACGAGTAGCACACGATGCTGTGCTCGTAGATCGAGGGCACCCAAGGCACCTCGGCACCATAGACAATCTCGCGGTACGGCTCATCCGAGATGAGCATAATCGGATTCTCGGAATCGCGCTGAGCGTTGGCCTCGCGCAGAACATTGGCCAGTCGCGTCAGCGTGTCGCATGTATATACGGCACCGGTCGGATTGTTGGGCGAGTCGATAATGACGGCAGCCGTCTTATCGGTGATCGCCTTGAGCACGTTGTCCACGCTCAGCTGGAACGTATCTTCATCGGCGAGCGCCTCAACACACGTGCAGCCGGCCTTCTCAATCCAAACGCGATACTCCGGAAAGTACGGGGCGATAACAATAACCTCGTCGCCCGGGTTCGTAACGGCGTTGAGCGTACAGGTGAGCGAAGCCGCGGCACCCACCGTCATAAAGACGTCCTTACCCTCATAGTTCGTTCCAAAGCGGCGGTTGAGCGATTCGGCGACGGCTGCTCGACATTGCGGCAGGCCCGGAGCGGGGGTGTAGCCGTGCAACTGATCACTCGGCAGCTCCAGGGCCTTCTTAATCGACTCAGCCACGGCAGCCGGCGCCGGAACGCTCGGATTGCCCAGCGAAAAATCGAATACGTTTTCCGCACCGATCTGCGCCTTGCGCTCAAGGCCATAGCTAAAAATCTCACGGATGATGGAGCTTTCCGCACCGCGAGCATACATAGTTTCGTTGATCATCTGTTCCCCTTTCGCATAGGCGCTATTGTACGCTTTAGCCGAGCAAAGTGCCGCAGCAATGTTGATTGGGGACAGACTTAAATGCGTGAAAACGCTCATTTAAGTCTGTCCCCAATCAACAGACGGCCCCATATCGCTCAAAAGAAAAAGCCTCCGCAGGTTTCCCCGCGGAGGCTTTCGCTACAAAGACTATTTGTCGGCGTCGGCACCGGCATCGACGGCATGGTCATCGTCAGCATCATCGGATGCGGCTTCGGCATCCTCCTGCATGGCCGCCTGCGCAAAGGCCGCGGCATCAGCCGCCAGCTCCTCCTCGCTCATACGAGGCGCGCGCTTCTTGGTCGGCATGCCGGCCGCCTTGGCATTGCGCTCCTCCTTGGCCGCCAGGATATCGTCCTCGCGCTCAAGGTAGGCCTCCCACTCGTTGTCGAGCAGGGCGTTCACGGCGTCGCCTTCGACGGTCTCGCGCTCAAGCAGCACCTTCGCCATCAGATCGAGCTGATCGCGACGGGCGTCCAGGATCTCGACCGCACGACGATGGGCCTCACGCATAATGCGCTGAACCTCGATATCGATGCGGCGCGCCGTCTCCTCGGAGTAATCCTGGTGATCGGCGTAATCGCGACCAAGGAACACCTGATGTTGCGCCTCGCCAAACACTTGCGTGCCCAGCTCCTCGCTCATGCCCAAGCGCATGACCATCTCGCGCGCCATCTTGGTTGCGCGCTCCAGATCGTTGCTCGCGCCCGACGTAATGTCATCGCACATGAGCTCCTCGGCAACGCGACCGCCCAAGAACACGGCGAGCTCGTCGAGCATCTCGTTCTTGGTCTTGAGGAAGTGGTCCTCCTGCGGAAGCTGCAGCGTGTAGCCCAGAGCCTGACCGCGGCTGACGATCGAGATCTTGTGGACCGGATCGGAGTGCTCCAGGATGTGGCCCACCAGGGCGTGACCGCTCTCGTGGTAGGCAATCGTGGTGCGCTCGGCCTCGGTCATCACGCGACCCCTGCGCTGCGGTCCGGCAATCACGCGCTCCATCGATTCCTCGACCTCGTCCATCGAGATCACGGAACGATGACGGCGGGCGGCCAGCAGCGCAGACTCGTTGAGCAGGTTCGCCAAATCGGCACCAGTAAAGCCAACGGTCATCTGGGCGAGCTTCTCAAACTTAACGTCCTCGTCCATCGGCTTGTTCTCGGCATGCACGCGCAAGATCTGCTCGCGGCCCTTCACATCCGGACGGTCGACCGTAACCTGACGGTCAAAACGGCCGGGACGCAGCAATGCCGGATCCAGGATGTCAGGACGGTTGGTCGCAGCGATCAGGATGACCGACTCGCTTTCCTCAAAGCCGTCCATCTCGACCAGCAGCTGGTTGAGCGTCTGCTCGCGCTCGTCGTGACCGCCGCCCAAGCCAGCTCCGCGCTGACGTCCCACGGCATCGATCTCATCGATGAAGATGATCGACGGGGCCTGGGACTTGGCCTCCTTAAAGAGGTCACGCACACGGCTGGCGCCGACACCTACGAACATCTCGACAAAGTCGGAACCCGAGATGCTAAAGAACGGCACGCCCGCCTCGCCGGCAACGGCCTTGGCCAGCAGCGTTTTACCGGTGCCCGGAGGGCCAACCAGCAACACGCCACGTGGGATCTTGGCGCCCAGCTTGCGATAGCGATCCGGATCGCTCAAAAAGTCACGGATCTCCTCGAGCTCCTCGACTGCCTCGTCCACTCCGGCAACGTCTTCAAACTTGACCTTGGGGCGTGTGGCCTCGTTGGTCTTGGCGTTGGTCTTGCCAAACTGCATGTTCCTGTTGTTGGCGCCCATCATCTGGCGCATAAAGTAGAACATGATGGCGATAAGGGCGATCGTCGGAAGCACACTCATCGCCAAGTCGCCCCAAAAATCGGGATCGTTGGTGTTGACGATGTACTTGGTATCGGGGTGCTCCGCCATGAGCTCGGCAAGCGAATCGGAGCCGACATAGGTCGAAGAGAAGCTCTTGAGCTCGCTCGTATCGCCCTTGTCCTTTTTTGTCTTCCAGTAATGACCCGTCACGCTTCCGTCTTGAACCGTATAGGTCAGATCTTCGACGCGATCCTGCTTGATGGCGCTGACCATCTCGCTCGTCGCGAGCTTAACGGTATTGCTGGAGCTGGTAAAGCCGGAACCCATATTAAAGAAGGCATAGCCCAGAAGCGCGCAAGCCAAAAGAAAATACAGCCAGCCCGTACGCGTGGGCTTCTTGCCTCCGGGCATCCCCGGGATCTTTGGGTCCCGGGGAGTCTGGGAATTGTTGTCGTTACGGTCGTCGGGCATCTTACGAATAAACCTCCGGTTTCAGAATGCCCAGATACGGAAGGTTGCGATAGCGCTCGGCATAGTCGAGGCCGTAGCCCACCACAAAGGCATCGGGGCAATGGGTTCCAACATACTTGGGCGTGATGGCCGAGACGCGGTCCTCAACGTCCTTCCACAGGAAGGCGGCGACCTCCAGAGAAGCGGGCTTGCGGCTCTCGAGGTTCTTCATCAGATACTTGAGCGTCAGGCCCGAGTCCAGAATGTCCTCGACGATCAGCACGTCGCGACCGCGGATGTCGATATCCAGGTCCTTAATGATACGCACGATACCCGAGGACTTCACACCGTCGCCATAGCTCGAAACAGCCATGAAATCGATGTTGGTCGGCAGCTCGATCTTACGCATCAGGTCGCCCATAAAGACCACGGCGCCGCGCAGGACCGCAATCAGCACCAGATCCTTACCCGCGTAGTCGCGCGTAATCTCCTCGCCCAGGCGAGAGACGATACCGTCGATATCCTCCTGCGTGAACAGAACCTTCTCGATATCCGGATGTTGAGAAGTCATGACAACCCTTTCTTGTGCTTATCGCCCACACACCGCCGTATGGACGCGAACTACACATTCTAGCAGCGCACGGGGTAAATTTACCAGCCCGTGCGCCATCAGCGCGGGAATACCGTCAACGTCGCACAGAATAGCAGGCGTGGGACGCTATTCCGCATCGACCACGCGGAGCAGATATGCCACGCGCGTTGCGGCCGTGCACTTAAAACGCTCGTCCGCGCGAACTCCGGCGACCCACACCACGGCACCCCCCGGCGCCGTCCTCACCATGGGCACGCCGGCGCGCTCGGAAACGGGAATGCGAGCCTCACCTAGCAAATCGGATACTTTCTTGCTTCGGCCACTCATCCCTAACGGGCACATCACGTCTCCCGGCGCGGGACCGTCCACCCACAGGCGCGCCAATCGCGCCTCGGCAGGGATCTCGCCACGCGAGCCCGACAGGATCCGCTCACTATCGCTGTCGGCAAAACCCAGGGCAGCCGCGTCTACCAAAGCTGTCACTTCCCCGGTAGCCGCAAGCTCACGGGCGCGGCGCACGATATCGCATCCCGGCTCAACAGCCATCGGTTCTGTGACCAGCATACGTCCCCCGCCCAACGGCAAACGACCGGGTACGGTAACCCAGTCCGCGACCAGGCCCTCGCGAGCCGCCGGCGCCTTAAACGCCAGCATGCCAAACTCAATGCGTGCGTCAATCCCCGCCGGAAGCGTGACCGAGCCGGTGCCCTCGGCAACGCAGGAAAGGACTCGCTCCACATGTCGCATCTCGGGACGAGCGTCCGGATCGATGCGCTTAATCGCCAGTCGCACGATGCGCCGCGCGATTACCACCTCGGCCGCAGCCAGGCGCCTGGCATCGAGCACCAGCGCACCCGCTGCCTCTTTGCGCAAACAGCTTCGAAACGCCTGTGCCGAAAGCTGAGACAAAAACGCGTCCTCATCGCCTAAGATCTCGCAGGCGGCGCCAATCGTCTTGCAGATGCTCGCGTTGCGCTGCGCCACCACTGGCATTACTCGATGGCGCACGTAGTTTCGCAGATACGAGATATCCTCATTGCTCTCGTCTTCACGCCACGGCTGACCATGTACCTGTAGATAGCCCACGAGCTCGCCATGAGTTAGGTCGAGCAAGGGACGTACCACGATATTCCTCCGGCGAGGAATGCTCGATAGGCCAGCGGGCCCCGAACCCTTAATCGCGTTCATCAAAAACGTTTCCGCGCGATCCGAAGACGTGTGCGCGGTGCAGATACGAGCCGCCGTTCGCGGTGCCCCCGTCTGGGCGCAGAGCTCGCGAACATACCTCCGCGCCGCGGCATAGCGCACTTCGCGGGCCGCGGCCTCAATATTGCCCGACTCCCCATCAAAATAAGCGTGCTCCACGCACAGCGGTAAACCATATTTCGCGCAGAGCTCACGCACAAAGGCCTCGTCGCCATCGGACGCCTTGCCGCGCAGATGATGGTTTACATGCAGCACATGCAGGCGCTCGCGAGCAATGGGGGCAACACCGCGCCCGTCTTGGATATCCAGCTTTGATGTGCACGCCATAAGAAGCAGTGCCGTCGAGTCCGCGCCGCCTGATACCATGAGCACAACAGGAGCAGCCTGCTGCCTCGTTCGGGTCTCATCGACTGCCCCGGGCACGGCATGGTGTCCGTAATGCTGAGATACCGTAGGCATTTGCTTCCTCCTCTATTCGTCCGCACCCATTGTATCCTTTGGAATCTTATGTCTCGTCTGCACCTTCATATCCTTGGCAGCGGCTCAAAAGGCAACTGCGCGCTCATCGAAGGCCCCCGGGGGCTCATCATGATTGACGACGGTCTTTCTCGCCGCGAGACATTAAAGCGCATGGCAGAACTGGGACTCTCGGCAGACAACGTCTCGGCTCTTCTCATTACTCATGAGCATAGCGATCACATCAAGGGTCTCGATGTCTGGTGCAAGCACTGGCACGGTCCCCTCTTTGCCAGCAGGGGCACACTTTCGAGCAAAGAAAATCTTTCGCATCTGCCTGTCGAGGAATTCGACCCCGGTGAAACCCTATCCATTGCCGGCATCCACGTGCAAACCTACTCAACATCACACGATGTCATAAATCCAATCGGCTTTCGATTCGACACCCTCGATGATTCCATCGGCTTTGCTACCGACACCGGAGAGCTATCGAGCCAAGCCATGAACACCCTCAAAGATTGTCGAGTCCTCGCGCTCGAAAGCAACCACGATGTGACCATGCTGCGCGAGGGAGAATATCCCCGCTTTCTTCAAGAGCGCATCCTGTCTGCAAGGGGACACCTCTCCAACGGCCAAGCCGCCGAAGCCGCGCGCGAACTTGTTACCGATCGCACCGAACAGCTCATTGCCATGCATATCAGCCAAGACAACAATCGTCCGAGCCTTACCGTCAAAAGCTATGCCAAAGCTCTAGCCGCAACCCTGGATGACGAGCTCGGCAGCTCCGCCACCCTTCTCCAAGGATCGCGAAAACTCTCGATACGCCCCGCAAGCCAGTATCGGCCAGCAACCATTCAATAGACTGTCCTAAACAGCAAAAGGGGCCGGGAATCGCTTCCCAGCCCCTTTTGTTGTCTTTTAATAGCGAAGAACACCAACGAAGTTATTCGATGGAGATCTTCGTAACGTTCTTCTTCTCGACGATCTTGGGAACCGTAACGGTCAGGATGCCGTCAGCGTACTTAGCCGAGAGGCCCTCGCTCGAAGCGTCCTTAAGATACACGCCACGCGTCGCGCTGTACGAGCTGAACTCCTTCTGCAGGAAGTTCTTGCCCTCGTTCTCCTCGTCTTCCTCGACATTCACGCTAATGGACAGACGGCCCTCGTTAAGCTCGACATCGATATCGTCCTTGGCGACGCCGGTCAGATAAGCCTTGACCTCATAGCCATCGCCCTTATCCTCAACGTCAACGGGGAACGCCTTAGAGGCAATCGAGCTGTTCGCTAGGTCGCTCATATCATCAAACAGATCGAACAGCGAGCTTGCAGAGGGACGAACGCCAAAAACCGAACGATAAGGAACCATGCTTGCCATGTTTACCACTCCTTTTAGGACTGCCGAGCCATCTTCTAGGTGACTGGGACTTCTTTTGACGCTCTTATATATGCCCACACAGTGCTTATATATACATCGACTATAAAGTTTTTTGAGTCTAGTACTATAAGCATATCTAAGTGTGTATGACTCAGGTTTAAATAGGGTTAAGGTTCTTTGAACCAGAGCTTAAATAACAAGTATGTTCGCAGCTACAAATAACAGGGGGCTTACAATGAGCGCGTACACGTTGTTGGTAACGAGCTAAAGGGCATCATGGACGACCAAAACCAGAACAATATGTTTATGCCGACGCAGGGCGAAGATACTTCTACGCAGCCGCCACGGTTCCATCGCCCCCACATCTCGCAAGAGCCCATTAATGATCCGGAGCCCGAATATGTGACGAGAAATCGATATCAAACGCTCGAGGATGCCCAAACGGGACGTAAACATATGGGCGTCGCCTCGGGAGACCCTGTATATCTGAAAGACGCACCATTATCTAAAAACAGCACAGCTAGTGAGGAGCCACTGAAAGCATCCGCCGCTCATCAACAAAGAGGTCCACGACCCAAGCAAACCTTGACGCATTCGGCTCGCTATCTCGAAACGCCAAAACAGGGAAAATCAATCTTCGTTTCATCAAGTAAACGACGCAAGCAGCATCGACTGACAATCCTGCTTTTGATCATTGTGGCCATAGCAGTTGCCCTTGTTATTCGATTTATCTTCTTTAAATAAGGGCTCAATACCAAAAACGATAAGATCGTCTCGTGTAATTGAGTCATTTACGCCCCGTAAACGCAAAAAAGGGGGGGGCCGCGAGGCCTCCCCCTTCTCCATGTCATCCGACGGCTCGGTGCCGTCCACCGGTCAGCGGCGCCCTGGCCTCCCACGGGCTGACCCCGCAGTACTCTCGGCGCGATGG
>NZ_JADMRH010000022.1:0-41584 GCF_015560135.1 Collinsella aerofaciens
GCCGGGGCTGATAGGGCGGGCGCGCGCAGAGAGGGGCGATGCCCCGCTGTCCTAGCCTGAAGGGAAAAAAGGAATAGGCGGACCGACCGTCCGGCTGAGTCTGGGAAGAGGTGCCGGACGGAGGGCGGAGCATGGCCACCGGACCCATCGAAACACATCTCCACCGTTCCTTCAACTGGGAAAATGCCGCCCCCGGGGCCCGCGAGGGGCCTCGGGGGCGTTCGGCTAGCTGCGGGAACGTCCTATCCGCTCAATGTGTTCGGCTGAGATCGGAAATCAACCTTTGGAATTGGAGCGACCATGAGGACGTCCGCGCGCCCGCGTCGCGGACGCGCACCGGCTGCGGCGATCTCCTCGGATTCACGGAGACGATGGGGAAAACTTTGTTGAATTGGCCGTCCCGAGGTCTTCCGCGCTCGGTGGAGCGGGCAACGGGACGTCCGCGTATTTGCTTCGCAAATACGCACCGGCTTCAGGCGCCTGTCGGCGCCTTCGCCTGCTCGCTACAAACGCTTCGCGTTTGCTTAACGCTCGCACCCTGTCGGGTTCGAGTCCCGGCACTTTATTGAAAAAAGCACGGCACCGTGATGGTGCCGTGCTTGTGCTCTTAACTGGAGCGGGCAACGGGACTCGAACCCGCGAGTGTCAGCTTGGGAAGCTGATGCCTTACCACTTGGCGATGCCCGCATATGTGGGGGATAGTATAACGCGGTTGTCTTGTTCGATACAAGGGTGGCAATGCTTGTTTTAGCTGTGGAGATTCGTTTGAAAATCGCGTCAATTGTGGAGACGAGGACCTTTGACTTCCTGTTCCCCTTATCTTCTACCTGCGCTTTTGCTTGATTGTTGTATTTGAGCTCAATTTGTCAGGAATTGGGCAAGCTTTTGGTCAGGCTCCGGTACTTACCCGCATGAACCTCGGGGGTAGCCTCATCCTACGCGTCGCAGCCTCCCCGTGCGACGCACGAGGGATAAGGAGCAGCCATGTCCAACGCACCCACGCACTCTGTCCACAGCGCAATCGCAACAGGTCCGCTGCTCCTGCTCCTCTTCCTGCTTTTCGGCTGCCTGGCACCGGGAGCCGCATTTGCCGTCGATGGCTACGACCAGCTCGGCTTCCGCACTATTAGCGATGATTGTGGACCCTTCTTCATCGGCAAGTATGAAGCTCAAGACACCTCGATTGCCTACTGCATGAACCAGGAGCGCCCCGGCCCCACCAAACCGGGCGGCCCATGGCTCAACTTTGATCAAGGCTGGGTGTGGCTCGACGACGAGTTCGCGGCAATCGTTTGTCACGGATATCCTACCGCCACGTCGTTTGGCGGTTACCATCTTTCACCCGATCGCGCCCGCGCCGCCACCCAGCTTGCCGTATGGATGTTCAACGGCACTACCCATGTCGACGGCACCTACTCCTACACGACCGCTCAGGGCAAAACCAAGAGTGGGCACTTTACCGCCGACAATGAAGTCGTGGCGGCAGCGCGGTGGCTCCACGACAGCGCAAAATCAGGAAGCATCAAAGCCGCTCCGCACCGCGCGCGGCGCTATATAGGAACCGTATCGGGCGGCAGCAAACGTCAAGACATGCTCTATGTACTGCCGGCGGTCTCTGTTTCCTTCCAAAAACAGTCTGCAAACGCTGCCATTACCAGCGGAAACAATACTTATCAATTTGACGGGGCAACATTCGATGTTTTTGAGAGCGCCAGCGGCGCGCGTGTCGGCACCGTCCAGATGGACAGCAACGGTCGAGCGCAGGCAACACTCCTACCCAACACGGCATACTACCTAGTTGAGACAACAGCGCCAGCTGGTTATATCCCCCTGCACGATCGCATTGCCTTTACCACGACGAATAACGGCGGATACGTCACCATTGATGAACAACCCGGCACCATTACCTTGTGCATTGTAAAGCTCGACGCCGCAACGAATGCAGGCCCCCAAGTTGGGGCTTCGCTCGCAGGAGCAGAATTCGTGTGCGTATCGCAATCAACCCCTGGATGGACACAAACTCTCAGGACCGATGAAAGCGGTCGAGCTACCCTCACCGATGTCCCCCTGGGAACCTTTACCATCTATGAATCGAAGGCGCCCGAGGGCTATTTGCCCTCCGGTGACAGTTGGTCCTACACCGTTGGAGCCGACCAGCTCGGCGATTCAGGCGTGGTCGAGATCGAATCCCGCATTTCCGATATCCCCATTGCGTTTGACCTTGAGATTTCCAAATTCAAGGATTACGGCAATAGCGACCAATCCGGCCTGGAGCAGCCGGCGGGTGGTGTTGTCTTTGAGGTTGTCAGCAACAGCTCTCAGCAGGTTGTTGGCACACTGACCACAAACATCTATGGCTTTGCCTCCACCAAAGATCAGCCCGAAGCATGGTTCGGCACAGGCAAGCGACCCGCCGGTGTCCACGGAGCTGTCCCATACGACCGTGCCGGCTACACGATTCGCGAGGTTCCGGAAACCGTCCCCGAGGGTTTTAAACGTGCAGGGGAATGGACCGTCGGGGCCAATCAGATTTCCGACGGGGCCGAGCTTCAATATATTGTGGACAACCACGCTCTGTCGACGCATCTCCAGATTGTAAAACGCGATGCCCAAACAGGCGCTTCTGTTCCCCTAGCCGGATTCACCTTCCAACTCCTCGACAGCAATCACGAACCTGTCTCACAAACTTGCTGGTATCCAGCACATAACGTAATGGACACCTTTACGACTGACGCGACCGGCACCGTCACACTGCCCGAATCGCTCATGCCGGGCACCTATTATGTACGCGAAACCTCGGCCAAAGAGCCCTATCTTGTCGGCGAAGAGATCGAGGCAAACATACCCGCCGACATGAACCTAACGCCCGTTGCAATCGCCTCGTATTATGACCACGCCGCGACCGGAAACATCAGGATCGTTAAAACCGATGCCATAGACGGCAGCAGCCTCGCGGGCGCCGTCTTTGAGATCCGTGCCTCGGGTGATATCGTGCGCCCCGACGGTAGCATTGCCGCGCTCGACGGTGAGACCGTCGCGACCGTCACGACGGATGAAACTGGAGAAGCACGCGCGGACAACCTCCCACTGGGATCTGGCACCGCACGCTACGAGGTTGTCGAGACTCAAGCGCCGGCAGGCTTCTTGCTCGATCAGACAACCCATATTGTCGACCTTACTTATGCCGACCAGAAAACACCCGTTGTAGAAGCACGGCTTAACGTATCCGACGATTACACCAAGGTTGATATCTCCAAGGTCGATGCAAGCGGTGAGCAGGAAGTGGAAGGCGCACAGCTCACCTTATATGGTCCCGATAAAACCGAAATAGACTCCTGGACCTCATCCGACAAGCCGCACCGCGTCGAACATCTTGCACCCGGCACCTACTCGTTGCGCGAAATGATGTCTCCGCGGACCTATGACCTTGCCGAGGAGATAACGTTTGAAATAAAGGATACGGGAGAAGTCCAATCCGTCGCGATGAAGGATGCGCCCATCGAGATCAAGGGGCAGGTCGACAAGCGTCAGGAACTTGTCCAACCTATCGAAAAGGGCCTGTTGGCTAACGGCGATGGTAAAAACCGTGCCGCGATGCAAACCAATACGGATGGGCTTTTCTCCTATACCATCGACGCTCGAAACGATTCAACTACCTGGGTTGATGAGTTCACAATTACCGATGATCTTGAGTGTGCCGAGGACGATACGGCGAGATTCGTCTCAATCGAAACCCCCGTCGCCATCGGCGACCTCAATGGCCTGTGCAACGTGTGGTATCGCACGACGCCGTTGGACTCGACAGACGTCGATGAGCCGGCAAACGCGACACTTGACGATGGGCACGAAAATCCTTGGCTTGAGTCCGACGAAGTAAGGGAAAGTCTGGGTGAGGATTGCCGCCTCGTCGATTACGACGGCTGGCACCTCTGGAAGGCGGATGTCTCGACCACGGAATCCACCACACTCGAGGCGAAAGAACTCGACCTTGCGTCCAATACCGTCGTAACGGGCATTCGCATTGAATACGGTGCGGTAGCCGCCGACTTTACGACTCGAAGCGATGCGGATTCTTGGACCCGCGATGATCTCAAAGATGAGCACGACGACCTTGACGATGCCAAAGCAATCCTTGGCACAGACGCTCGGGGCGCAGTCGTACACATGCAGGCAACGTCGGCTTATACGCCCCAAACCGCACTCACCAACAGCGCGCGCGTCGATCTTTGCCGCAACGGTGGCGGCGATAAACTTGAGTCGCATGACGAGGACAGCGTCATTCAACGCTGTACCCTACCGCAGGACCTACCGGCAACAGGATCAGTTCCCATCGCCGCTTGCATCACCGCGCTCCTGACCTCGGGTGCCGCAGCCCTATGGTTCGCTCGCCTTAGGTCGATCCCAAAGAAGCGCTAGCGCGATGAAAAAGCGGGCGAGCCAGGGGACTGGCTCGCCCGCTTTCAATCATGTAAATCGCCGTATCTACTCTGCAGACGAAGATCCACCATCAACGATTGCCTGCTCGGACTCAGGAATCCCATCGGCACCCGTACTCTGTTCTTGCTCCACCTCTTCGCTGATTGCGGAGGCGGGGGTCGAGCCCTTCGCACCCACGATGTAGGCAGCCCCAAATCCTAACGCAATGGCAATCAAGGTCAAAATCACGTAGACAGGCCAATGGCGCTTAATATACGAAAACACGTTGACTCCTTAGAGCTCCGTCTACGAACGGCGGATAACCTCGGTCACGACCTCGGATACCGTGGCAATGTTCGTCGGGTTGACATTGTGGGGCAGGTCGTCCTCGGTACGAGCGCAAGCCAGACGCGTGCCGTCCACGCCGGCGATGGTGAGGGCTCGGCGGCTCGCCTCGAGCGCGGCATAGGCATCGGTCTTGGCATAGGGCATCTCGAGCGCGCCACAATCGACATGGAACGACTTGCACACCTTGCTGACCAGGTTCATGATGCGGCGATCGCCCTTGAGCAGCTGCTGTTCGCCCTCGACCGTCACCACCGAAAGCCTACCGGCGCCGACGGATTCAAGATTGATGAAGAATACGCCGCGGAGCTTATCGCGATGCGAAGCCAAGAAGGCCTTCATGCCGGCGCCATCACAATCCGAGGCGCCCGTTGCCACAAACCAGATATCGTGACCGAGCAGCTCATCATCGCCCATAGAGGCGACAGCCGAGAGCATATCTTCGGAAGAAGCGCCATCGGAAGACGTAGCGCCGCCCTTCCAGCCATCGTTATCGTCCTCGAAGTTATCCCACGAACCGATACCGCGACCGGACTTCTTGGCATCGTAATCGTCTTCGACGCCCAGCCAGTCACTCATGCTGTCCTGCTCGTTTTTCTTTTTACGGCCGAACAGGCCACCCAGACCGCGCTTACGAGACTTGGGTGCCGCCGGGGCGGGAGCCGAAATGGTCTCGATCGGCTGCGCGCCCGACGCAACGGGCATAGGAGGCGCAACGGGTGCCGATGTGGGTTCGGGACCCTGAGCAGTAGCAAAAGGGTCGTTGACCTGGGCAGAGGGATCGGGAAGGTCGAACAGCGACGTGCGAGACGCAACGTTTGCCTGCTTCATCGACGGCAGCGACGGATCGGGGACCGAAGCCAGCGGAGACGAAGAGGGCGCAGGCGACGGTGCCGACGCCGGATCGGGAACATTCATCTGCGGACGCGGCGATGCCTGGGAGGAAATCTGGGCCATAAGGGAATCGACCGTTTCGTCCTGGGTGGGAGCGACATTGGCAACCGTGGCACCGGAACCACTCGGGGTCGGCATGGTGAAAATCTGCGTGGAGTAAGGCCTCGACTCATCCGTCTCGGGAGTCTCGGAAACCGCAGGCACTTCCTCCTGCTCGACCTCGGTCGAATCACCTTGATCGGCTGCCGCGTATTGCTCTTCGTCAGAGTTGGCCTCGACGGACTCGTCCTCGGCGGCATCTTGGATTTCGGCAGCATCAATGGGCTCGTCATCGTCTGCCGTGTCGCCCTGCTCATCGGAAACAGGAAGGGGCTCGGCAATTGCGGTGCCTTGCTTTTCAAACGTTATCGTGGAATCGAACTGCGCGGCATCAAACGACATGGTGCTATCGACGTGCTGCTGAGCCTCGAAAGACGTTGTTGCCTCAACAACATCCGCTGACGTCGGTTGCTGGGACTCAAAGGACGTCGTAGCTTCGGCAGCGTCGACGGGCCCGGACTGCATAGCCTCGTTCTGCTCAAACTCTTGCGCCGCGCGCTCACGTGCCGCCTCGGCTGCCTGCTGCTGAGCGATAGCCTCCTGCTCGGCAGCCTCGCGTGCGGCAGCGCGCTTCTCCTCGAAATCGTCGACAAATTTCCTGCCCTTTGCAAGCGCACCCTTAAAGAAGCTGGAAGCGCTGGCGCCAATCGAAGAGAACGCGGATGCAATATCGGCATGGGGCGTTGCCGCGGGAATCTCGGCAGAGAAATCAGTATCGCTCTCGTAAGACACGCGCCTCGGCTGTTCAACGTAATCGTCGTCAGACTCGTCCGCAACGTCTTGCGCCGGCGCGGCGGGAGCCAAAATGTCCAGTCCTGCCGCGGGATCGATCGCAGACACCGCCTCGGGCTCGGCAACGGCAGCGGTAACCGCGGCAGACTCATCATCCGCAGTGACAACGGGCGCAGGCTCGGGCTCAAACGTCGGCTCCTCGCCCTCTTCGTAATCGAGCGCGCAGGACTCGGGAAGCATGCCGAGCGCACGGATGGCATCCGAACCAAAGCGGATATTGCCGGCGGCATTGCGATAGAGCTTGGGCTCGGCGACTTCGACCACCGCGGGCTCCTCCGCCGGCTCGGCGGTGGACTCTTCCTCGGTGGACACTTCTGCCTGGACAGTCTGGTCTTGAGCCTCGGGGGCGATAACGCCGATCAGTGTCTCGTCGGCAGAGGCACCCTCAAAACCATCGATCTGTCCATCAAAAGCCTCGTCCTGCTCGGGTGCGTCGACAGGCGCTACCGGCTGGCCAAACTCGTCCTCATCGTAGGAAGGTTCCTCATATTCAATGGTGTTGCCGTAGTCGTTTTGCTGCTGGGCCGCGGCATACTCGGCCGCCGCGCGCGCCATTTCCTCGGCGCGACGCTTCTGCTCGCCAAAATAGGTATCGAACGGAATGTCGTCGGGGAACTCGTTTTCGCCCTGATAGGGGGCAACGTTGTCCATGACACCGAGCATAGCGGCAACAGAGGACTTGTTGCACACCGCGCCAGACGTGTAGGGAAGCACAAAACGGTTGGAGATGATATTGGCGGCATTGGCCAGTGCCACAAGGGAGGCCAAAATCGCGACAACCCACAGCAGCACCTTGAGCACGCCGGGGAGCGGCAGGATACGCAGGATGGCGACAGCCGCGGGCGCGATCGTGGCGACAGGCAGGAGCTTGGCGATGAGCGCGCGATACGGAGCGTAGGGCTCGCGAGCAAGGAGCTCGGCACGGGGGGAATCATAGTGGGCCACCACGACGACCGGGCGGTTGCGCGGAGACGCAAGCGGGCCCGAGGCCTTGTGATAGGCGATGACATTTTGGCTCACACCGGTCTTTCCCAGGCGCGAAACCACGGGATGTCCCGTGCGCTCGAGCACGTAGAGCACGGCACCGACAATGGCCAGCAAGGTGCCGACCAAGCCGATACCGCCGCCGATGCCCATCAGCAGGGCGCCGGCAAACGCCAGAATACCGGTAACAGCAAACGCCAACCTGCTGGGCGCGGGAGCATTAAATTCCTGCACCTCGGGATCAAAGCCGTGGTTGCGGAAAATCTGAGCGATATCCTCAGCAGCCAGGCGCTCTTCTTCACTGCACGCCGGCGTAATGCCGGTGTTCTGCAGCAGGTGGTTAATATAGTTCTGGGTGTTCGCCATGTGCGCTCCACATCCATAATCCGACAAATAGGCCCAATGCATGCACATTAGAACCGTATATAGTCGAAAGTATACCCCGAGCGAGCGCAAACGACCGAATTCGGGCCATCTTAACGCCGCGAGCGGACAAGGATATAGCCTAATCTCCATATCGGACTAAAATCATGGCATCAAACGACCTTCTCATGCGAGGATTCTATGACGGCAAGCGACGCGACCGCGACAATTAAAAAGGGGGCACCCGAGCCCGGTTTCGATAAAACGGCTCAGCGCATCCTCAACCTTTTCTTTGTACTCAACAGTTCTCCCGAACCGCTGACGACCGAGCAAATCGTCCTGGATTCCGATCTGGGATACGGCTCAGGCAATATCGACTCAGACAAGCGCAAGTTCCGCCGCGATCGCGACAAGCTGCTCGAGCGCGGCATCGTTATCAGGGAGGTTCGTGCCGCCGGAGCGCAGGAAACCGAAGAGAGCGCGTGGACGATCGACCGCGAGCACACGTTTGCCGCGGGCGGTCTCATCACCGCAGACGATGCCGACATCCTGCTCAATGCCATCGACCAGACACTCGCGGCAGGCTCATCCACCTTTGCCGCGCCGCTTGCCGACATTCGCTCCAAGATTGCCTACCTCACCGGCATGTCGGCGACAGGAGAGGCACCGATCCGCCGCTCTCCCGCCGTCGATGCGGTATGGAGTGCCTTTGCCGAGCGTTGCGCACTGCGCTTTTTGTACCAAAACGGACGCGGCGAGCAACGCGAGCGGACCGTTTGCGTCTACGGCATGTTCGAGCGCGAGGGTACGGCATACTTCTGTGGCCTCGACAATGCCACCGGCAATATCAGAACATTCCGCTGCGACCGCATCATTCGCGCCTGGAGACCTTCGAAAGCCTACGCCATTCCTGCGGATTTCAACCTCAACGATTACTTATTCTTTGAGTTTGATTTTGCCGACCGCCCACCTGTTGCGGCTACGTTCTCGTTCGCGCGTGAAGCGCAGGCCGATATGATCAGCGGTCTCACACGCGGACGAGGCGAGCTCATGCGCACCGAAGCAGGTTGGACCTGGACCGTTGACGTGCGCGACTTTGAAGCCGCAGCCTCGTTTTGCATGGCCCATGCCATGGATGGCATGAGGCCCGTCGCCCCCGATTCTCTCAAGCAGGCGTGGAATCACCTCATCGAAAGGACGGTGCACGAGCATGCCCGTGCGTAAACTCACCAGCGAGCAAAGACTCTCGCGCGCCATCGACATCATGGAGGCCCTCTACGCCACCGGCGAGAATGGCATGACACGAGACGAGCTTTGCAGCCGCTTTGATATCACGGGGGCATCGCTCGACGAGATTCTCGAGATCGTCTCGACGCTTGCGGACCGAGAATCGGGTGCACGTATTATCTGTGAACGCCGCGGCGAGTGCGTGGTCCTCACCGGTGACGCGGGGCGCGTGCTACCGCTGCGCCTGAGTGCCGCCGAGGGCGCTGTGCTCAACCATGAACTTGAATCATTGGGGATCGAACCCCAAGCGGCGGCTCGAATACGGCGCGCCCTTCTTCCCAAAGAGCTCGGCTACAACCAGCGCGTCTTTGACACCGTCGCCCACGGATCGCACTGGCAGCAGCTGAGCTGCGCCATTCGGGACGGCGTTCGCTGCCGTATCTCGTATCGCTCGATGGATGACACACAAGCGCGTGAGCGTTTGGTCGACCCCTTGCGCATCACAACAAACGGCGACCAAACGTATCTGATTGCCTGGGATGTCGCGATCGACGAACAGCGTACCTATCGTATGGATAAAATCGAGGGCCTGGTCTTGACCGACGATTCCGTCGTGCGCCACGCACCGGAACCCGCGACCCTCCACGACTCCCTCGCCCAGGCGGAGCGGAGCGCGAAGCTTCTCATGCCGCGCGCCTTGGCAGAGCGCCTAGACTGGCCCGGCATCATGTCGATTGAACCCAATGGGGCGGACAGCTCAACGGTGAATGTGCGTTACGGCTCCGAGCGCTGGCTGTTAAGCCAGGTAATCGCAGCGGGCGGGGCCATCCGCATCTTGGATGACCCCGCCCTGTCAGAACGTCTGTGCGATATGGCAAAATCCCTCGTCTGTCCGCTTTAGCGGCGCCGCTCGTGGCGTGCGCGCCACAGCTGTAGATAGTGCCCGATTTGTGCCGATTCGATGCGCTGATAGGAGCTCGTGGGCAGCGACGTTAAGAATTTTTTGCCGTAGCCCTTCGTCACCAGGCGCGGGTCGGCCAAGATGAGTACGCCACAATCGGTCGATGAGCGAATGAGGCGACCGGCGGCCTGCTTGACCTCGAGCACGGCCTCGGGCAGCGAATAGCGCGCCCAAGCGCGGTCTTCGCGCAGATTGCGCTCGCATGAGAGCGGGTCTGTGGGGCTCGAGAACGGCAGCTTGGGGATGATGACGCAGCGCAGCGTCTCGCCGCTGGCGTCAAACCCTTCCCAAAAGGCCTTAAGCGCAAAGAGCGACGAGGTCGGTTCGTTGATAAACCGATCGCGCAGGCGACGAGGAGACGAGTTGCGCTGCTGGCAGTTGAGTTCCAGACCCGCGCGAGCTATCTTGGGCTCGACACGAGCGTACAGTTCCTCCATGTCACGCCTGTTGGTGAACAGCGTGAGCACCGAGCCGCCCATGGCAAGATGAGCGTCGACCAGCACACGCTCGAGCGCCGAAAGATAGCCTTCGCGGTCGCGCGGATCGGGGATATCCCCAGCCACGACCACGGCCATATTCGAATCGAAATCGTAGCTCGAATCCAAGTGCAGAGACGATGATGTCGAGGTACCGATGCGATCGAGGCCGACGGCGTGGTTAAAGTGCTCAAAGCTCTTGGAAACCGTCATGGTCGCCGATGCGAAGATAGCCGTGTGGACCTCGGGCAGCCACTCGGTTGCCAAGGCCTCGCCAATATCGATGCGCTCCGCGGTCATCGACTCGCCGCCGGCGCGCAATCTGCGATTGACTTGCAGCGAGTACACGTAGTGTTCGTCGGTACCGTCAATGATGAGTTTGAGGTTCTCGGCAAGCTCATGCAGGCGACGCGAGATATCACCCAGGTCGACAACAACCTCGGGCTTGTCGGCGGCGACGGCTTGTACCAGCGCGTCGACGCTCTTGTCCGCTTGTTCCAATGCGTCGATGGCAGTGTAGGCAGACTGTAAGAAATCATGCCAGTCGTCAGATTCGCGCAGCTCGGGGCCAATCCATAGGTTCGCATTGTCATAGCCCCCGCGCGCACGGCGGCCAAGCTCGCGAACGCCGTCAAACACATCGGCAATCGCCATGCTCGCACGTGCAACCGTCGACGTCGCCTTGGCGGTAAGGCCTAGGTAGAGCGTAGAGCCTTCCGAGGTTGCCAAATCGCGGGAAACCTGGCTCAGCGCACCGGTGCTCGAGCCACCCAGGCGCTCAAACAGAACGCGCGATTCATCCGCCGACACCACGCGCGCCCATTGACGGCGCGCCTCGCGCTCGATGGAGTGGGCCTCATCGATCACCCAGTGACGAATCGGAGGCAAGATTCTGCCCTCGGCCGCAACATTGCGGAACAGCAGGGAATGGTTGGTGACCACCACATCGGCATGCGCCGCGCGACGGCGGGCGCCGTGGACCAGGCATTTATCGGGGAAGAACGGGCATAGGCGACGGGCGCACTCGCGCGACGCCGTCGTAAAGTCGGGACGGTTGACGCTGCGCCAGCGAATGCCGAGCGAGTCGAGGTCGCCATCGGCCGACTGACACACGTACGCCATGATGACCGCGACTGCCGTAAGTGTGTCGGCAGGATCACGCTTAGTCGTAATTTCGACTTGGCTACGGCTCATGCGCTCAAGCTTGCGCAAGCATGGATAGTGGTCATAGCCCTTGAGGGCGCAAAACGAGAGGCCTCCGTCCAGCTGCTCGGCAAGTTTGGGCAGCTCATGATACATGAGCTGGTCGGCAAGATTATTCGATTTAGTCGCGATACCAACCGTGATGTTGTTGCGGCGCGCGGCCTCGGCAAAAGGCACCAGATAGGCCATCGATTTGCCGACGCCCGTCCCCGCCTCAATCACGCGATGCGTTCCCGTAACGAGCGCGTCACGGACCTCGAGCGCCATCGCGATTTGCTCATCACGCGGCTCGTACGTGGGATACATGCGATTAACCAGACCGCCCGGGGCATAGTCCGCCTCGATTTCCTCGCGACTCGGCATCTTAAGGACCGGTAGCTCGTCCGCATCAACGCGATCATCGGCCCGATCGGCCTTGAGTACGTCGGTGCGGGCGGCGCTGAGAGAGAAGATGGAACCGGGGTTCTGTCCCGCCAAGAACGAGAAGATGGGACGATAAGACCAGGGCACGTCGGGGTGCATGTCGGCCAGGCGCGCCATTAAGCCCTGAGGCAAGTCGGTAAGCGCCACGAGTAGCACGCGCCACACACCACACAGGGCGTCGACATCGGCGTTGGCGCGGTGCGACACCGAGTCGCAGCCAAACAGGTCGGCCATGAAAGACAGCTTATGCGAGGCCAGGCGCGGAAGCGCGATGCGCGACAGTGCCAGCGAATCGATCCAGATGTCGCTGACGTTGACACCGCCCTTGACCGACTCGATAAACGAACGGTCGAAGGTGGCGTTATGCGCAATCACCGGGCAGCCGCCGACAAAATCGGCGAGAGCGGCCACGGCCTCGACGGCCGATGGGGCATCCACCACATCGGCGTTTGTAATGCTCGTGAGTTCGGTAATCTCGGCGGGAATCAGCTGCTTGGGATGCACGAAGGTATCGAACCGGTCGACGATCTCGCGGCCCGAAAGACGGGCAGCCGAGATCTCAATCAGTTCATTGTCCTGCACCGAAAGACCCGTGGTCTCGGTATCGAGGACGATAACGTCTTCCTCGATGAGACCAAACGATTGGGTTTTGGCGCGCTCGGCAAGCGTGGCATAGGAATCGATGACAAACTGCGGCGTCCCCGACGAAACAGCGTCCTCGATTAGCATGCAACGCCCGCTCGACGAAGCCCCATACGAATCAGACTGTCACAGACCTGCGGGAACGTCATGTCATCGGTGTGGCGAATCTCATCCGGATACAGCGACGTATCGGTCATGCCGGGAATCGTGTTGGTCTCGAGGATGACGGGGCCATCCTCGCTCACGATAAAGTCGCTGCGCGAAATACCCAGGCAGCCGAGCGCCTTATGGGCAGCACAGGCGAGCTCCTGGGCACGAGCGTAGTTCTCGGGCGAAATCTGCGCCGGAATGCGATGGATATCCGTGGGGTCCACATACTTCACGTCCAGATCGTAGAACTCGCAGTCCTCAGGCTTACGGATCTCAACAATCGGCAGGGCGCGCACGTCATCCTCGCCGTACACGCCGACGGTGATCTCGGTACCCTCGATGCACTTCTCGACCAGCACTTTGTCGCCGTACTCAAACGCCTTGGCGATTGCCGCGGGCAGCTCGGAGGGTTCATGGACCAGGGAAATGCCATAGCTGGAACCGTTTACGGCCGGCTTCACAAAGCAGCGCTCGCCACAAACCTCGACGATATGATCGATATCGACTTCATCGCCCACCTCGAGCGCAAGGCCGGGGGCAACGGGAATGCCCGCCTTGGCGTACAGGAGCTTCGAGACCTCCTTGTCGGCACCGCAGGCGCTCGCGAGCACGCCCGAGGCCGTGTAGGGGATACCCAGGGTCTCCATGGCACCCTGCATGGCACCATCCTCACCGCCGGCGCCGTGCATGGCGATAAACGCCACGTCGAAACCACCGGTCGCCATGGTTACCATAAAATCATCGGCAGCCGTGTCGAGCAGCTCCACCGAAGTGTAGCCGGCCTCCTTCAGGGCCACCACGACGTTCTTTCCCGAATTGAGCGAGATCTCGCGCTCAGCGGAATGACCGCCCGCCAAGACCGCTACGTGCATGTTCTCTAGGCTTTTACCCGGCATGGGCAGACTCCTCCTCTATAATTTCTGCAGCTGATACCATATTGTAGCGATACCCTCTACGTTTCCCCAAAATCGAAAGGCTTCCATGAATCCCAGGACTAAATCTCAGGACATTCGCGACTTGAGCCAAAACGATATCCGCGAGCTTGTTGCCGAACTTGACCAGCCCGCCTTCCGCGCAAAGCAGCTCATCGAATGGGTCTTTGAGAAGAACGTTTGTTCGTTTGATGATATGACCAATCTACCCAAGGCTTTCCGTGAGCAGCTTAAAGACGCCTTTGCCTTCGATACGCCGACAGAGCTCACCAAGCAGGTTTCCAAGGACGGCTCTCGCAAGTATCTTCTCGAGTATCACGACGGCATTTCCGTTGAGACGGTTGGTATGCCGCGCCGCAACAAGCTGTCCGTCTGCGTTTCCACCCAGGCCGGCTGTGGCATGGGCTGCGCCTTTTGCGCCACCGGCCTCAACGGCCTTAAACGCTCGCTGACCGCACAGGAAATCGTCGACCAGGTGCTCCATGTTTCTAACGATTTTGGCGAGCGCGCGACGAGCGTCGTCTTTATGGGCCAGGGCGAGCCCTTCGCCAACTATGATGAGGTGCTTAAGGCCCTTCGCATTCTTAACGATCCCGACGGTATCGGTATTGGTGCACGCCACCTTACCGTGTCCACCAGCGGCGTTATTCCCGGCATTCGCAAGTTCGCCGACATTCCCGAACAGTTTACGCTCGCCGTCTCGCTGCACTCCGCTATCCAGTCTACGCGCAACAAGCTTATGCCCGGCGTTAAGAAATACACGTTGCTGCGCCTTCACGAGGCCCTGCAGCTTTACACCGAGAAGACCGGACGCCGCCCGACCTACGAATACGCAATGATTGAAGGCGTCAACGATACTAATCCTGAGATGCAGTCACTTTGCGACTTCTGCGAGGGAACGCTGTGCCACGTCAATCTGATTCAGCTCAACGACATTGAGGGCAGCCCGCTCAAGCCGTCTCCGATCCATAAGGTCGAAGATCTTCAGCGTCGCCTTGAGTCCCGCGGTATTGAGACCACGATCCGCAATTCACGTGGCAACGACATTGACGCTGCCTGCGGTCAGCTGAAGCAGCGATTCAAAGTTCAAAAGAACGCGTAGGGGAGACACCCGACAGCGCTTCATGTGAAACATCGACGGCCTCGATTGCAGAAATTGCAATCGAGGCCGTTTCATTTATATCCAAAGAACTTAGGCACTCAAACTTATTAAACAATTTTGAGTCGAAATAAGGGGTCCTTGTCTTAAGTATCAGACAAGGACCCCTTTAGAATTGCTGAGTAATTGTTAGGTACCTAATAACCAACGTTCTCCCATTGATGATTAACCCAATCCTGATTAATCTTGGGATTCTTAGTTACCTGAGCGGTTCGCATAGCGACATCTTCCGTCATTACATCCATTTTCTTCTTAGATGTGTCGACAATATCCTGCGCTCCACGAAGCAGTCGACCTCGCAACTCCTCGTCTGTCGCGATCTTATATCCGGCAAAGGCACCAGCGGCGACGGTGGTTACCAAAGCAATCACTGTGAGGAACTTATTCTTCATCCTGATCCTCCTGACCAAATTGAATCATTTCGCCAAGAATGCGGGAAAGCTCTTCTTCGTCTTTGAATTCAATCTCAATCTTATTCTTACCGCGGGAGCTCTTCACTCGCACGTTGGTATTGAAAACCTGACGAAGAACACGAGCAGCCTTCTTAAACGACTGAGGCGTTGCGGGTCTGGGTGTCTTCGGCGTCTCTCCGGCAGAAAACAATGGAGCAAGATTTTCTGTCGCACGTACCGAAAGACCTTCTGCAACCACCTTCTCGGCAAGTCGAATCCGAGCATCTTCGTAGGGAACAGCCAGAATCGCCCTTGCATGGCCAGCGGTAAGCTTTCCTTCAAAAATCATCTGCTGAACAACGTCAGGAAGATCTAGAAGACGGAGGGAATTGGTGATTGCAGAGCGCGACTTACTGACAGCCTTTGACAGGGCTTCCTGCGTCATACCACTTGCATCGATAAGCTGGCGATACCCCTTTGCCTCTTCAACGGGATTCAAATCGGAACGTTGAAGATTCTCGATAAGCGCCAGGGCAAGCATCTCTTCATCATTAACATCTTTAATGATGACGGGCAGTTCTTCAAGACCAGCAAGTTTCGACGCCTGATAACGGCGTTCACCGGCAATGATCTCATAACCGTTACCATGTTTGCGAACCAACAGCGGTTGCAAAACACCGTGTTCCTGAATTGACTCGGACAACTCCCTGAGTTCAGTTTCATTGAAGTGAATACGTGGCTGATTCGGGTTTGGAACGATATCTTCAATCGGAAGCTTCGTTTCTGCTGCAGCATTTGAAGCTGAAGCTGCAGAACCACCGGTCTCATATTCAGCTTCAGACACGAGCGCGTTTAGTCCACGGCCTAATCCACCGCGCTTCTTCACACTAGGCACGCTTGATCACCTCTTTTGCAAGGTTCATATATGCTTTTGCACCCTTATTTTGGGGTGCATAGGTAATTACAGGCTCACCAAAAGACGGAGCTTCGGAGATTTTAACTGTACGAGGAATCAATGTTTTAAATGCTTTGTCGCCAAAGTACGACTGAACCTCTTCAACGACCTGATTTGAAAGAGAAGTACGCGAGTCATACATCGTCATAAGCACGCCATAAGTATCCAAACCCTTATTCAGACGCGATTTAACCATCTTCATTGACTCAAGAAGCTTCGTTACGCCCTCAAGCGCGTAATACTCGCACTGAATTGGGATCAAAACGCTATCTGCAGCCGTTAGTGCATTGATGGTTAGAAGTCCAAGCGAAGGCGGGCAGTCAATAAAGATGAAGTCAAACTCATCCTGAATCGGCTCAAGCAGATCTTTTAGACGTGTTTCGCGTGCAATTGCACTCACAAGCTCAATTTCTGCGCCTGCAAGCTGAATTGTTGCCGGAATAACGAACACCTTTTTACAGTTCGTATCAAGAACGAGCGATTCTGCAGGCACGTCATTCAACAATGCATCATAAATACAGTGATTAAGGTCTTCTTTTTCGATTCCAAAACCACTCGTGCTATTACCTTGCGGGTCAAAATCGACAATGAGCGTCTTCCGACCTTGTTCACCCAGTGCTGCGGCAAGATTTACAGCCGTCGTCGACTTACCAACACCGCCTTTTTGGTTGATGATTGCAATGATACGCGTGTTTTTTGCGCTCTTGGAACGCTTAACGTCGCGAAATCCCACGGTCCCTCCTGGTGTGTATTAATGCCGTTAAACGGAGGATGTTTCACGTGAAACATTCCGATTTGTTATCAACTACGATGTTTCACGTGAAACATTTTGAGTCGACACTATCCATTATGTTTCACGTGAAACATCTAAGCAAGCGGATTCTTCTTCGCCATGCCATTAGCACGCGGAAGAGTAACGGATGCTGGACGAGACTTCTTAAGAATGATGAACTCACGATGCCCTAAGCCATCAGGCAAATCTAATTCATCGGTGAAAAGCGCTGTAAAGCCGCAGATCTTAGAAGCAGCCTCGCCAGAATCAAGCTCTTCATCTGTGGGATTGCCCTTAGTAATGACAAAGAGTCCACCGTCTTTCAAATAAGGAGAAGCATATTCAACAAGAACCGGGAACGGAGCAAGTGCACGAGCAGTAACAACAGCAAATTGCTTCTTATGAGAACGTGCATATTCTTCTAGACGATCATGAACAGCATGGGCGTGCTTCAGGCCAAGGCTCTTAACAAAAGAGTTAACAGCATCAACTTTCTTACCAACTGAATCGATATAGGTTGCCTTACGGCCACTGGCAATAGTCAGAGGAATACCAGGGAAACCAGCACCAGTACCCATATCAAGCAGCGCACCCTCAGGGGCCTTATTGATATAAGGAAGTAATACAAGTGAGTCCAGAATGTGAAGAACTGCAGCATCGTCAACATTCAGAATGCGCGTAAGATTAGTAGCCTTATTGGTCTCCAATACAAGATCCAGGTGCTGAATACAGGCCCGAAGCTCGTCATCGGAAACCTTCAATGAATAGTCTTTGCAATACGAAGCAAGACGGATAAGCATCTGGTTTGCTTGCTCATCAGTCAACACAAACAAGACGACTCCTTTCTGACAAAAATCAGTGTATCGAGAACTTTTGACAAAAAAAAGGGGACGTGGAAACCACGTCCCCTTAGCATAAGCTCGAGAAGATTATCGAGCAACAATCACCACATGGCGATCAGGGTCAGAACCCTCAGAATGAGTATCGACGGCATCATTGCCACGAAGTGCAATGTGAACCAGTCGACGCTCGTAGGCATTCATGGGCGGAAGCGAAACACTCTTATGAGTGCGGATGGCACGCTCGGCAGCAGACTGGGCCATGGAAGCAACCTTGTCCTGACGGCGACTCTTGTATCCCTCTACGTCCACCACAACCGGATACCTAAAGCCAAGTTTGCGGCTCACCAGCAAAGAGAACATAACCTGAAGGGCATCAAGGGTGCGACCGTGACGGCCAATGAGAACAGCAAGGTCGGGAGCCGTTACATCCAAAATCAGCTCACCCTCGTCGCCCTCATACTCATCGATAGGAGAGTTGGCGGCATCGAAGTGCGAAAGGATGGAACGCAGGATGGAAATCGCAACATCGGCAATGGTGTCGAGCTCCTCATCGGTCAGCTCTTCACCAGCCTTGTAGCGCTGTGCAATCTCGGGATAATCGCCCGCGACCTGCGGGGCAACCTCCTCAAGCATATCCTCGATGATCACTTCAGACATAACGTACTCCAAAAGTTAGGTACCTAAATAAGATTGATATCCCGTTACTTCTTCTTGTGCGGGCGCGGCTTCTTCTCTCGACGAGTGACCTCAACCTGCAGCGGAGCGTTCTTAAGACGCTCCTCCTCATCGGCCTTCGCCTTGTCGATGACCTTCTGCGTCACAAAAATCTGCTGGATAACCTGCCAAGCAGACGAGACGTCGTAGTACAGCAGAACACCAACGGGAAGGCTCCAGCCCATCCAAAGCATCATGACCGTCATGACAACGGCCATCATACGCATGCTCTGAGCCTGCTGGCCGGTCTGGTTGCGCGACATATAGAGCTGCGGAATCAGGGTCAGGACGGCGAACAGAATCAGGCAGACCAGCGCAGGCAGCGCAACCATAAAGCCATCGGCAAAGGAAGCGCTCGGCGTGGTGGTCAGGTCGGGCAGGATGTTGAAGAACGAGAACGTGCCGTCGTTAAAGTACTGCGGCAGGTTGCGCAGCAACGTAAACAGGGCGAACAGGACAGGCATCTGGATCAACAGCGGCAAACAACCAGCCATCGGGTTGAACTTGTTCTCGCTGTAGAACTTCTGCATCTCCTCGGCCTGACGCTGAGGATCGTCGGCATAGCGCTCCTGGATCTCGAGCATCTTGGGCTGCAGCACCTGCATGCGAGCCGTCGACTTGGTCGACTTGAGCATGAGCGGCGTCAGCAGCAGACGGATGATGACCACCAGGATGATGATGGACAGGCCCCAGTCGACCGCAAAGGTCTGGATGAGCTTGAGCAGCTCGAAAAGGATGTTAACGATCCAATCCCACATGTAAGTTTTCCTCCGATAGCGAGTGCCCGCTAGGGCACAGGGTCATAACCGCCGACGTGCAGGGGATTGCAGCGAGCGATGCGCCTCACGGCAAGCCAGCAGCCTCTCAAAACACCGTGCTTCTCAATCGCCTGGATGGCGTATTGCGAGCACGTTGGGTAATAAATGCAGGCGTCAGGCAATAAGGGCGAAATAACCTGTTGATATATGCGAATAGGAGCGATGGCAACACGTCGCAAAACGTGATTGCTCATCGCTCCTCCCCGGCAACGCCGGCGCGTTTCATAAGCGAACGCAACGCCTTGTCCATCTCCTGCGGCGAGGAAACCCTCGTCTTGGGAGTTGCGAACAAGATGATGTCATAACCCGCAACGGGAAATCCACAGCTGCGAGCGGCCTCGCGCATCACACGCTTAGAACGGTTGCGCACGACAGCGCAACCGAGCCGTTTAGCACCAACGAAGGCGACCCTTCCGGAGTCGCCTTCGCCAACCGATTCACATATGGTCATTCGAATCAGAGGGTGATTGAAACGACGCCCCTGACTGAACACATGCTCGAAATCTTGCCGAGACTTAATAGTCTTCATGCGAGATGTGTGTATCGCTGCTAGACAGTGAGACGCTTGCGGCCCTTGGCACGACGACGGGCGAGCACAGCACGACCACCCTTAGTGGCCATACGGGCACGGAAGCCATGGGTCTTGGCACGCTTACGCTTATTAGGCTGATACGTACGCTTCATCTTAAGTTCCTCCTGCTGCATTTCGAGTGTCCGCGGGGACGCGGACGCAGATATAGACACGTGAGCTTGAAGATTGTAGGGAAATCAATGTTCAAATGTCAAGAAATCAAAGGTAAAAGGTTGCGCAGTTCACACGGTTCCCCCATAAGCACAACCGAAATTTGCGCCTCATGGCAACCTTTCACGATATTTCATCGAGTTTTCAACAGGTCATGTTGGCAATGTTGAGAACTTTTCGCCCGTTTTCCAAAGTTTTCAACAAGTTTTGAAAAGTTGTCGAAAGATGAGAAACGTTGCACGGTGAGCTACTATTTGTTCGAAACCTTTTGAAAGATTGCGAGCGGCATGTCTGACGACTTTTACACCATGGTCGATTCCGGAGACCCGGCACCCGACAACGAGCACATCACCGGCGTGCGCGAAGAGCGTGCGGAAGGCGAGCAGACGACCACGCAGGCGCCAAAAGCCATGTACGCCGCGCGCATCGCCGTCTATGACGACATGCTGTCGACACCGCGGGTGATCGTCATTGATCCGCAAGATGTCCGCACGTATTTGGAAGAGACGACCAACACCGTCTACCAGTGCATGAAAGAACAAGGTGGCCATATCTCGCTCATGGTCATCCGCGAGATTGTCGAAAACTTTATCCACGCACACTTTGCAGAGCCCATCATCTCGATTCTGGACGGCGGAGACACCATCCGCTTTGCTGACCAAGGACCCGGCATCGACGACAAGGAACGCGCTTTCGACTTTGGCGTTACCAGCGCAAACAGCAAGATGAAGCGCTATATCCGTGGAACCGGAGCAGGGTTTCCCATGGTGCAGGAGTATTTGGAAAACGCCGGCGGTGCCGTATCCATCGAGGACAACATGGGCAACGGCACCGTGGTTACGGTAAGCCTGAACCCTAAACGCGTGCAGGAAATCGAGCGTGCCGGCGGACGCGGTGCTGCCGTGCGGCCCGAGACGGAGCAGCCCACATATCCCCTGCCGGGAGCTTTTGCGCAGCAGCCCATGGCAACGCAGCAGATGCAGCCCCCCGTGGGGCAGATGCAGCAGCCCGGAATGCTTCCCACACAAGAGCCCCAGGCGACTTCGATGTCGATGACGCCAAACATGCCAGAGGCCATGCCGCTGGCAGATCAGGATGCAGCAGCAATGCAGCAGGCGACGGGGGCACCGGGTGGCCAGCAAATGGGCTATCAGCCGTACCAACGGGGATATCCATATCAGCAGATGCCGCCACTGGGGTATGGCCAGCAGTTCCCGCAGCAGTACCAGCAGGGATATCAGCAGCCGTACCAGCAGATGCCGCAGCAGCAGTACAACCCCTGGGCCCAACAGATGCCTCTGCAGCCTTACCAACAGTGGCCTCAAAGTTTTCAACAGCAAATGCCGCCGATGCAGAGTTCTCAACAACCAGCAGCTCAAATGATGTATCCTAATGCAGCAAATCAGTATGCACAGCCACAACCGGACGTGTTCGTAAGCGATCGCGGCAACGCCGCGCTGGGCTATCTGGCGCAAAATCAAGCGTGCGGTGCAACCGATCTGGCGAGGGCGTTTGGAAACTCGGCCCCCACTTGGTCACGCACGCTCAATGACTTGGCGCAGGCCGGCTTGGTCATCAAGCATGGCCAGAAATACCATCTGACCGAACTCGGCGCCGCTCGCGTGCGAGCTCAGAGCTAAAGAACGGGAGAGACAGTGGACGAGGAAGCAAGCATCATCCTGGGGGATGCCATCGCCTTTTGCCAGCGCGACGGCCAAGATGCACGCCTCATCAACATGCTGGGGCAATCGCGCGCCATAAGCCTGACCGAAGATACGCTCACGATCGAGGCCCCCTCGCGCTTTGCCATCGCGCAGCTCAAAAAGCATCAGCCGACTATTGAGACCTATCTGGAAGAAATCGCCTTTGCACCGATTGCGCTCGACATCGTGGCACCGCAAGGCGCCGCGACGGAATCCGCTGTCGCGACGGCGCCCGCCACGGCTCCCGCTGTTTCCCCGGCGGTGCCGGCCTCCGCAGGCGACGTGCCGACAATCGAGCACCAGCGCAGCGATGTTTCCCGTGAAACCATGGCACCGTTGCCGACAGCGGCAGCGACGTCAACGAGCGCACCCGTCACGCACATGCCCATCGCTCACGACGCAGCGGCGGGCGCTGATTCGGGCATCGCAATCAAGAACACGCTCTCGGCCGATGATTTTCGTCGCATGATGAACCAGATGAAGGGTGGAGCGCCGACTAAATCCACGCAAGCTGCGACCCCCGCTTCACCCATGCCAGCACCGACCGTGCCGGCCGAGCAGAATACGGATGGAGCCCCGCTCGCCGCGAACTCAAAATTTACCTTTGAGAACTTTGTCTACGGCCCCGAGAACAGCCATGCCTATCGCTCGGCACTCAAGTTTGCCGCCCTCGCGGACGAGCGCAGCACGTGCACATCACTGTTCATCTACGGCAAATCGGGCCTGGGCAAGACCCACCTGTTGCTCGCTATCAAAAACGAGCTCGCCGAGAAGTCGCCCGAGATCAAGGTCAAGTATGCCAACTCCCAGGCATATCTGGACGACCTGATGACCGAGTTCGACCGCCAAAAGAAGAGCAACGCCCCCATCATGCAGGCGTACCACGGCGTGGACGTGCTCATCATCGATGACATCCAAAACATCATCGGCAAGCGCGCGAGCGTGGACTACTTCTTCCAGCTCATGGACGAATTCATCCGCAACAACAAGAAGGTCGTCATCGCGGCAGACCGCGCCCCCAAGGACCTGAGCATGGATGAGCGTCTGACCAGCCGCTTCAACGCCGGCATGCTCTGCCTGGTCGCAGAGCCCAGCTACGAGATGAAATACAAGATCTTGCAGCGCTATTACGAGAACACCATCGTCGCCGCTCCCGAGGCAGGCGACGACTCGCTGCTGGCGGCCTATGGGGGCGACGGCGGGCACCTGACCGACGAGCACTTTAAACACATGGCCGAAGTCTCGGGCACCAACATCCGCGAACTCGAGAGCTTTTGCGAGCGCTGCGCCGGCGAGGCGGGCGACCGCGAGCGCGAGGGCGGGGAGCTCACCTTTGACGATATCGACGCCATCGCCAGCCAGTACTTCGACACATCGGCCAAAAAGATCAACGTGCAAACGGTTCAGTCCGTCATTGAAGAGCAGTACGGCGTGACGCACGAGGAGCTCATCGGCCCGCGACGCAACGCCAATATCGCCAAGGCACGCCACATTGCCATCTATCTGGCCATCGAGATGTGCGAGATGACGACCACGGCGGTGGGCGCCGAATTTGGCAACCGCAACCACTCGACCGTCAGCACGAGTTACAAAAAGGTCCAGAAGATGATCCAGGAAGACCGCACCGTCACCGAAGACCTCAAGTCGCTGCGCGATAAAATTACACTGCGCTCGTAGGGAAATAGAGACACCTGTTGAAAACTTGTCAAAACCACGGGCATAAGGTGTCTAAAACCCAACCCACGGTGATGAAAAGTTTTGCGCAGGTTTTGAACGTGGAAAACCACCCCCGTTGCACACAGGTTACTGTCGATTTTCTTTCTGGGTCTGACCTGCGTCTTTGGGAGTAATCAACAGTTTCGTCAGTGCTATTACTATTATTAAGATATTTATATCTAAAGAAAGGTATTAAAAGATGAAGTTCACCGTCAGTCAGAGCTCGCTTACACAAGCCATCGGCGTCGTTATGAAGGGTGTCGCTTCGGCGTCCACCCTTCCCATCCTGTCGGGCGTGCTCGTCAAGGCGCAAGACGGCATCTTGGAATTCCAGACCTCTAACTACACCATCTCGATCCGTCATCGCATCGCGGCGCATGTCGAGGAAGAGGGCGAGATGGTTATCCCCTGTAAGATGCTCTCCAATATCACCAAGACCCTCCCCGATGCCCCGGTCACCTTTGAGCTGTCCGAGCGCCAGGTGCTGATTGGTTGCGAGAAGAGCTCTTTCCGCCTGAACACGCTCGATGTCAATGACTTCCCCGAGTTTCCGGCCTATGCCATCGAGAGTGCCGTGGAGCTGCCGACCGATATCTTGTCCGAAATGGTCGGCCGCGTGTGGCGCGTCACCTCGACCGACAAGGCCCGCCCCATCCTGGGTGGCGTGCACATGAAGGTCGAGAACAACACCGTTCGCCTGGTGGCGACCGATTCTTTCCGCTTGGCCGTGTGCGATACGCAGGTCGAGACCTCGACCCTCGAGGGCTCCTTTGAGCTCAACGTTCCGGCCGATGCCTTTAACGACGCGCTGAACATCATGGCAAGCCAGGCCACCATCATGATCGGGGCTACTGACACCCAGGTTGTCTTTGAGGCCGGCAACACCACCTACGTGTCTCGCCGCATCGAGGGCGTGTACCCCAACTACAAGCAGCTCATCCCCGATTCGTGCGTGACGAGCGTCAAGATTGACGTCGCCGCCTTTAACGCCGCCCTCAAACGCGTGGCCGTTATCGCGAGCGCCAACCCCACCGTCAAGTTCGAGATCGATGTCGAGAACGGGCAGATGGGCCTGTCCTCCATTTCCAATGACCAGGACCTTGCGCAGGAGACGATCGATGTCGAGGCCGAGGGCGAGTCGGGCACCATCGCCTTCAACTACCACTACATCTTCGGCTGCCTCAATGCCCTGTCCAAGGAGAAGGAGATCACGCTGGAGCTCAAGAGCTACTCGCAGGCGGGCATCTTCAAGTCCTACGACAAGATCAACTACCTGTACCTGGTCATGCCGGTCCGCATCTAGCGCTGCGCCATGACCATGTTCGCCCGCGATCTTTCCGTCGCGCACTACCGCAGCTTCGATAGCTATCGCCTTGCCCTGGACGAGGGCGTGACGATACTTGCGGGACCCAACGCGGCGGGAAAGACCAATCTTATAGAGGCGCTGCAGCTGCTGACGAGCGGCGCCTCGTTTAGGCATCCGACCGCAGCCGAGCTCGTCCATGACGGCGTGGGCTCGTGCAAGGCCGAGCTGAGGCTCGAGGGCGACGGCCGCGTACTTGATATGGGATTGAGCGCGGAGGACGGTAAGCGCTCGTTTAGCCGCAACGGCAAGAGATGCTCTGCCGCCGGTGTGCGCGGCGTTCTGCCGAGTGTGCTGTTTTGCCCCGACCATCTGGACATGGTTAAGCGAGGCGCCAGTGTGCGCCGCGCCGCCCTCGATGACTTTGGCATGCAGCTGAGCGCACGCTATGCCGATCTTGCGAGCGCCTATGGGCGCTGCGTGACCCAGCGTAACGCCTTGCTCAAGGAGACCTGGTGCTGCCGCGAGATGCTCGGCGCGTGGAACGATTCGATTGCCCGCGCGGGCTCGGCCCTGCTCGTGCACCGGTTGGCCCTGCTCGACCGGCTGGCGGGCCATGTGCGTACTGCCTACGGGCAAGTGGCGTCCGGTGAAGCCGCCAACGTGTCCTATGCGTCCACGCTGGGGGATTTGCCCCAGGTCGAGGATCGCGAAGAGCTGAAGGGCTGGGCGTACGAGCGCATGCTGGCTGCCCTTGATGAGCGCGCCGACGAGGAAATTCGCCGCGGCGTGACGTTGGTGGGACCGCATCGCGATGAGATTGAGTTTGCCGTGGCGGGCCGCTCCGCCCGTTCATTTGCCAGCCAAGGTCAGCAGCGAACGTTGGTTTTGGCCTGGAAGGTGGCGGAGGTGGCCGTGGCTCGCGATGTCCTGGGCACCGCCCCACTGCTGCTTTTGGACGACGTGATGAGCGAACTCGACGGCGAACGCCGCGGTGCTTTCCTGCGGCTGATCGGCGATGATATCCAGACGGTCATAACCACGACCAACCTGGGGTACTTTACCGATGACCTGCTTGATCGAGCCAAGGTGGTGAGCATGGGTGAGACGTGCTAATTACGAGCGCGAGAGCGAAACGGTTGCCTTCAGTGGATTTTTGAACGCAGAGCGTCAGCGCATCCTGACGGCCGCGACACCTGAGCGCCGCGCGCAGATGGAGGCTGCCGAGGAGTCGCGCGCGGTCTATCGCGCGTGGAACGCGGTGTGCTCGGGCACGCGCGAGGGGCGGCATGTGACGGGCTTGCGCTACCTGCCCGAGTCCAATGAGCTGCTGGTATATCTCGATTCGCCCTCGTGGACGCAGGAAATGACGCTGTTGCGCGAGATCATTCGCGCGCGCATGGAGCGCGCCGGTGCGCATGTGGACGGTCTGGTGTTCAAAACCACCGCGCCCGGTCACACGCCGCCCGCCGCCAAGGAGCGCCTGCGCCCGGCGACGACCGAGCGCCCGTCGGCCCCGCACGCCGACCTCAGTGAGGCCGAGCGCACCGAGATTGAGCGCCAAGTGGCGCCCATCGAAGACCAAAAACTGCGCGAGGCCCTCGAGAATGCCATGAGAGCCAGTGCCGAGTGGGCCAAGGGCGTGCAAAGCAAAAAAGAGCCTTAAATCGCATCTGGTGGCCTTGTAGAGCCAAATACCCTCGTTCCCGAGGGTATTTTTTTACGATAAACTAGTAAGGCTGTACACATTTTCTTGACTGAAGGAGGACGTGTGGCAAACGAAAACGATTACGATGGCGGCGAGATTAAGATTCTCGAAGGTCTCGAGGCCGTTCGTAAGCGCCCGGGCATGTATATCGGCTCGACGAGCGCCGGCGGTCTGCATCACCTGGTGTGGGAGATCGTTGACAACTCCGTCGACGAGGCCATGGCCGGTTTCTGCACCGAGATCCAGGTGACGGTCCACGCCGACAACTCCATCACGGTCGTCGACAACGGGCGCGGCATCCCCGTCGACGAGCACCCTGTTAAAAAGATCCCGACGCTCGAGGTCGTCATGACGATCTTGCACGCCGGCGGTAAGTTCGATAACTCGGCCTATAAGGTCTCGGGCGGCCTGCACGGCGTGGGCATCTCCGTCGTCAACGCACTGTCCAAGCGCGTGGTCGTTCAGGTTCGTCGCGATGGTAACACCTACGAGATGGAGTTCTCGCGCGGCAAGACCGTCAAGAAGATGGAGGTCGTGGGCACCTCGGATTCGACGGGCACCACCGTCACCTTCTGGCCCGACGACGAGATCTTCGAGACCTGCATCTACGATTTCGATACGCTGCACAACCGTCTGCAGGAGACGGCGTTCCTCAATAAGAACCTCAAGATCGTGCTGACCGACGAGCGCGAGGCGACTCCCCACGTGGAGGAGTTTTGCTACGAGGGCGGCATCATCGACTTCGTCAAGTTCCTCAACGAGGGCAAGGACGTCCCCGAGGCCTTTAAGGAGCCCATCTACATTGAGGGCAAATCGGACCCGGACGCGCCTGTGACCAAGATGGGCGAGGTCGAGGTTTCCCTGCAGTGGAATAGCGGCTACGGCGAGAACGTCATGTCGTTTGCCAACGACATCTACACCCCCGAGGGCGGCATGCACCTTGAGGGCTTCCGCACCGCGCTCACCCGCGTGATCAACGATTACGCGCGCAAGCAGAACCTGCTCAAGGAAAAAGACGCCAACCTGACCGGCGACGATGTGCGCGAGGGCCTTTCGGCCGTTATCTCGGTCAAGCTGCCCGACCCGCAATTTGAGGGCCAGACCAAGGCCAAGCTCGGCAGCTCCTATATGCGCGCGCTCACGCTCAAGATCGTGACCGACGGCCTTGCCGATTACCTCGAGGAGCACCCTAAGCCCGCTCGCGAGATCGTCAAGAAGGCGCAACAGGCCTGCAAGGCGCGCAATGCCGCCCGCAAGGCGCGCGAAGCGACCCGTCGCAAGAGCCTGCTCGAGACGGCGTCCCTGCCCGGTAAGCTCGCCGACTGCTCGGTGCGCGATGCCGAGCTGACCGAGCTCTTCATCGTAGAGGGCGACTCGGCAGGCGGTTCGGCCAAGGACGGCCGTCGCCGAGACATCCAGGCGATTCTGCCCCTGCGCGGCAAGATTTTGAACGTCGAACGCGTGGGCGACCACCGTGCGTTCTCGAGTGACACCATCCAGTCGCTGATTACCGCGATCGGCTGCGGCGTCACGACGAGCGCCGGCGACGGCGGCGACTTCGATATCAGCAAGGCGCGCTACCACAAGATCATCATCATGACCGATGCAGACGTCGACGGTGCACACATCCGCATCCTGCTGCTGACGTTCTTCTACAAGTACATGCGTCCGCTGATCGATGCCGGGTACGTCTATGTTGCCTGCCCGCCCATCTTTGGCATTAAGGTGCGCAACAAGATCCACTACGTGTATCCCAACGGCCGCCAGCCCGAAGACGAGATCCTGCGCGACACCATCCAGGGCCTGGGCCTGAACCCCGACGATAACGACGAGGACGGCAAGGCCAAGGACGGCAAGATCACCAAAAAGCGCAAGGGCTATACCGTCCAGCGCTACAAGGGTCTGGGCGAGATGGATCCCAAGCAGCTTGCCTCGACGACGATGGATCCCAAGACCCGCATCCTGCAGCGTGTGTCGATCGAGGACGCCGTGGTGGCGGACCGCGCCGTGCGCGAGCTGATGGGTTCCGAGGTCGGCTATCGCCGCGAGTACATTGAGAAGCACGCACATGATGCACGATTCCTTGATGCTTAAGAGGAGGTAACGTGGCAGACGATATCAACAACAATGAGGGTATGGGCGAGGCCGGCGACGCCGGCATGCCCGACGATCTGAAGCGCCTGCTTGCCCGTGCTGAGCAGGGCGAGGACGGCGATCCGGACGCCTATAACCCCGATGCCGATGATGACGAGGAAGAGGACGACGACGGCGAGCTCGAGGAGAGCTTTGGCGAAGTCGATCGCGGCGCCTCGGCCGGCGAGGATATCAATGGCGGCCAGCTCCAGATTTCGGAGTTCGGTCGCGAGATGAAGCAGTCGTTTATCGAGTATTCGATGTCGGTCATCACGGCGCGCGCCCTGCCGGACGTGCGCGATGGCTTAAAGCCGGTGCACCGCCGCATTCTGTACGCGATGAACGAGAGCGGCATCTACCCCAACCGCCCACACAAGAAGTCGGCCTGGACGGTCGGCGAAGTTATCGGTAAGTACCACCCGCATGGCGACTTCGCGGTCTATGAGGCCATGGTCCGCCTGGCGCAGTGGTTCTCCATGCGCACGCCGCTCATCGACGGTCACGGTAACTTCGGCAACATCGACGGCGACGGCGCGGCGGCCATGCGTTACACCGAGAGCCGTCTGGCAAAGCCCGCCATGGAACTGCTGCGTGACTTGCAGAAGGATACCGTCGACTGGCAGCCCAACTACGACGAATCGCTCGCCGAGCCCGTGGCGCTGCCTGCGCGCTTCCCCAACCTGCTGGTCAACGGCAGCCAGGGCATCGCCGTCGGCATGGCCACCAACATCGCCCCGCATAACCTCACCGAGGCGATCGAGGCCACCTGCTACCTGATCGACAACCCCGACGCCACCGTCGACGAGCTCATGCAGATCATGCCCGGTCCGGACTTCCCCACCGGCGCCATCATCATGGGCAGCGCCGGCATTAAGCAGAGTTACGAGACCGGCCGCGGCTCCATTACCGTGCGCGCCAAGGCACATGTGGAGTCCACCAAGACCGGCCGCAGCCGCTTGGTCTTTACCGAGATTCCCTACATGGTCAACAAAGGCACCCTGCAGGAGAAGATCGTCCAGCTCGTCAACGACAAACGCATCGAGGGCATCTCGGATATGCGCGATGAGTCCAACCAGAAGGGTATCCGCCTGGTCATCGAGCTCAAGAAGGGCGTCATTCCGCAGGTCGTACTCAACAATCTGTATAAGTACACCTCGCTGCAGACGACCTTTGGCGCCAACAACTTGGCGCTCGTCAACGGCGTTCCCAAATGCCTGAGCCTGCGCGAGATGTTGCAGCACTACATCGACCACCAGGTCGACGTCGTCACTCGCCGCACCCGTTTTGACCTTAAGAAGGCCCAGGCCCGCGCGCATATCCTCGAGGGCTACCTGATGGCCCTTGACCATATCGACGAGGTCATCAGCATTATCCGCTCCTCGCAGACTGATTCCGAGGCCAGCAGCCGCTTGATCGAGCGCTTTGGCTTTACGCCCGAGCAGACCACGGCCATCCTCGAGATGAAGCTGCGCCGCCTGACCGGCCTGGAGCGCAACAAGATCCAAGAAGAGTTGGACGGCCTGCGCCGCGCCATCGCCTACTACGAGGACCTGCTGGCGCATGAGGAGAAGATCCTGGGCGTCATCAAGGAAGAGATGCGCGAGATCTCCAAGAAGTTCGGCGACCAGCGCCGCACCGAGATCAGCCAGGTTGAGAAGGACCTGGATGTCGAGGACCTCATCGCCGACGAGGATATGGTCGTGACCATCACCCACACCGGCTATGTCAAGCGCATTCCGGTGGCCGCCTACCGTGCCCAGAAACGCGGTGGCAAGGGCGTGTCGGGTGTCAACCTCAAAGAGGACGACGTTATCGATGAGATGTTCATCGCGTCCACGCACGAGTACGTGCTGTTCTTCTCGAGCAAGGGCAAGGTCTATCGCCTGAAGGTGCACGAGCTGCCGGTGGGTACGCGCCAAGCGCGCGGTACCGCGATCGTCAACCTGCTGCCTTTCGAGGAGGGCGAGAAGATCGCGAGCGTCATCAGCTGCCGCGAGTTCCCGGCCGACGAGTACCTGATGTTTGCCACCAAGAGTGGCATGGTCAAGAAGACCGTGATGAGCGCATACGACCGCAGCCGTCGCGACGGCCTGATCGCTATCAACCTGCGTGACGACGACGCGCTGCTGAACGTGCGCCGCGTGCGCGAGGGTGACAAGATTATCCTGGCCACCACCGCGGGCAAGGCGATCATGTTCTCCGAGGAGCAGGTGCGCGCCACCGGCCGCGATACCAGCGGCGTTCGCGGTATCGGTATGAAGGACGGCGTGAGCGTTCTGGGCATGGAAGTCACTAACGGCAACGGCGATCTGTTCGTCATCACCGAGCGCGGCTACGGCAAACGCACGCCGGTCGCGGACTACCCGGAGCAGAATCGCGGTGGCCAAGGCGTCTACACCATCCAAATGACCGAGCGTAAGGGTAACCTCGCGGCCATGAAGACGGTGGGCCCGCAGCACGAGCTGTTCATCGTGACGGAAGGCGCGACGGTCATTCGCGTCAAGACCGACGAGATCAGCCAGACTGGCCGCGCCACCCAGGGCGTCAAGATGATGACCGTCGACGACAACGACCGCATCTGCGCCGTAGCCCGCATGACAGCCGCCAAAGAGAAGCCCGAAGGTGAAGCCACGGAAAACGGCTCTGCCCCCGAAGAAACCCCTGTCGATCTAGGCGACGGCAACGACATGCCAGAAGATCTCCTAGACGAGTAAGAGGCCCTAGCTGGTAGAAAATATCAGACCCCATATATCGGCGGTCGGCGCACCTGCGCGCCGACCGCTTTTTTGAAAACCTAGGGACCCGCGTTCGCCCCGGCCGCCCGGCGGCCGGGGCGAACCCCTCCAAAGATTTTCAAAAAAGTTGTTGACGCGCGCGTAACGACTCGTCTAATATATCCCTTGCGCGATGGACCTGTAGCTCAGTTGGTTAGAGCGTCCGGCTGATAACCGGGAGGTCACAAGTTCGAATCTTGTCAGGTCCACCACTTTCTTTCGCAATAAACACCCCAGCGAGAGCCGAGTCGCCGCTGGGGTGTTTATTACTGTCTCCGTGGGGGTTTAGCTCAGCTGGGAGAGCGCGGGCTTTGCAAGCCTGAGGTCAGGGGTTCGATCCCCCTAACCTCCACCATGATGGACCTGTAGCTCAGTTGGTTAGAGCGTCCGGCTGATAACCGGGAGGTCACAAGTTCGAATCTTGTCAGGTCCACCATCAAAACTGTGAAGAGCCCTGAGGCGTTGCCTCGGGGCTTTTTTCTTGTCTGCGATAAATCTCATTTTGGTTTTGTGTGCTGTGCGAAAGATTGGGTAGTATAGCTATTCAATGCGGCGACCCTGCCGCGTGTTATCCGCTACGTACCGGAGGTGTTCCATGGTTCGTGTCGACATAGAGACCATCGTCATGGCCGCCGGTCCCGTGCCATCGCTTATCGTGCTTCGCGAGCGCTGCAGCAAATCGGACTCGCCCGCGCCGTTGCGTTCCCTTTCCATTCAGACTGGTTCGTTTGAGGCTGCTGCCATTAGCCGCGGCATCGATAGCGGCCGCGCCGAGCGCCCGATTACCCATGACCTGCTGCTCGATACTGTTAGCGCCCTGGGCGCCAAGCTCGAGCGCATCGAGATCGTTCGCGCCGAGCCGCCGGTGTTCTACGCGACGATCGTCGTACTGGCCGATGGTGACGAGCGCAAGATCGACGCCCGCCCCAGTGATGCCATTGCCCTTGCCGTGCGCAGCAATGCCCCCATGTTTGTGGAGGACGACATCATGAATCGCCTGGGTACCGTTTCTGCCCATGCCGAGGAAGTTGACGACGAGCAGGAGTTCGAGAAGTTCGACGAGTTCGTCCATACGCTCTCCCCCGATGATTTCTAAATGCGGGGCGGCCAGGTTGTGGAGCGTTCGCTGATGGCCGGCGGCATGTCGGCCGAGGCGGCTGCGATCGCTCGCGAGGCCCAGATGCGCTCGGAGGCTTCTGAGGCGGCTCGCATTGCCTATGTGACGCAGGCCCGCACGCTTCGCGAACGCCGCGGTTCGTTTATCAAGATGGTTGTCATCTCCGCCCTTGTCGCGGCAATCTGTTCGCGCCTTCGTGGTACAGTTGGTGCGCTTGGGTTTTCGATCTCTACGGGCCTGGTGATCTGGGGCGTGGTCGATGCGGTCATGCTGACTAGCCAGATCAAGGTGCTCGACAAACGCGCGGCGGACATGATGCGCGCCCGCGATGCCGCTGCTAAGATCGCCGCCGAGGCGCAAGAACTGTAACGACGCCAGACTCGATGGGAAGGTCTAAAGATGGCACAGGATATGCAGGATGCCGGTAACGTCTCCGCCGAGCTCGACGCCATGGTGTGCGATCTGATCGGCGCGTTCTTGGACGACCTTGCCGCCGGCGAGAATCCGGGCGTAGTTGTGGCGATCGAGGACGCTGCTTCCAACCGATATCTGGCGGCGCTCGATGAGGATGGCGAAGAGGCGTGCCTCGAGGCGGCCACCAACTTTATCTCCGAGCACAAGATGGGTCTTAAGGACGAGGGCCTGGGCCGTATCGTCCGCTATGCCATCGGCTATACCGGCTGCGTCGAGATTGACGGTGGCTACCACGACGCTCTGCTCGTGAGCTTCTTTGAGACTACGCTCGAGAGCGGTTTTTCGGCATATGTGCTGTATGAGGGCATGGGCGCCGGCGATGGTTTTATGTGGAGCGACCCTGAACCTGCAGGTGAGGAAACCCCTCTCATCTAAAATCGCTAAAATAAACGAGTTTTCGGTAAAAGGCTCAATATTCCCGCCGAGCGTTGTGTTGCTAGGCGGGTCGCATACGCGTGCCGTTTGTGTATAGATAGAAGATAGGGGAACTACATGCGCGTAGACAATCTGAGAAACATCGCCATCATCGCCCACGTCGACCACGGCAAGACGACGATGGTCGATAAGCTCCTGCGTGCCACGGACGCCTTCCGTGCCAATCAGCAGGTCGAGGACCGCGTCCTGGATTCCAACGACCAGGAGCGCGAGCGCGGCATTACGATTCTCGCCAAGAACATCTCTATCGAGTACAAGGACGTCAAGATCAACGTCATCGACACCCCGGGCCACGCCGACTTTGGCGGCGAGGTCGAGCGCGTGCTGCGTATGGCCGACGGCGCCCTGCTGCTGGTCGACGCCTTTGAGGGCCCCATGCCCCAGACCCGCTTTGTGCTGCGTCACGCTATCGACACCGGCCTCAAGATCATGATCGTCATCAACAAGATCGACCGTCCGGGCGCCAACCCCGAGAAGGCCTACAACGACTGCCTGGACCTCATGGCCGACCTGGGCGCCACCGACGACCAGCTTGAGTTCGCCATGGAGCACGTGGTCTACGCCAGCGCCATGAATGGCTTTGCCCGCCTCGATCCCGAGGATGGCAACATGGACATGTACCCGCTGCTCGATATGATCATCGACGACATGCCCGCGCCCGAGGTTGACGAGAACGCCCCGCTGGCCATGCAGTGCGTGACTATCGACCACTCCAACTTCGTTGGCCGTATCGGCATCGGTCGCGTGTACTCCGGCACCATCCACCAGGGCGACCAGATTCTGGTCGTCAAGAACGACGGCTCCAGCGCCACCTCTACCGTCAAGCAGCTCTTTACCTTCGACTATCTGGGTCGCACTGAGTGCCAGGAAGTCGGCGCCGGCGATATCGCTGCTGTCGTGGGTATCGACCGCACCGATATCGGCGATGTTTACACCGACCCCGAGAACCCCGTCGAGCTCGAGCCCATCGAGATTGACCCGCCGACCCTGTCCATCGTCTTTGAGGCTTCGACCTCCCCGCTCGTCGGTCGCGACGGCGACATCGTGGGCGCCCGTCAGCTCAAGGAGCGCCTGTTCAACGAGGCCGAGAACAACGTGACCATGAAGATCGAGGAGCTCGAGGACAAGAGCGGCGTCGAGGTCTCGGGCCGCGGCATCCTGCACCTGTCCGTCCTGATGGAGTCTATGCGCCGCGAGGGCTTTGAGTTCCAGGTCGGCCGTCCCCGTGTTCTGTTTAAGAAGGACGAGAACGGCAACAAGATGGAGCCTGTCGAGCAGGCCGTCGTCGAGTGCCCGGACGAGTACTCGGGCAAGGTCGTTGAGGTCTTCGGTACCTCCGGTGGCATCATGACGAGCATGGACACCTCGGGCATCGTGACGCACCTCGAGTTCAAGATTCCGACGCGCGGCATCATGGGTCTTAAGAACCGCATCATGAACGTCACCCACGGCGAGGGCGTGTTCTACCACACCTTCCTGGAGTATGGTCCTTACGCCGGTGAGATCGGTAACCGTCAGAACGGCGCCATGATCTCCATGACCACCGAGAAGGCCGTTGCCTATGCCCTGGGTACGCTGCAGGAGCGCGGCCAGCTGTTTGTTGAGCCGGGCACCGAGTGCTATGAGGGCATGATCGTGGGCGAGCGCAGCAAGGCCGGCGACATGGTCGTCAACATCGCCCGTACCAAGAACCTGGGCAACCAGCGTTCCTCGACCTCCGATATCTCCGTCCAGCTGGTGCCGCCCCGCACCTTCTCGCTGGAGGAGGCGCTGGAGTATATCGCCGACGACGAGCTGGTCGAGATTACTCCCAAGAACATTCGTCTGCGCAAGCGTCTGCTCAACGCCACCGACCGCAAGAAGGCTGCCGTCCGCGCCGGCCAAGTCAACAAATAAGCGCTGGGGCTTATAACCGCCAATAAGAAAGGGCGTCGACCGCGATGGTCGGCGCCCTTTTTGGTGCAAGGGGGACGGGTTAGTTTGCACCGCAGCTGGGGCGACTATCCCTCCGATTGGCTTCCCAGCCAAAGTAAAGTTGTTTAAACATATACATAATTCCACTGAATATAGCCGGTATGATGCAAAACTGTTAACAGATAAATATCAACTGGTATTAAATTAAAAGACCTATTGACCTGCGGTTTACATGATTGGTATCTATATATTATTTTATGCATTGTGGCATAGACGAACCATCTTAGAAGGTGCTCCCCAATGGGTTCTTGCAATGCGCTAGGTAGGTTCTCGTTGATGTTGGGGCTTGTGTTCGATCCGACGATTCGCCGTATTCCACACTGTGTTGTAGGAATTAGGGGACAACTATGGACGTACACCGCTCACGGTCGCTGGGTATGGCGGCTCTGATTTTCATTTTGATTTGCCTCACCGCCGCAGTGTTTTACGGTGCGGCCCCCGTGCGCGCCGATGACGTTGCGAAGCCCGATCCGATTGCGATCGATGGGGATACGGCGACGGTTGATGTCAGGCTGTATACCGATGAGCACCATACTCAAAAGCTCGAGGATCCCGTAACGTCCACTTCGACGCTCTATGGAGCTTTCTCGGCACAATTCAAAGGCGGCAAGGCGCCTACGCCCGAGAAGAACATCGCTGTCTATAAGCTGCCCGACACCATTGTCGTTGACGACAACGACGGCGGCGACCTCATGGAGGGTTCGGAAGCCACTGCCGCCAAGGCTGGCACGTGGAAGATTAAGGACAATAAGGTCATCTTTGCGTTTGACAAAAACTGGCTTGCGTCAAACCCTGCGGAGATTTATGTCGGAGCCAATTTGTCGTTCGAGCTTGCAGACAAGGACACCAGCTCAGGCGGCAACGCATCTGTCGTGTTCCCTGGTGTGGGAACGATCAAAATCCCTATCAAGGACGGCAAAGTCACGGGGACGAAGTCGGGGACCTTCTCCCAGGGCGCAGATGGCGTGGCCAAGGTTACCTGGACTGTTACGCTTACCGTAGAGTCGTATGCTACGGACGTTAGCTTCACTGATACGCTGGGCGACAACTTCGACTTTGTGAACGACAGTTTCAAGCTCGACGGCAAGAAGCTTGACTCCCAGCCGATGATCGACGGCCAGGTCGTAACCCTCGACAGCCTGGGCAACCTTTCCCGGGGCAACCACACGATCACGTACGATACGGTGCTGAAGAGCGGCGTTGCCGCGAACGGCGGCGATTTGATCAAAGCTGAGAATACGGCAACGTGGAATTGGGCTGGCTCAAGCGACAGCGATAACAGAACAGCTACGGCTGAGCCTGTTACATTCGGCTATGACATGATCAAGAAGTCCAATGGCTCAGGCACGCCGTCGGACATCAAGTGGACGGTCAAGCTCAACCAAGGCAAGCTCAAGGCCGACATGAGCGGATACATGTTCACCGATAATCTGGACGGAAAACAGACGTATACGGGCAACTTTGCGGTTTACAAAGGCGACTCGGAGGCGAGCGGAGTCAAGATTTGTGAAAGAAAACTTGAACCTAAGGATAATTACTTTTCCCATACGTTCCCGAACAACCTTGAGGATAAGTACGCCACCTACTGCATCGTTTATCACACCAAGATGAACGATACGAGCTCGTACGACACCGTGCGCAACAGCGCGACCATCGAGCGCAAAGGTTCCGTTTCCGGTACGGATGATGGCAGTTTCACGCCGCAGCTGACGGGTGTTGTGCCGATCACCAAGAGGCTCGTGAGATACGATGAGGCGGCGACGACGGGCAGGGCGACGTGGGAGACGAAGGTCGCGCTGAAGGCGATCGTCAATGCGGCCCATCCAGGCGAGGTGACGGTGAAGGACACGTTTCAGTCGGCATGGTCGCAGAAACTTGGTGTCGACGAAAGCTCCATTACCATTAAAATCGGCAATACCGAGCTGGTTCCGGGCACCGACTGGAGACCAACGACCAGCTATCCGGGTAATGAAACAAAGAAAAACTACGACCTCAAGATCATCGTTACCGACAACGTGAAAGCCGCTCTCGAGAACGAGGACTACGCCGTTATCACCTACGACACTACATCAGAAGCGCTGTCGGGCTGGTACTCAAACTTCGCAGCGGTCGAAGCACCGGGCCTGAGACTACAGTGGCCGTTCACCGAACCCATCAAGTACGTTGTCAACCGAGAAACGATGCCCGCGGTCGAGAAGCCGGAAGCGGAGTCGAAGGTGTCTTGGGTTGAGAACTTCGATTGGCATACCGTTGACGGCTCGGATGAGAAGGGCGCCTGGAACGTCGACTGGACGGTGTATGCAAACCGCCAAAAGGGTAATAAGGGCGCAAATGGCGAGTTCGAATACTATGGAGCTGGAAAGCTGGGCGGGAAACCGCTGAATATCGTTGATAGCCTTCCGGATGGTATGAGCTATGTTGCGAATTCCGCAAAGTATACGCTCGTGCAGAACCCCTATGATAAACATACGGGGCTTCATCGCGGAGGCGAGGCCAAGGAGGTCGTTACGGGTCGGACGCTCGCCGCCGACAACGTCAGCCGCAACGGCAATACGGTCACCTTCTCCATCCCCACGACTGAGCTTGAAAGCTATGCCGGCTACGCAAAGCTCACGTACAAGACGGCGGTCAAGCGCGGTGAGCTCGATACCTCCACAAACGAGGTGAAGTTCACCAACAAGGCCAGCGCGGGGTCAGGAGTTAAAAAGTTCGATTCCGGTAAAGGTGACGTCATCATTAAGAACAACGTCATCAAAAAGTCCGGCGAGCAGGTTGCCAATAGCAATCGCATCAAATACACCATTCTTGTTAACGAGTCTGCCGTTGCCCTTAAAAATGGCACCGACTTCCTTGAGCTCGTCGATACCATGGATGCCAAGTGCGCGCTGGTGCCGTCGACGCTTAAGGTCTATGAGCGCGTGAACAACGATTGGTCTGAGCTGGCCGATAAGGATTATTCGTCAAAGATGGAGCAGGTCAACAACGAATCTGGCTCATGTACGAGATTGACACTTAACGTGCCCGATGAGAAATACCTCAAGGTCGAGTACGAGGTCATCCCGAGCGGAAATCCTGGCAACAAGGTTCCTCTTTCCAATACCGCCATGCTTACGGGTGTGAAGGACGGTTCTGCGACTGATGATCAAACATGGGAAATTAAAAAAGCTTCTGCCAGCGCAGGTGGCAACGGCTACGGCATCACGATGACCAAGTACGACGCCCAGCAGGTCGGTGCGACGCTCGAGCGTGCGGAGTTTACGCTCTACAGCGTGAATATGGACCAGGTTGCAACGGTGGGTATCGAGAATGCAAGGACTAAGTTTGAAGCCGTCCCCACCGACGCCAACGGCAAAATCTCGTTTGGCGCAGAAGGCAAGGCGATGGTAAATTGCGTGCTCTACCAGCTCGTGGAGACGAAAGCGCCTGACGGCTATGCCGCGGCGGCGCCCACGTGGATCATGCTTAAGGGCAATGCTGACGATGAGGAGTATCAAACTGAGCTCAATAAAGCGAAGAGCATCGTCAAAGACTCCGAAATCATCGGCGATGACAAAAAGGACGAGATCTGGATCTACGACAATCGCCTAACGGGCTCTGCGGTTATTAAAGCAAAGAAAGTGCTTGAAGGTGGCACCTTCAAGGCGGGACAGTTCTCGTTCGAGCTCAAGGATGCCGAGGGCAAGGTGCTCCAGACGGTGACTAATGACGCCGAGGGCAATGTCTCCTTCAACGTCGACTACAACAAGGCCGATACCTACACTTACACCATCTCTGAGGTCGTCCCCGAGGGCGCCGAGAACAACGTCAAGGACCACATCACTTACGACACAGTCGGGCACAATGTCACGGTTAACGTGACTATCGACAATAAAAATGAGCAGCTCGACACCGTCGTCAAGTATGACGATGACTCCCAGGTGCCGCCGACTTTTATCAACAAGTATTCGACCACGCTACCTGAGGCGGGCGGGGCTGGTTTGACTATGACGTATTTAGCTGGTGCTTCGATGCTGTGTTTTGCTGCGACATGGATGCATACTCGTCGCCATCGCGATCAAGGTCGAGGTGGTAGCCGTGAGTAGGCTTTGCCGCCGCTTGTTGGCTATCGCGACAATAGTTACGGTCGCAATGCTCTCTTTTGCGATGTTGCCCGGGATGGCCCGCGCGGCAGGCACTGGAGCCATTACGGTGGACGGTACGGTTGCGACGCGGTATGACGCGTACCGGCTCTTTTCGGCGACCGTTGTCGACGACGCCGATACTGACCAAAAAATTGCAACTGACGTAACGTGGGCGAATGATGCCGTTTGCCAGGCCGTTCTCCCGGTGCTTCATGACGTGGGGCTTGATAGCTCGGCATCGACGGCGCAAGAGGCTGCCGAATGGATGAATGGCGACGGACACATGACGACCGCTCTGGCGACAAAACTCGCCAGAGCAATTTGCAGATCCGGCGTCCCTTCCGTGGCCCTTAACGCGGGCACGGTGGCCGAGCTGCCCTGCGGCTACTGGCTCATCGTCGCCGACGACGACGCCATCGCCCAGGGCGAGGCCGGCACCGCGCCGATCATGGCCCTGGTCGGCGGCAGCGCCGTCACCGTCAAGCCCAAGGCTGCGACGCCCAAGGTCGCCAAGCACGTGCTGGAGGACAGCACCACTGCATGGCAGAAGGCCGCCGACGCCACGGTCGCCGACGACCTGTACTGGCGCCTCTCGGCTACGGTCCCGGCCGGGCTCACGGCCTACGACACCTATACGGTGCGGTTCGTCGACACCATGGGCGCGGGACTCGACCCCTCCAAGGTGGCCGCGAGCATGCGCGTGTACGTGGCGGCGGGCGCGGACGGCGGCTTTGACGCCGTCCCGACCGGCAAGGACGGCCGCGCCGGCACCGAGCCCGCGAAGGGCTGGACCGACATCACGGCCCAGTGCGGGGTCTCGGTCGACGGTAAGACCTTCACCGTGCGCACCGGCGACCTGATCGCCGCGCTCGGCGGGGCCGACGCCTTTACCGCGGGCGCCCGCGTGGTCGCCGTGTACAATGCGCCGCTCAGCAGCGCATGCAACCACGGCATCGCGAAGGGCAACCCCAACGAGGTCTACCTGCGCTACCCGCGCTCTCCCTTTGCCGACCAGTCCGGTGACGCCGGCTTCACCCGCACGCCGAGCGATGACGCGTGCGCCTACACCTGGGGACTCAGCCTCATCAAGCGCTCAAGCTCGGACGATAAACCGCTCGCGGGCGCCAAATTGCGCATCATCGATGACCGCGGGCGCATCCTAACGACCGACGGCTCGTGGTCGACGGATGCCGACGCGTGCGTCACCACGGGCGCGGATGGCCATGTGGAATTGAGCGGTGTTGACGCGGGTGTCTACACCGTCGAGGAGGTCGCGGCTCCCAAGGGCTACACCGCCTTTGAAGGCAAACGTACGGTGACGGTTACGGCCGAGGGATTGGACGTTAAACAGGTTGCAGTCGCGAAGCCCAAGGTGACCGTGTCGGCCGAAAGCCCTCTGCGGGTTGATACCGCCGATGCCGGGACGGGTTCGATTGAGCTGTCGGTGCTCAACACCCCAAGCAAAGAAGCAAGTCGAGGCTTTATGCCCTCGACGGGAGATAGAACGTTGGTGCTAGTGGCGGTTTTGGCTGCCATCGGAGTGGCGGTTATTGTTGTCGCGCTCGTCATCAAGCGGGGAGGAGGTCGCCGTGAAAAATAATTATCCCCTCTGCTCAATGGCGAACTGCCTCCGTAGCGAGTGATGCGTAGGCCTACCGACCTGATGATCATTGGTTTTGAAAAAGTTACTAGAGAACCCTCCATGAAAAGCGGGGCACCCGGTCGATATGACCGAGTGCCCCGCCTCGTTACGGGCTTTAGCCTGTGCGGGGCGCGCAGCGCGCCGCATCAGAAACCACCCGCTATGCGGGTGGGGCCAAACGGC
>NZ_JADMRH010000023.1:0-40542 GCF_015560135.1 Collinsella aerofaciens
TCGTAGACGTTCTTGCCGTCCTCGACGTAGCCCTCCTGGTCGAAATGCATGATCTCGATCTTCTCGGTTTCCTTCATTTGTCTCTCCTTTCTGGGGTTGTTTCCACATCCCCCATGCCAACGGGCATCAAAACCCGCTTACATTCCGTAACACTCAGCCGCTTTGGCCTTAAGCGCATTGACTGACTCTTCGTAGCCCTCTGCCTTGACCTCCATTTGCTTGGAGACAGCATCGAGATACGGGTGAACGTCCCATGACTTCAGACGCTCGGCGATTATTGCCGCAATCGTCTGGAAGAACACGAGATTGGGAATTGCGCTGAGCAGCGGAGCCACCTGAGGCACCACAACCTCGTGAGCCCCACCCTTGGGATGGGCCGTGAGCAGCACCGTTTTTGTCGTAACGTTCGATAGCGCATCGGCGATATTCGCAAGACGCTCCGACCCCTGCGGATCGTCGACAATAAACACCAGATAGCCCGGAACGATCTGCATCTCGGGACCGTGGACGAACTCCTCGCCTTCGTGATGCATGGCAGGAATCTTGATGGTCTCGCTCAGCTTGAGCGCTGCCTCCTCGGCAACACCATAGTTGGGGCCGTTGCCGATGACCATGGCGGGCGTGTGCTCAGAAAGCTCGAGCATGTGGTCTTGGACATATGCCTCGGCGGTCTTGCACATCACGGCATTGGCCTGGATAGCCTCGCGCAGGTCGTCAAGACGCTGGGCAACGCCCTTGGCGTCAATCGTTCCGCGCGCCTGACCGCCGTAAATACCAAAGAGCACCAGGTACTCAACGAGAACCTCGACGCCCAGAGTCACAAAGTCCACCGACTCGACGCCCACACCGTAGTCGAGAACGATGTCAGCGTGTTCCTTGATGGGTGCCTCGACGTTTGCCGTGAGCGCAACTGCAGCCATATCGTGTGCGCGCATGTAATCGAGCGCCGCAATCGTATTGGTTGAATAGCCGCTCTGCGAGACGGCAATGTTAAGCGCATGCTGTGGATAGGTGTGTTCAAAATCGACGAAGGCCTCGGGCGTCACAACGGACACCTGCATCTGCAGCGCATCTTGCAGGTAATCGCGGGCGCAATCCGCAGCATGGCGCGACGAACCCGAAGCAACGATGCGCAGCGCGTCAAAAGAACCGGACTGGAAAATATCAACGAGCTGCGCTACCAGCTCAGACGAACGCTCGAGGTTCTCTCCCATACGCACATGGGCAAGCTGAACGTAATCGAGCATCTTCATCGTCTCACCTCGTAACAAATCATTAGTACTTGATACCAATCACAGTTACAGGTTACGGCTTTTTGATACCTCTTTGTCGATTAATTTATCCCCATCGGCGAACGGTCGATTTTGAGCCATGTAAGGTTGTATATACGGTCTGCTCAACGAATCAAAATTCCGTCAACTTTTCAGCCCGTTATGCAAAAAACCAGCTAGTACGTATAGGTATATCCACCCGCATCACCGCGGTTAAACGACTTGACGTACTCGATCGCCTGGCCGCTCGCATCGAAGCTCACACACTCAAGCGTCAAAGCAAGATCGCCCTGCTCCAGTCCAAGCAGGCCGGCATCTCGCGCGCCCAGTGCTTCGATATCGAGCTTTTCCTGTGCCATGACCGGCTTTCGGCCCAGCATCTCATAGGTCTCGTACAAACTGAAGACCGACACGTCAATATTTTCGATTGTGGGAAACAGCAGGCACGGGATGAACGCCATCTCAATCGATACGGGATCGCCGTTGACGCAGTTCAAACGCCGAATCGAATACAGCAAATCGTCCTCGGCAATGCCAAACAGGTTGGCATAATATGGGCCCGCATAACGCTTGGAACGCGCGAGGATGCGGACGGACGGCTCGCCGCCCGAAGCACGAACCGACTCGCGAAAGCCTCCTGTTCGCTCGTAGGCAACGGGCACTTTCTGCGCCACAAACGCGCCCTTTCCGCGGACGCGTCGAATCTGCCCGCGCCGAACCAGTTCATCGACAGCACTTCGAATGGTCAAGCGTGTCGTACCAAATTCCTCGGCGAGGTCTTTTTCGGACGGAATCATGGAACCCGTGGGATATATGCCACGCTCGATACGCTCCTCGACGCGGCGTCGAATGCGCATATAAACCGGGGTGGCATCTACTGTTTCAGCCATTGTTCACCTGCCACGCTCCTCATGCCGTTCTTTTCGCCGTTATCGGCAAAGCGGAACTTTGTGGGCAAAATTACCGATTTGCAATGCTCCACAAAACGCATGTCCTTATCAAATTCGATCGTGCTCTCATAGAACACCGGCGTTCCCTCTTCTTGCTGGAGCAGCTCGGCCTCTTCGACGTTCAAACGCGAGATGGAGATATGCTCACGTCCATGCTCAACACGCACGCCACCTTCTTTGAGCAAGACATCGTAAAGGCTCTCACACTCAAAATCGTGCTCGGGAAGCGATGGGCACAGGGACAGGTTAACGTGAGCGGTCTCGATTGACGCCGGCTCGCCCTCAATAAGTCGAACGCGCTGCATGCGGAGCAAAGGAGCGCCTACAGCCACTCCAAGCTTGTCGGCAAGCGCCTCATCCGCCTCGATGATCCCGGTGGAAACCAGACGAGAAGAGGGGTGCAGGCCGGCAGTCCGCACAGCATCGGAGAAGTTATACGTTTCCTGGAAGATATTCAGCGGCTTGGGAGGACACACATACGTACCCGATCCGCGACGGCTCTCGAGCGTTCCACACGAGATGAGCCGCGTGATACCGGCACGCAACGCCGTACGCGAAACACCAATCTCTTCGCACAGCACGCGCTCGGCCGGCAGGCGATCGCCGCTGGCAAGCTGATGGTGCTGGATATACCAAAGAATTCCCTCAACAGCACGATCTTTGGGGGGAATCGCATAAGATTCGCCTGCCATTGCACAGACTCCTCATTCAGAAACGTATGCCGCCAAAATTAGGCCAGCCCTCCCATGGCATCAAATTCGGCCTTGATCTTCTCGGCGACATTCCGATACGACTTATATAGGCTTGAATCGCGTTTGACTTCGTCGGTCATAACGGGAATCTCTAATTTGGAAACCTCGTCTTTTCCCGTCTGAACCGCCACAACAACGCCCATACCAAGACACATATTACGCTTGGCAGCGTTCATTTTTGCCGCCTTGGCAGGATTTGCCAGGATACGCTGGGCAAATTCCTGTTTAGAGACCGCTTCTTCGGCCTCCGGATCGCCCGCCTCGGCCACTTCGCACTGCAGCACATCCGCATAGTCAAAAATCTTCGGCTCGCCGCCGCGCTGATGCACGGCCCACTTGCGGCGCGTGGCATCCTGGTAGATAGCCGGCAAAAACGTAAACCGCGGTGGGTCCAAAATCGTATCCGTGATGGTAAACACATCGGGATCAAAGGCATCCTGCGGGTTTTTCTTCTTGAACAGCCCCATATCACCCTCCCGTACTAGCATTAAACAACTCAAGCTGAATATAGCACCAATTTCAAGCCGCCACTTTACCGTATCGGTACGCGGCGTCTATGGCTCGCCCAGCGGAAGAGTTTACGGACGAGGGCCGGGGTGCCTGCCTTGTTTTGAGAAGTTCGCGGAGCCCACTTTTCAAAACAAGGCAGGCACCCCGGCCCTGGCGATGTAACCCTGGCTGACCATAGTTGGATGCACGGTCCGCAAGGCAGCGTGAGCAAAGTCCCTATTACATTAAAAAGAATCAGCCCCCGCATATCGAAACGGTCGAGAAGGCCTGCTCCGGGCGGGTTGCCTTGCTCCGGGAAGTTCGCAAAGCCCACTTCCCGGAGCAAGGCAACCCCGCCGGGCAAGACCCCAGCGCGAGACCGTCCAGCACAAGCGCTCCCCGAGCAACCGCTCGCCGCTGGTTGCACAAAAGTCAGCGAGCGGGTTCCAGGTGCCCCAGGTCGCCGTGAAAGAGGAGTGACGCGTACTTTATGTACGTGAGCGACGGTTTGAACGGCGAGATGGGGTGCCTGGAACCCGCGCAGCGTCGAGCCATTACGCGGTTTGGTAAAACCGCGTAACTAAGTTACTCGTTGTCGCCGGCAGTTAGCTGCGTTGCGGAGAGTGCGCCGTCGGCAGCGGTTGCGGCAGCGGCGTCGGGCCAGACCCAGTCGGTAAAGGCCGGGTGATCGAAGCCCTCGTCGCACGCGAACTCGAAGGCCTCGGTGCGGAACGCCTCCCACTCGTTAATCTGCTCGGCAAACTTATCGGCGTTGACCATGCGCAGCACGTCGGCGGCCAGGGCCCAGCGGTCCATGTTGTTCAGACGCAGCATGTCGAACGGCGTGGTCGTGGAGCCCTTCTCCTCGTAGCCGTGGACACGGAAGGCGTCGTGGCCGGGGCGGTTCCAAATCAGACGGCGGATCGTGCCGGCATAGGCGTGGAATGCGAAGAGCACGGGCTTCTCGCCGCAACCGAACAGCTCAGCCCAGCGCTCATCGCTGATGGCCCGGTCGTTCTCGCAGACGTTCTGGATCTTGAGCAGATCGACCACGTTGACGAACCACACCTTAATGCCTAGCTCGCGCAGCATATCGGTTGCAGCCAGAGCCTCGAGCGTCGGTACGTCACCGCACGTGGCGACCACGACGTCGGCCTCGGCGAGCGAGTCGGCAGTCGATGCCCACTCCCAAATCGCGACACCCTCGGCGAGCTCGGACTTGGCCTCGTCGACCGTCTGGAAGGTGGGGGCGGGCTGCTTGCCACAGAAGATGGCGTTGACGCAGTCGGTGGACTGGTAGACGCGCTCGGCCACAGCGAGGGCCATGTTGGCGTCAGCCGGATAGTAAGCATTCACGATGTGCGTGTCGTTGGCCTTGTTGAGCAACAGGTCGATGAAGCCGGGGTCCTGGTGCGAGAAGCCGTTGTGGTCCTGGCGCCACACGTGGCTCGACAGCAAAATGTTGAGGCCGCTGATGGGAGCACGCCACGGAATCTCACGCTTGGTGGCCTCGAGCCATTTGCAATGCTGGTTGACCATGGAATCGACGACGTGGACAAAGCTCTCGTAGGAGCTCCACACGCCGGAGCGGCCGGTGAGCACGTAGGCCTCGAGGAAGCCCTCGCACTGGTGCTCGGACAGTTGCTCGACAACCTTACCGGAGCCGGCCAGCAGCTCGTCGTTGGCCTCGTCCTCGTAGAATCCGGCATCCCACTGCTTCTTGGTCACCTTGTAGGCGGCCTGCAGGCGGTTAGACGCGGTCTCGTCGGGACCGAAGATACGGAAGTCGTCCATGTTCTTGGCCAGAACATCGGCAGTGTACTCACCAAAGACGCGGGCGGCCTCGGTGGAGCCCCAGCCGTGACCCTTACTTGCGACGGGAATCTCGTGGGCATGAATATCGGGCAATTCGAGCTCGCGGCGCACCTTGCCGCCGTTTGCATTGGGGTTGGCGCCGATGCGCAGCTCGCCGGTCGGCATAAAGGCCGTCACCTCGGGGCGCACCTGGCCCTCGGGCGTAAAGAGTTCCTCGGGCTTGTAGGAGCGCAGCCACTCGCGAAGCACACGGAAGTGCTCGTGGGTGTCCTTGGCACTCGCCAGCGGCACCTGATGCGCACGCCAGGAGTCCTCGGTCTTCTTGCCGTCGATGTGCTTGGGGCAGGTCCAGCCCTTGGGCGTGCGGAACACGATCATGGGATAGGCCGGGCGGACCACGGTCTCGCCCGCGGCTGCCTGGGCCTGAGCGGTGGCCTTGATGTCGCAAATCTCATCAAAGACCTGCTCAAACAGGGCGGCGAAACGCTCATGGATGCTCACGTGGCTCTCGTCGTCAAAGCCGGCGACAAAGAAGTGCGGCTTGTAGCCCATGCCCTCAAAGAACTTGGTGAGCTCCTCGTCGGACACGCGGGCAAGGATAGTGGGGTTGGCGATCTTGTAGCCGTTGAGGTGCAGGATCGGCAGGACGATACCGTCGGTTGCCGGGTTCACGAGCTTGTTGGACTGCCAAGAGGTCGCGAGCGGACCGGTCTCGGACTCGCCGTCGCCCACCACGGCCACGGCCAGCAGGCTCGGGTTGTCCATGACGGCGCCATAGGCGTGGCTGAGCGTGTAGCCGAGCTCGCCGCCCTCGTGGATGGAACCGGGCGTCTCGGGCGCAAAGTGGCTCGGAATGCCGCCGGGATAGGAGAACTGGCGGAAGAACTTCTGCAGGCCAGCCTCGTCATCGGTGATGTCGGGGCGAATCTCGCGGTAGGTGCCGTCGAGCAGCGACTGGGCAGTACCGGCGGGACCGCCGTGGCCAGGACCCATCAGGAAGATGGCGTTCTGGTTGTGGTCGGCGATGAGGCGGTTGACGTGGCCGAACAGGAAGTTGATGCCGGGCGTGGTTCCCCAGTGACCGACCAGGCGGTGCTTAACGTCCGGACGACCAAAGTCACGCGTCTCGCCGGTCTTCTCGTCGACAAAGTCAGCACGCATCAGCGGGTTGGAGCGAAGGTAAATCTGGCCGACGGACAGATAGTTCGAGGCACGCCAATACAGGTCGACACCCTCGAGCTCGGAAGCCGGAACCTCATGTCCCAGTTTTTGCCACGGCGTTCCCAGTGTTTTAGCCATTGTTTATGTCCCTTCGCTGCGCGGTCACCCTCCGATACGGCAACCTTTCGTTGGGACTAGTATATTTGCTAAAACGTTTTATCAAGGTGAAAAAACGTTTTATCATCCTTATTTGCCTTATGAATCGGCAAAACGAGACATTCACCTGCGGCATTGCCTGTCACAGGTACTTCACAATCGATCTCTACGAATTGATAAACGTGTTTAGTTGTGTTTAGTAAGCTCGAGCACGCTGTCCTTTACGATGAGCACAGGCTCCAAAACCACCTCTTCGGCACGCCTGCCGCCCTTGCCGGCAAGCCGCTTGGACATGCAGCCAAAAGCATGCTCGGCGAGCACACCCGGATCCTGCTCAATCGCCGTCAGCGCTGGCTCAAAGAGAACGTCGGCCGCCGAGTTGTCATAGCTTACGACCGAGATATCGCCCGGAATGCTCTTCCCCATCTCGTGCAGGCGCTTGAGCAGGCCGAGGGCAATGTTGTCCGAGCTTGCGAACACGGCGGTGGCGTCGGTTGCGAGCACCGCCTCCGAGGCCTCGTAGGCACTCGGGATGTAATACTCGCTCTCGAACTCCAAGCGCGCATCGATGGGCAGCCCCACCTCGCGCAGCGCACGCTCGTAGCCGGCGAGACGCTTGCGGCCCGTGTTGGACCGGCGCGCGTTGACCAGGCAGGCGATACGACGGTGACCCTGTTCGATTAGATAGCGGGTGGCCATGTAGCCGCCCATCTCGTGGTCGAACATCACCTTATCGCACTCGAGTCCCTCAATGGCACGGTCGACCATTACGGCCGGGATGGGCAGGTGGCTGACTTCTTCGCGCAGGGCGCGGTCATCGGAGAACTCGTCACCCACCACCAGAAAGACGCCATCAACGCCACGCGTCACCAGCTGGCGCAGCAGCTCCAGATCGTCATCGGCGCTTCCGCCCGAGCTGGTAATGAAGAGCGCATAGCCGTCCTCGCGGCAGCGCTTTTCCAGGCTGCCGGCGAGCGAGGCAAAAAATCGGCTCTCGATGTTGGGAACGATAAGGCCCAGCGTGCGCGACTCTCGCATGACCAGGCTGCGCGCGATCTGGTTGGGAACATAGTGGTTGCGTGCCGCGACCTCCTTGATGAGCTTGCGGTTTTCTTCCGAGATGCGACAGGGCCGATTGTTGAGCACAAGCGAGACCGACGAGGGGGAAAGCCCCACCTCCTGGGCGATCTGCTTCAGGGTTACCTTGTTGGCCATCTCGCTCCTTCCGGGTTTACGCGCAATCTCTTGAAAGTATAGCGACTGCCCATCTACCTCGGTGATAAACACTTTACCAATCCGGTAGACGGCTGTTTTATCGCCGCGATTGGTGCAAAGCAACCTGACCCCTTTGCACCAAATCCATCCGGGTGGGGTATATTGCATTCGATTGATGACAACGACCACCAAAAGGCGGATATTCGTATGCACGAGAACGACTTTTTTAACGAGGACCTGCTGTGCGCGCTTGCTGGCGTTGCCGGCGAGGACAACGTGCTGATGAGCGAGCCCATGCGCGAGCACACCACGTTTAAGATCGGCGGCCCGGCCGACGTCTTTGTCACGCCCGATACCGAGCAGGGCCTCGTCGCCACGCTCGACACCTGTTATCGCTGCGACCTGCCGCTCACCATCGTGGGCAACGGCTCCGACCTGCTCGTCGGCGACAAGGGCATCCGTGGCGTCGTCGTGGCGCTGGGCGAGGGACTCTCCGACATTACGGTCGACGGCACGCACGTCACGGCGGCAGCCGGCGCCTTGCTTTCCGATGTCGCCGCTGCGGCAGCCGAGGCCGGTCTAACCGGCATGGAGCCCATCTCGGGCATCCCCGGATCGGTCGGCGGCGCCTGCTACATGAACGCCGGTGCCTACGGTGCCTGCATGGCCGATGTGCTGGAGTCCGTGCGCGTCTACAAACCCGCTCGCCAGCTCGACGACGGCACCCGCGGCAGCGGCAACATCATCGAGTTCGATGTCGACGAACTCAACCTGGGCTATCGCAAGAGCCGCATCGCCGACGACGGCTTTATCGTTCTTTCTGCCACCTTCAACCTCGCACCGGGCAACGCCGCGATGATCAAGGCCGACATGGACGACTACCGCCAGCGCCGCGAGGACAAGCAGCCGATCGACATGCCGAGTGCCGGCTCCACCTTCAAGCGCCCCGAGGGCTACTTTGCCGGCAAGCTCATCATGGATGCCGGCCTGCGAGGACACGCCGTTGGCGGCGCGCAGGTGAGCGAGAAGCACTGCGGCTTTATCGTCAACGCCGACCACGCCACCGCCGCCGACGTCAACGAACTCATCCGCTACATCCAAACAACCGTCAAAGACCAATTCGGCGTAGACCTAGAACCCGAAGTCCACCGAGTAGGCGAATTCCTTTAACAAAGAAGGCCCCGAAAGGGGCCTTCACCATATTTATTCAGATAACCCAGTCCGGTGTGTCGCGCTCAGGACCCGAGAGGGCCGGGACAGTCCGAGAGGCATAAGGTTGATCGCGAGTTCCGCACGAGCCGGAGAGCACTTAATGTGCTCTCCGTGCGAGCAGGACTGCCCGAGCAGGCAACCTTATGCCTCTCGGGCTGTCCCGGACCAAGCCGCAGCTACGACAGCGCAATACCGCCAAGCCAGCCCCAACGCACGCCAGAGCCAGTGCCATAGAAGCTAATAAACGAATCGAGCGACTTAGACGTAATGGCACCCTCGTTGCTCATAACGATGCCGCCGCCAACGTAGATACCCACATGACCGTAGATGAGGCCCGGAGCACCCGTGCCGCTGTGCGAGGAATCGGCCACGATCATGCCCACCTGCAGCGCCGAGCGGTCGGAGCTATAGCACCATGCGTTAAACATATCGCATGCGTTACCGCCAAAGTAGCCAACGCCGGCGTTACGGAAGACATTGGTAACCCACGCCGCGCACCAGTTCTGACCCGGCGAAGGCGTGGAGTAGCACGCGTTGACGACGGCCTGCTGTTTGCCCGAGCCGGCATTCTGTTGCGGGGTTCCGGGCGCATACGATCCGCCACCCGAGCTTGAACCACCCGAGTAGGAATTGTTCTTGTTCGCGGCAGCCGCGGCAGCGGCAGCCTTCCTAGCGGCCTCCTCAGCCTGGGCGGCAGCGAGGATCTCGGAATCGCGCTGAGCCATGAGCTCCTTGACGTCGTCGGAAAGACCGTTCAGCACGGTCTGGACTTCTTGCTGCTTGGCCTGCATATCCTGCATCTGAGCCGTCTGCTGGTCCTTGAGTTTTTCCAGGTCGGCCTTTTGTGCTTCGAGCTCGGTCTTCTGTGCGTCGAGCTCAGCCTGAATCGTCTGGATATCCTCGATGGCATCGCGGTCGCTCTTGTTGATCTTCTCAACGTAATGCGCGTTGGCGACGAGTTCCTCAAACGAGCCAGAGGCCAGCAGCAGCGACAGGATGTTCGTGCCGCCGGACTTGTAGCTGGCGGCCACGCGATCGGAAAGGTCGTTGCGCTTCTTCTTGAGCTCGGCCTTCTTTTCATCGATCTGGGCCTGCGTGCCGTCAATCTTGCCCTGGACATTCTCGATGTCGTTGAGGGTCTGGGCATTCTTGTTGGCCAGCGCCGCATACTCATTTGCGATGCTGTCGAGCTGGGCCTGAACCTCGTCGAGCTGGGCCTGGGCGGCATTCAGTTTATCGGTGGTTTCTTTGGAAGCCTCCGCCGCATGGGCGCGAGCGGGCAGGCCAAAAAGAACTGCCGCAGAAGCGGCGCCGAACAGGGCCTTGAGGGCAGTGCGACGCGAGAGCTCCTGGGAAAGAATGGAATCGCTGTTTGGTGACATATGTACTCCGTTACATGCTTATTTATATGTCGCTCAACTCATACATATTAGCGTACATATGGCGCGTCCCAACGATTTCCACGAACGGCAGGAAACTGCAAGGTCGGCGGCTCGTAAGCAAGTGCCAAAGATCAGGTTATGCGTACGCAAGCTCTTCTATGAGCACGTTAACATAGTCCTCTGCTTTTCCTACAGCGCACGATTTGGGCGTCCCTGCCTGCGCTATACTCCCCTGAAGAAGTGTTCCTGATTCGATAGGAGACTACATGTCCCAAGCACTCGACCCCAAAGACACCTGCGTCCTCGTTACCGGCGGCGCCGGCTTTATCGGCTCGCACACCGTCGTTCAGCTGCTCGAGGGTGGCTACCAGGTCGTCATCGTCGATGATCTCTCCAACTCCAGCGCCGTCGCCGTCGACCGCGTCAAGACCATCGTGGGCGACGAGGCCGCCAAGAACCTCACCTTCTACGAGGCCAACGTGCTCGACCGCGATGCGATGAACAAGATCTTCGATACCCATCAGATCGACCGCGTCATCCACTTTGCCGGCTTTAAGGCCGTCGGCGAGTCGGTGAGCAAGCCCGTCGAGTACTACCACAACAACATCGAGAACACCCTGGTGCTCATCGACGTCATGCACAACCATGGCTGCAAGTCCATCATCTTCTCGAGCTCCTCGACCGTCTACGGCGACCCGGACAACCCGCCCGTCACCGAGGAGGATCCTAAGAAGCCCGCGACCAACCCCTATGGTTGGACCAAGTGGATGATCGAGCAGATCCTTATGGACGTCCACACCGCCGACCCCGAGTGGGACGTCGTGCTGCTCCGTTACTTCAACCCCATCGGCGCCCATCCGTCGGGCCTGATCGGCGAGGACCCCAAGGGCATCCCCAACAACCTGGTGCCCTATGTCGCCCAGGTCGCCGTGGGCAAGCTCGAGGCCGTTCAGGTCTTTGGCAACGACTACCCCACCCCCGACGGCACCGGCGTGCGCGACTACATCCACGTGTGCGATCTGGCCTCTGGTCACGTTGCCGCCCTTAACTGGATGAACGGCAAGACCGGCGTCGAGATCTTTAACTTGGGCACCGGCACCGGCACCTCGGTACTCGAGGTCGTCGCTGCCTTCTCCAAGGCTTGTGGCAAGGAGCTGCCCTACGTGATCCGCGAGCGCCGCGCCGGCGACATCGCTGCCAACTGGTGCGATGCCTCCAAGGCCGAGCGCATGATGGGCTGGAAGGCCCAATACGACATCGCGGACATGTGCCGCGATAGCTGGAACTGGCAGAGCCACAACCCCAACGGCTTCGCCGACGCCGAGTAGCAAAAACCTACATACCGCTCTTGCCCCGATCTCACGTTGTGAGGTCGGGGCTTTTTCATGGCATGTAACCATTCGCCGAAAATCGACCAACTTTTTTATCTTGCCTGTACATGTTTAAACAACATGTTTTACAATAGGCGTATCGAATCAGAACATCGGAGGCGGACTGCACACCCATCGGCAGGCCGACCCCACAACAAGAAGGTTGGTGAGCGCATTCATGGAGCGTGCAAGCGGCGTCCTCATGCCCGTCTCATCTCTGCCCGGACCATACGGAATCGGCGGCTTTGGTTGGAATGCCTACGACTTCGTCGATTTTCTCGCCTCGTGCAAACAACATTACTGGCAGATTCTGCCCCTTACGACGACCAGCTATGGCGATTCGCCCTATCAGTCGTTCTCGGCCCGCGCAGGCAACCCCAACTTTATCGACTTTGCCGAGCTTATCGAGGCAGGGTATCTGGAGCAGCGCGATATCGATGGCGTGTATCTGGGATCCGACCCCAGCAATGTCGACTACGGTGCTATCTTTGGCGGCCGCCGTCAGATTCTCGACCGCGCCGCCGAGCGCTTTGCTGCCGACAAGCCGGCCGATTTCGATGACTTTATCCAGGCCAACGAGGACTGGCTCATCCCCTACTGTGAGTTCATGACCGTCAAAGAGGAGTGCGGTCTCAAGGCGTTCTGGGAGTGGCCCGCGGAGCTCCACACCCGCGGCGAGGCTTCCGCCAAGGTCTGCGCCGACCATCCGGCGCGTATGCTCTACCACCAGATGACGCAGTACTTCTTCGATCGCCAGTGGAGCCGCCTCAAGGCCTATGCCAACGAGCGCGACATTCTCATCATCGGCGACCTGCCCATCTATGTCTCGCGTGACTCCGTCGAGATGTGGGCGACGCCTGAGCTCTTTAAGATCGATGCCGCCGGCAATCCCGTGAGCGTCGCCGGCACGCCGCCCGACCAGTTCTCGGCCACCGGCCAGTACTGGGGCAACCCCATCTACGACTGGGACGCCATGGAGTCCGACGGCTTCTCCTGGTGGGAAAGCCGCATTCGCGCCGCCCTCGACATGTACGACGTCATCCGCCTGGATCACTTCCGCGGCTTCGAGGCCTATTGGGAGGTGCCGTTCTCCTCGCCCGATTCGTCCTACGGTTCGTGGACGCAGGGTCCCGGCCTCAAGTTCTTCAAGACGCTCAAGGAAAAGCTCGGCACGCTGCCCATCATCGCCGAGGACCTGGGCTTCCTCACCCCCGGCGTCATCGACATGCGCGACAACTCGGGTTTCCCCGGCATGAAGATCCTGCAGTTTGCCTTTGAGGGCACCAACTCGTACTACCTGCCGCATAACTACATCGCCAACACCGTCGCCTATGTGGGCACCCACGATAACGAGACGGCGCGCGGTTGGTTTGAGGGAACGGCCACCCCGCGTCAGCGCGAGCAGACAGCCCTGTACACCCATCAGCAGGCCGGCGAGCCCATCACCGACGCGCTCAACCGAACCATCGCAGCCAGCGTGAGCGACACGTGCATCTACACCATGCAGGACCTGCTCAACTTGGGCAACGAGGCGCGCATCAACACCCCCGCCACACTGGGCGGCAACTGGACCTGGCGCATGCTCGACGGCGCCATCACCCGCGAGCTCGAGCACAAACTCACCGACTGGACCGAGACCTACTTCCGCATCCCATCGGAAGCCGAAATCGAGCTTCCTCAATAGGAGCTACCGCGCCCGACCCCTCCCCACCGTGCGGACGCGCTTGCTTTTCCCGCGCGAGGCCACCCCAATCCCCTCGCGCGGGCTTCTCATGAATTGCAGACATGAAACAACCCATCACAGGAGAAAACATGCCCCAAATTAACCTCATGGAACTCGCCAAGCAGTCTTTTGGCACCTCGCTCGAGCAGCTCGACGACCGTCGCATTTACAAGCTGCTGGTCAAACTCGTGCAGGAGCGCTCCGCTGCCTGCCCGCTCAACAACGGCAAGAAAAAGCTCTATTACATTTCCGCCGAATTTTTGATCGGCAAGCTGCTCATCAACAACATGATCGACCTCGGCATCTACGACGAGGTTAAGGACCAGCTCACCGCCGCAGGCCACGACCTCAACAAGATCGAGGAATTCGAGGTCGAGCCGTCGCTCGGCAACGGCGGCCTGGGTCGCCTGGCCGCGTGCTTCCTGGATTCCATCGCCACGCTGGGCTTGACCGGCGATGGCGTGGGCCTCAACTATCACTACGGCCTGTTCCGTCAGCGCTTTGTCGACAACCAGCAGAAGGCCGTCCCCGACGAGTGGCTCGGTGAGCAGGACATCCTAGTCGACGATGACCGCTCCTACACCGTCGAGTTCGGCGATTTTGCCGTTACCTCCAAGCTCGTCAACATCGATGTGCCCGGTTACGGCCAGCCCACCAAGAACCGCCTGCGCCTGTTCGACCTGGCGAGCGTCGACGACGGCCTGGTCCCCGGCAGTTCCATCGACTTCGACAAGACCGAGATCGCCAAGAACCTCACCTTGTTCCTCTACCCCGACGATTCCGATGAGCAGGGCCGCCTGCTTCGCATCTATCAGGAGTACTTCATGGTGAGCAACGCCGCCCAGCTCCTGATCGACGAGGCCATCGAGCGCGGCAGCAACCTGCACGACCTGGCCGACTACGCCGTGGTCCAGATCAACGACACGCACCCCACCATGGTCATTCCCGAGCTCATCCGCCTGCTCACCACCGAGCATGGCATCGAGTTTGACGAGGCCGTGACCATCGTACGCTCCATGGTCGCCTACACTAACCACACGATTCTTGCCGAGGCGCTCGAGAAGTGGCCGCTCGCCAGCCTGCAGAAGGTCTCCCCTGCCATCGCCGACATTATCGTCAAGCTCGATGAGGTTGCGAAGGCCGAGCACGATGACCCGCGCGTCGCCATCATCAACGAGCACGGCACCGTCCACATGGCCCACATGGACATCCACTTTGGCTTCTCCATCAACGGTGTAGCCGCCCTCCACACCAAAATCCTGGAGGACACCGAGCTTCATCCGTTCTACGAAATCTATCCCGAGAAGTTCTCCAACAAGACCAACGGCATCACCTTCCGCCGCTGGATCCATGGTGCCAACCCCGCGCTCGCCAGCCTGCTCGACGATGTGATCGGCACCGACTGGCGCAGCACCGGCGATCTGAGCAAACTCGCCAAGTTCGCCGACGACAAGGACGTTCTTGAGCGCCTGGCCGCCACCAAGGTCGAGGCCAAGGCCATCATGCGCCAGTTCATGGCGCTCGAGCAGGGCGTGACCATTCCCTCCAACGCCATCATCGACGTCCAGGTCAAGCGCATCCACGAGTACAAGCGCCAGCAGATGCTTGCGCTCTACATCATCTGGAAGTACCTCGATATCAAGAACGGCAACAGACCTAAGCACCCCGTCACCATCATTTTTGGCGGCAAGGCGGCGCCTGCCTACACTATCGCGCAGGACATCATCCATCTGATCTTGACGCTGTCGCAGTGGATTGCAAACGACCCCGACGTGGCTCCCTACCTGCAGGTTGTCATGATCGAGAACTACAACGTCACCGCCGCCGAGCGCGTGATCCCCGCCGCTGACATCTCCGAGCAGATCAGCCTGGCCTCCAAGGAGGCGAGCGGCACCTCCAACATGAAGTTCATGCTCAACGGCGCCCTAACCCTGTGCACGCTCGACGGTGCCAACGTGGAGATTGCCGAGCTCGTGGGCGACGAGAACATCTATACCTTTGGCGCCTCGTCCAAACAGGTTGAGCAGCTCTACGCCGACGGCACCTACAACGCCGGTGCGCTCTACCGCAAGCCCGGCATTAAACTGCTGGTGGACTTCATCACCAACCCGGCCTTTATGGCGACCGGCAATGCCGAGCGCCTGCAGCGCCTGCACGACGACATTAAGGGCAAGGACTGGTTTATGGCCCTGCTCGACATTGAGGAGTACATCCAGACCAAGGAGCGCGTGCTGGCCGACTACGAGGACCAGGACGCCTGGATGCGCAAGGCGCTCATCAATATCGCCAACGCCGGCACCTTCTCGTCCGACCGCACCATCTCCCAGTACAACGACGAGATCTGGCACCTGAACTAATTTCACTTCCCTTACCCATCCTCTTGAGAAACGGAGTCGTGGCGACACGGCTCCGTTTTTTGTGCCCGCACGTTACCCTGCAACCCGACTCGACCGAAGAATCTCGATCTGTAACAGCTACTCGGTAAAAACGGCCCCAGCTGTTACAGATTGAGACATACCGGCCCCTCCCCTTGGGTTTATCTCAATCTGTAACATCTAGCAGCTGAAATTCGCCTTTGGTGTTACAGATTTAGATGAAATGGTTAGCTCGGCGGAACCGTCTCGATCTGTAACATCTAACGTCCGAAATCGGCCCTACCCGTTACAGATCGAGACAAACGACCGGTCAGACAATCCCAACACAAAGAAAGGCTCCCCTCTCGCCCAGTGGACGGGAGGGGAGCCTTATATGTGACCGCGGCAAAAGGATGGCAATACCGCAGTCGCCCAAAGGAAGGGCCTGGATGTACCGGGCCTAGATAAGGTTCTTACCAGATACCTTATCGAAGAGATGGGTCGCGTTCTTCTCGAACTTGAACCAGATGGGGTCGCCCGCCTTGAGCGCACCCTTGGCCTCGAGGTCGACGACGGGAATGATCAGGACAAACTGACCGTCGGGAGCGGTCACGTGGACATGCTCGGTCGAGCCCATGAGCTCGGTCACCTCGACGGTGCCCTGGAGCGCGCCCTCCTCGCCCTTATCGGCAAGAAGAATCTGCTCGGGGCGCACGCCAGCCGTAATCTCCTTCACGTCGCCGCCGTCCCAGTTGAGCGCGAGCTGAGCGCAGGTCTCGGGGGCAAGCGCCACGTTCATGTCCTCGGTCTTGACGGTAAAGCCGTTGCCAGAGCGAACCAGCTGAGCATCGAAGAAGTTCATCTGCGGAACGCCGATAAAGCCGGCAACAAAGATGTTCGCGGGGTGGTTGAAGACCTCCTGCGGCGTGGCGATCTGCTGGACGACGCCGTCCTTCATGACCACGATACGATCGCCGAGGGTCATGGCTTCGGTCTGGTCGTGAGTGACGTAGATGAACGTGCCCTTGATCTCGTGGCGCAGCTTGATGAGCTCGGCACGCATCTGGTTACGCAGCTTGGCGTCCAGGTTGGACAGCGGCTCGTCCATCAGGAAGACCTTAGGATCACGCACGATGGCGCGGCCGATGGCGACACGCTGGCGCTGACCGCCCGAAAGCGCCTTAGGCTTACGGTCGAGGTACTCGGTGATACCCAAGATCTCGGCAGCGGAGCGAACCTTGCGGTCGATCTCGTCCTTGGGGACCTTCTTGAGCTCAAGCGTAAACGCCATGTTCTCGTATACCGTCATGTTGGGGTACAGAGCGTAGCTCTGGAACACCATGGCGATGTCGCGGTCCTTGGGCGCCACGTCGTTGACGCGCTTGCCGTCGATGAGCACGTCGCCCGAGGTAATGTCCTCCAGGCCGGCGACCATGCGCATCGTCGTGGACTTACCGCAGCCAGAGGGGCCAACGAGAACGATGAACTCCTGGTCATGCACGGTGAGGTTAAAGTCCTCCACCGCGAGCACGCCGTCCTCGGTAACCTTGAGGTTGTGCTTCTTCTCCTCGGTCTTCTTCTTTTTGCCAAAGAAGCCCTTCTTTTTGGACTCGTTGTTGGGATACACCTTCTGAACATGTTTGAGAACGATCTCGGCCATGTCTCTACCTTTCGATACGCGGCGCCACGCTGAGGGGCGCCGCTAAAACTTGCAAAACAGTTACGGCATCAGCCCTTGACGGCACCTGCCACCACGCCGTCAATGATGTACTTCTGGCAGAGGATGTACATGATGACGATGGGGACAACGACCATCATGATGCAGGCCATCATGGGGCCGAGCTCGACATGGCCGTAGCCGCCGCGGAAGTACTGGATCAAGATAGGAATGGTCTTGTACTTGGTGGAGTCGAGCGTAAGGTAGGGCAGCAGGTAGTCGTTCCAGACCCACATGGTCTCGAGAATGCCGACCGAAAGATAGGTGGGCTTCATGATGGGGAGGACGATCTTAAAGAACACCTGGACCGGGTTGCAGCCATCAATCATGGCCGCCTCTTCGATCTCGAGCGGGATGTTCTTTACAAAGCCGGCGAACATAAAGACCGCCAGGCCCGCGCCAAAGCCAAGGTAGATAAAGCAGATGTTGAACGGTGTGTTAAAGCCGATGCGGTCCGCCAAATTGGACAGCGTGAACATGAGCATCTGGAAGGGCACGACCATCGAGAAGACGAACAGGTAATAGAAGAAGTTCGAGATCTTGCTGTTGACACGCACTACGTACCAAGCGCACATGGAGCAGCACACCAAGATCAGCACGACCGACGTAACCGTGATGATGAGCGAATACATAAAGGCCGAGGCAAAGCCCTGCTCGTTAAGGGCGTGCACGTAGTTTGCAAGACCGTTGAACGTCTCAGGCGTAAGCAAATCGAACGCCGTGGTGGTGCTGATTGCAGTTCCCTTTTTAAAGGAATTGAGCGCAATCATGAACACGGGGTAGATCCACGCGAGCGACAGGATCGTAAAGAAAATCGAGAGTGCGCGGTTAATAGCCTTATCGCGTTTCATTACTGCTGCACCTCCTTGGACCTCGTGGCCTTAAGCTGGATCATGGAAATAGCAACGACCAGGATACAGAAGATGACTGCCTTGGCCTGGCCAATGCCCTGCCATGCGATGCCGGCACGCGAGTAGAACGTGTTGTAGATGTTCAGGGCGAGCATCTCGGTGGAGTGTGCGGGAGCGCCGCCGGTAAGGGCGAGGTTCTGGTCGAACAGCTTAAATCCGTTGGTGATGGACAGGAACAGGCAGATGGTAATCGTCGGCATCAGATTGGGGATCTTAACCTTCCAGAACGTCTGCCATGCCGTGGCACCGTCAACCTTGGCGGCCTCGATGTAGTCGGACGGAATGGACTGCAGACCGGCGATGTAGATGATCATCATGTAGCCGACCTGCTGCCACAGGGTCAGGATGATAAGGCCCCAGAAGCCGGCAGCGGAGTTAAGGGCAATAAGGTCGGCGCCGATGTTGGAGAGCAGGCAGTTGATCAGAATCTGCCAAATGTAGCCCAGCACGATGCCGCCAATCAGGTTAGGCATGAAGAAGATCGTACGGAAGATGTTAGTGCCCTTGAGCGCCTTGCGGGTGAGCGCCTGCGCAATGGCGAGGGCGATCACGTTGATGAGCACCGTCGACAGGAAGGCAAACGCCACCGTAAAGAAGAACGACGTGGCAAACTGCGGATCGGACAGCGCGCGCACGTAGTTCTCGATACCGACAAAGTGCGTGTTGTTAATGGTAATAAACTGGCAGAACGAGAGATAGAAGCCCTGGATAAAGGGAATCACGAACCCGATCATAAACGCCAGGCACGTGGGCAGCATAAAGAGCGGCCACCAGCGCTTGAGTGCTTTGCCCATAGAAGGGTCCTTTCAATATGCAGGGGGCGGGCAAACCAACGTCTGCCCGCCCCCTGTCGCTAATCAGATAGCTTGGGCAGCAATTGCTTACTCGGAAGCAGCCTTCTCGGTCTTCCAGCCATCGACGAAGGCGTTCTTGACGCCGTCCCACTTGCTGTTGTCGGCAGCATAGGCGATCAGAGCCTGCTTGAGGTTCTTCTTCCACTCCTCAGAGGGGATGTAGACGAAGTCCCAAGCGACGGTCTTCTTGCCGTCCTTGGCCATGGCAACGGCCTGCTGCGAGAAGACGTTGGTGGTCTCCTTGGCGCTCTTGAACGGAGCGGTCAGACCCATCTTGTCGGCGATGATGCTGGTCGGGGTGTCAGCGGTGACGCACCAGTACATGAAGTCCTCGGTGGCCTTCTGAGCATCCTCGGAAGCCTGGGAGCTCACGCACCAGTAGTTCTCGCCGCCGGAGCACAGGCCCTGGTTCTCCTCGCCGTCAACGCCGATGTAGATAGGCATCATGCCAATCTGGTCGTCGCTCATGCCGGCCTTGATGAGGTCAGAGTAGGCCCAAGAGCCGTTCTGATAGAAGACGGCCTTGCCGGTTGCGAACTCGTTGGTGGCGTCGTCGCCGGTCTTGGAAGCAAGCTGCGAAGGATCGCAGGTGGAGTCGGTGGTGTACAGGTCGAAGATCTGCTTGTAGTTGTCGAGATACTCGCCCTTGATCTCGTCGTCCTCCTGGTTGTGCTCCTTCTCAAACTCGTAGTAGAGCGGGAGGTTGGCGAGGTGGGTGGTGTAGCGCCAGCTGGAGGAGTCATCCATGCCGGCAGAAGTGAAGGCACCCTCAACACCAAGCTCGTCCTTGCGGGCCTGGATGTCGTCGGCACAAGCCTTCAGCTTATCGAAGGAGTTGATGTCCTCGGCCTTGTAGCCAGCCTTCTCGAGCAGCTGCTTGTTGTAGATGATGCCGTAGCTCTCCTGGACCCAGTCGATACCCAGATCCTTGCCATCGGACTGCAGAGCCAGGGAGTCGTCAATGAGCTCACCGCGGAGCTTGGTATCGGACAGGTCGGCGCAGTAATCCTTCCAGTTCTTAAGACCGGTGGGGCCGTTGACCTGGAACAGGGTCGGAGCGGAGCTCTTGGACATCTCAGACTTGAGCTTCTCCTCGTAGGTGTTGGAGGCGGCGGTCACGATCTTGACCTCGACGCCCTTCTCCTCCTTGTACGCCTTGGCGATCTCCTTCCACTCCTTGTCGACCTCGGGCTTGAATTGGAGGAAGTAGACCTCGGCGGCGTCACCAGAAGCAGAGGAGCCGGAGCCGGCGGAGCCACCGCAGCCCACAAGACCCAGACCCAGAACCGCAGCCGCGGAACCAGCAAAGCCCAGGAACTGCCTTCTGCTCATTTCGTTCTTCATTACAATCCACCCTTTCACACCGTGGCGGCACCCTTTGCCGCCGCCTTCGGAGATTGGCTCGGGGACTTTGCCCCTTTTGCTGATTTGTACGATACTCTATTTGGCTAGTTGTTTGAACAAGTATTACTAGAGCGGTAGAAAAACTCCGGTGAACGGTAATTTCAACTTGATACTTGACAAGTTTTGTATAAACAATTATTTGTTATCGAATGCAGAGAAAACGCCCGGTCAAGCCGATGCATCGTCGGTTTGACCGGGCGTTTTCTCTTTGAGGGCATGAGTCTCGTCAGGCTGCGAGCTAGCCGGCTATCGCTTGGAGTTGACGCGGTAGTGGAAGATCTCGGGATGCGTGCGGGCATGCGTGACCTCGAACAAGATGCCGTCCGAGGTGTACGACTGGCTCTCCATGACGGCAACGCAGTTGTATTTGCCAAGGTCAAGATAGCTGCAGTCCTCATCGTTGGCAAGCTCGACGCTCACCGTACGGCGACTCGCCATCACTTTGACGCCGCGTTTGTGCTCCAGATAGTCGTAAATTGACTTTGCAGCGATCTCGGGCGTCAGGCCTTTGGCGATCGACTCCAGAAAATAGCCGTGGTCCACCTGGCGAGCGCTACCGTTAAGGCTACGGACGCGCACCACGCGAATCAACTCCTCGCCCACCTTAAAGCCCAGGTGACGAGAGAGTTGCTCGGTGCAGACCAGATGTTCAAAAGACTTAACGTCCGTCGATGCAACGGCATTGTTGCGCTTTGCAAACTCGCCAAACGACTCAACCTCTTCGAGTGCGCCCAACATGTCGGTTTCGCCCTTAAGCCAAATAACGCGCACGCCCTTGCCGTGTATGGGCTGCACAAACATCCCGTCGGCCAGCATACTCAAGGCGCGACGGACGGTATTGCGAGTGCATCCGAACTCCGCGGTCAGCTCGGCTTCGGTTGGCAGCATCTCCTGAAACGCATAGGTCCCATTAATGATGCGCGAGCGTATTTCTCGGTAGATTCCTTCGTATATCGCTTTTGGCATTGTTTCACCTCTAATGAATATGTATGGCTAGGCACGATAGCATTTCTTTGGGTTGTTTAAACCGATTATCGGTAAAGCACGGATTATTTACCGTCGACGGTTCCCCCGAAACTTAAATCGGACCGAATCAAAACCGTCAATGCGGCAAGCAGCCAGTCCTCTACAATGAGTTCATTGTTTAAACGTTCTTGCTCGCACAGCATGTTGCATCCGAAAGGCATATTATGCTGCAAAAAATCCAACGCTTTGGCGGGGCAATGTTCGCGCCCGCCATGCTGTTTTCTATATCGGGCCTCATGGTCGGCGTCTCCGCTCTCGCAACGACTGCGGACATCGTCGGCGATCTCGCCGTATACGGAACCCCTTGGTACGTTTTTTGGACCATCATCCAGCGCGGCTCGTGGACGGTCTTTAAACGCCTCCCGCTCCTTTTTGCCGTAGCGCTGCCCATCGGTCTTGCCCAAAAACAACCGGCTCGTTGCTGTCTCGAGGCTCTCGTCGCCTATTTTGCCTACTGCTTCTTTTTGAGCGAGATCATTAAGCTGAGCGGAGACAACCTTGGACTTGAGTACCCGTCATCTTTGACCACCGCCAGCGGTATCACCGTCATCGACGGCATCAAGACGCTCGACACCGGCATTATCGGCCCGCTGGCGGTATCGGCAACCGTCGTCACCATCCATGACCGCTTCTACGATGCCAAGATTCCCGATTGGCTCGGCACCTTCTCGGGCTCCTCGCTGGTCTACCTCATCAGCTTTTTTGCCGTGTTTGCCCTTGCCGCTATCTCGGCCGCCATCGTGCCCTACGTATACGATGTAACCGATACGCTGCGTCACACGCTTGCAGGCGTCGGTCCCTTTGGCGTGGGCATCTTTGTCTTTTTAGAACGAGCGCTCGAGCCCATGGGGCTGCACCACCTGCTCTACATGCCGATCTACTACGACAACCTGGTCATTAACGACGGCATCTACGCCACGTGGAGCAGCTTGCTCCCCATCCTCTCCCATAGTACGCGCCCCCTTAATGAGCTTGCGCCGTGGGCCGGTTTTACCGCCACCGGCTGGGTCAAGCTCTTTGGCCTTCCTGCCATCGCGGCTGCGTTCTACTCCACCGCAAAACCCGAGCTCCGCGCCGGCCTCAGGGTCATCCTTGTTCCCGCCATCATCGCCTCGGTGGTTTGCGGCGTTACCGAGCCACTCGAGTTTCTCTTTATGTTCACCCACCCCGGGCTCTTTTTGCTCTACGCCGTCTTATCGTCTTGCCTTGCCACAACCATGAATCTCTTTGGCATCGTCGGCATCTTCTCGGGCGGCCTGATGGAGATGGCAGCCTTCAACTTTATTCCGCTCATGCGCACGCATGCCGGTGCCTATCTTTTGGCGCTCGGTATCGGCCTTGCCTTTAGCCTCATCTTTTTTGTTAGTTTTCGAGCACTCATCTTGGTCTATGACCTTAAGACACCGGGCCGCGAGGATCATGTTGCCAATCGCGCGGCAATCGATTGTTTAACGGGAAGCGACTTTGCCAAAGAGCAATCTCCCAATGACGAGGTCAATAGTCGATCCGATCAAGATCACGTCCTCGCTGAGCGGGTAATTCAGCTTTTAGGTGGCGTTGGCAATATCGTGGGCGCAACCAACTGCGCCACGCGCCTGCGCGTCGAGGTCGCAGACCCTTCCATCGTTGCAGATAACGCGTCGTTTGTCGCGGTGGGCGCCAAGGGCCTCATCATTACGGGCAAGACCGCCCAGGTGATCATCGGCATCTCCGTTCCCCGCGTTAAAGAGCATTTTGACCAGATCATGGGCCTCGAGCCGGAATTTGTGCCCACCACCTCGGCCTCCCCTGCCGCCAGCGCAGCCCATAAGCGCGGCGATATTTGCTTCTTCGATATCGACGGAACGCTCGCCTGGCAAGACCCCAGGCTCGCCCAAGACCTTCCCGAAGACGAGCGGGACCTCTCCCCCTATCCCAACGAGGCGGTTTCGCAGGCAATCCGCGAGTTTGTCGCCAACGGCAACATGGCCTTTATCTGCACGGGACGTACCCTGAGCTGCATCCACCCCAAACTTCTTGAGCTGCCCTGGACCGGCATCGTCTGTCTTGCGGGCGGTTACGCCGAGATCAACGGACACACAATTCGCGATCTGTCGATGACGCCCAGTATGCTGCAGCGTCTTGCCCCCTACCTTGAGCAATCGGGCGAGGTCATCCGCTTTGAGGGCCTCAACGGCGTCGTGCGCATGAGTGCCGATGCCACCGATGCTCCCGGATACGCGCGCACCCTGGGCGACGCAGTCACGCAGCTGCAACATTACAGTGTCTACAAGATCTTGATGTCTACATCGCTCGCCAACCACATCGCTCAAGATAAGGCACTTGAGCCGCTGCTGTGCTTTAACGAGCTCGAACTCGAGGTAACCGAAATCTCGCCCCGCGAATGCACGAAGCGCGGGGGCATCCAGTCTGTACTCGACGCCCTCGATCCCCACCACGGAACCGTATACGGCATCGGCGACGCCAGCAATGACGTCTCGCTGATGAACGCCGTCGATGTCGGTATCGCCATGGGCAATGCACCGGACTATCTCAAGGATAAGGCCGATTACGTGACCGACACCGTCGATCACGACGGTGTCGTTGCGGCGCTCGAGCATTTTAGGCTGATTTAGGCGCGCTCCATCAAACGCACGCCCGTTGTCCCAAATCGCCAAAACTGCCGCGCCAAACGCCCTAATGTGGCAATATGTTGTCTGCATATTGCATCAACGCAACCTCAGAAAGAATGCGAGAACCCGTGTCCAGTCCGTTTACCAGCTTTTTAGCCCAGCACTTTGACCAGATTAACGACTATCTGGCCACGTTCTTTGACGGACAGGCGACCTCTGCCGATATCGAGCGCTACCTGTATGCGCCGCTCTCGGCTTTTACGGCCAACGCCGGCAAGCGCCACCGCCCGCTTATCTGCATGCTCGCCGCAACCGCAGTGGGCGGCAGCTTTGAGAGCGCCCGCAGCGCCGCGGCAGCTATCGAGCATTTCCAGTCGGGCGCGCTGATCCACGACGACATCGCCGACAACGGACAGCTTCGTCGAGGCAAGCCCTGTATGCACCTTACCGAGGGCACGGGCCTTGCCATCAATTGTGGCGACCTGGCGCTCACCATGGTCACCAAGACGGTTCTCGACGACCCTACGCTGGAGTCCGACGTGAAGCTGCGCGTGCTCCACGAGCTTACCGAGATGATCGTCCGCACCATCGAGGGTCAAGCACTCGACCTGGGTTGGGTCCGTGACGGGCGCTTTGATATCTCGGTTGATGACTACCTGGACATGGCGACGCACAAGACCGCGTTTTACAGCGGAGCCACGCCGCTTGCCGCCGGAGCCATTATCGGCGGCGGCAGCGATAAGCAAATCGAAGCGCTGCGCGCCTTTGGCCTGCACACGGGCCTTGCCTTTCAGATTCAGGACGACCTGCTCAACCTTGTCGGCACTAAGGAAGCCGCCAACAAGGACTTCCGCACCGACATCACCGAGGGCAAGCGCACGCTTGTCGCCGTACATGCCCTCTCTGATGAGCGCCACCACGACGAGGTCGAGGCGATCCTTTCCTCGGGCACCGATGATCCCGCGCAGCTCGCACGCGCCGTGGAGATCTTCCAAGAGACCGGCTCCATCGATTACGCCCACACTTACGCGCTCGACCTGACCGCTAAGGCCAAAGCGGCCATCGAGAACGTTGAGCTTGATCCGCACGCACGCGAGCTGTTCCTCTCCATGGCAGATTTCTTTGTGGAGCGTCTTAACTAACGGGGGTTATAAAACCTGTCAGCAGCGTATTTAGGCACAACTTGCTACACTGTTGAGTGCATGTTTATGCATCCCTTTGCGTTGTCTATCCGACAGACGCTCAAATAGTACGAATGGTACGCCGAAAGGGGTTCGTTCATGGAACCTATTACAACGGGCATGCAAGGAGCAGCCGTCGAGGACGTGCAGTCTCGTCTCCTGCAGCTCGGCTACACGATTGATGCCGCCGAAGTCACCGACAAGTACTTTGGAGCCACCACTGAGCAGGCCGTCAGCACCTTCAGGCTCGACAGCGGCCTTGCTGCCGGTCATACCGTCGATATCCCCTGCTGGAGCGCCCTTGTAGACGCTTCGTATAAGCTGGGCGACCGCACTCTCTATCTGCGCATGCCCAATTTCCATGGCGCCGATGTGCAGGCCCTGCAGCGCGCTCTCAACGTTTTGGGCTTTGCCTGTGGCGAAGACGACGGCTACTTTGGTCCGCATACCGAGGCCGCCCTGCAGCAGTTCCAGGAAAATGTCGGCCTGTTTGCCGACGGCATGGCCTTCCAGGACACCTACGCCTATATCAACCGCCTGCACCATGTGTGGGAGGGCAAGCCCTCGGTCACCGAAGCCGAGTCCCGTATCGGTTTTGCTCGCGCCGCCAACGTGCTCGAGCGCTTCCAGATTGCCGTTATCGGCGAGGACCCCATCGCACGCAGCGTTGCGTCGCGCATGTGGAATATCGCCACGGCAACGACCGACAACAGCGGCATGATGCTCTGCGACTCCGAGGTCCCAACCGACGTTGACCTGGTGCTCGAGATCGCAAGCGACGAGCTGCCCGCCGACGCCGCACCGCGCGCCACGATTGCCCTCGCCGAGTGCCACAACCTGGCCCAGCGCATCCGCACTGCCAATGTCGCCGCGCAGCAGAAGCCGGCTCGCATTCGCATTGAGCTCACGGGCATGACGCGCTACAACGGCACTTTCACGGCCAGCGACGCGCAGACACTCGCCGTACGCCTGCTCGACGGCGTTTGCGATGCCCTCGCAGATTAGGTAAACTAAACGAGTTGCTTTTGGGCAACACCACACATTGGGACGTAGTTCAACGGTAGAACTCCGGTTTTTGGTGCCGGCTGTTGGGGGTTCGAATCCCTCCGTCCCAGCCAAAGAAACAAGCCTCTCGAACGCATAGCCGATCGGGAGGCTTTTCTTGTGAGCAAGCGGAGGGATTCGAACCCGCAAGGGTGCGGAGCTGAGGAAACGCGAAGCGTTTTCCAGCGCAGCACGCAAGGAGCGAAGCGACGCAGCGGAGCGCGGCCGCCGACCAGGCGGACGCGGAATCCCTCCGTCCCATACCAGCAACGGGCTCCCCACATCTCGACTTACCAGCCAAACCGGCACTTAGGGACGTTCCTAAAGTGCCGGTCATCAACATGGTGCCGTGCGGCCCCGGCGGGCCGGCGTAGCATTACAGACCAAGCGACCATTTCCATGCGGGAATAACCTCGATGACGCCATGCTCCGTTTTGATCTGGGTCGCCTCGCGCAGCGTGATGATATTGGCATCCTTGATACCGGTTTTTACCATAGCAACCTCAAGGGAACCAACTTCACGCCTGCGCGTTTTCTCTGCCGTCATATCGACTGTCACCTGGTAAAGCGCGTATGGTTCCGATGCCAAAGCGTCGCCGACCAAGAAATCAACTTTTTCTCGTGCTTGCGTTGGAGCCGTAAATGAAGTCACCGTTTCCAACCGGCCGTTTGCCGTACGGCGCATGAGTTCAGCATAAATCGCAGTCTCCAAACGCTTTCCTATATCCTGCTGATTAGCACGCGATGTTGCATATGCCATCCCCTGGTCGACGGCATAGACCTTGTCTGTTGTCGTTGTCTTAGGAGCCAAAGAAGTTGAATACTCCGGAAGTAATCCAATGAGATGAGCCTGCTGGAATAAACGAACGAGTTCGTTTATTTTTTCCCATGACGCTCGATATCCGACAGACTTTAAGGCTTCCAACAAACTGTTAACCGAAAGGTCGCAACCCGTGTTTCGAAGGCAGAAGAGCCCTACTTGGTTGGCAATAGCGATATCCGTGCGCCCGCTCCGCTCGAGAATGTCTCGTGCAACAACATCTCGCAAATAGGCTTGAAGCATCTGAATACGCGAACCGGCATCAAGCTCCTGAACCCCAGGAAAGCCACCCTCTATGAGATAACGGTCATATGCCGATTCCAGATCAGTTCGCCGCTGCGGAGAAACAGCTGGAGCCCCAGCACTAGTAGACATATCCGGCGTTTCAATGTGATGAAACGCACAATACTCGCGGAATGAAAGCGGATGCATAGCGTGCTCTTGCGAGCGACCGCGAAACTGCGTCGCTATTTCATCGGCAGATAGTTTTGAGGACGATCCGGTGATAACAAGCGTTACGCTCTCGTGCTCCGCCAAACGCTGACAAACGCCCTGCCAGCCATCGGTCTCCTGCACCTCATCCAGAAAGAGATAACAGCCTTTCGTTCGCGCTGAGGGAACCTGCCGCCAATACTCTTCCAAAATGTCGCTCATGAGCGTGTCCGGCGCCGGTCGAAGACGGTCATCAGCAAAATTGAAATAGAAGATACGCTCGGCATCGACACCGCGATCGATAAGGCGACGAATCCATTGAAACGCATAGAACGTTTTGCCGCAGCGCCTGATACCCGTGATGATATGGACAAGATTGAACGGCTTTGGCTCAGGAAGATTACCGATGACATCGTCTCGATGCACGACATGAGGAATCTCAAAGGAACGGGCCTCGGCAACAATCTCCGCAATACTCAACGCTGTAGGTGCCATGATGCTCTCCTTTCAACATCTTGAGTATATAACTTCTCGTCCTGCACGAGAAGTTATGACCGAAACTTCTCGTCCTGCACGAGAAGTAGAAGGTGGATTTTCAGGCATGTCCCAAAAATCTACCCCCAAAAGACAAGCGCCCCAAGCCCATTAGGACCAAGAGCGCCTTACATCTAGAAATATCAGCCCAGTTCCGAAAAGCGAGCCGCCTTCTACAAAGTGCCGTGTGGCCCCGACGGGCCGGGCATTAAGTTTGTCGCGAGTTCCGCACGCAAAGAAGGCCACTTAATGTGGCCTTCGTCTTGCGCAGGACTGCAGAGCAGCAAACTTAATGCCCGGCCCGTCGGGGCCACACGTCCCTAGTTGTTCAGCATGCGGTCGAAGCTTCCCGAGTCGCCATCCCGATAGTCGGCAGTCATCAGAATCTCCTGTGGAATGCGTCCGCCCTCGCGCAGCACGTTGCGGAACTGCACGCGCGTGACCATGGGCAGATCCTTGATCGTCGCCGCCAGGTTCTGCGGCACACCCTGGTTGGCAGCTGCGGGTTCGCACTCTCCGCCGGCCTTCACGCGACGCTTGTGCTCGGCAAGCATGGCGCGATACATACCGGCATGCAGGCGAATCTCTACCACATTGGCGTTACGGGTCTGCTCGACAATGCGCGCACCCTCTCGGTCGATGTCGCCCACGTAGTAGACATAGTTAAAGCGATAGCCGATCTCGGCCAGATAATCATCCAGTGCGTGCGAAACGCTCGCCTTGCAGCCACCGCCAAAGATCACGCCGCCCACCTTGGTGCCAAAAAGCTTGGCGTGCTTGCGGCCGCGCAGGAGCTTGACGATTTCGTCATAGGTGTCTAGGTTCTCGACCATAATGAACGGCTTGTCGGCGCCCAGCGTAAAGAAACCCGTAAAGTGCACGGGGCGGTTGGGGGCGACCTTAATCGCCTGCATGCTGATACCTTTTTCGGTCATACGCCGAATCAGGCGCTCGCCGTGCTTGCCGTCAAAGGCCTTCTCATCGTTAAAAATCTGGTAGGCGCGCTGGCGACGCGAAGCAACCGGCGTATCGGCACCTCGGTTCTGCTCGATCCAAGCCTGGATGATTGCAATCTCCTCGGCAATCTTGCGGTTGGACATCTCGTTGTGCTGGGTGCGCTGCGGCGCCTTTTTGCCGTCCTTGCCCTCGACCTTAACAATTTGAGTCTGCTGCTCCTTGATCTTAGAGAGCGCCGTAGGCGTAGGGACAACTTTGAGCAGCTGCCTGCCCAAAACGCGGGCAAGGGCAAACGCCGATACCTCGCCGTGGACGGTCGACTTGGGCTGCTGGGCAGCAGTATCTGCTGCGGCAGACTCCGGCTTCTTCTGAGACTTGCGCTTAGAATCGCCTTGGGAATTGCGCTCGCGCTTCGGCATAGGCGCCTGCTTCTGCGGACGATTGGACTTGCTCTCCTTCGCCGGCTGGCGCTTAGGCTGCCCCGAAGAAACCTCGACCTTCGCATCCTCGTCCTGCGGCGTGGTCTTCTCGGCTGCAGTCTCGGCATGGGAACTGCGGCCCCCACGATGGCGACGGCGGCGAGGCTTGCTCGACGTGCCCCGCTCCGCCTGCCCATCAGTAGGCTGCTGGCCCTTGGCCTCGGCATCAACCTCAAGCTGCGGCTCAGCAGGCTTCTGTTCGCGAGCTGCCGGCTCAACGGCCTTCTCGGCCTTCTCGCCCTGAGTGGTCGAAGCCGGCTCGCTCTTCTCCTGACGCCTTACGGGATACGCGCGCCCCGCAAAACCACGTCCGGGACGGCATGAACCCGGAGCCTTCTTGGCAGACTCCTCAACATCGTCTGCAACCTCAGAAGACTCTTCAACCTCACGCGCGGCATCCTGCTGTGCAGCCTTAAAGTGAGCACCGCGACGGCGCTTGGGCTCTTGGGCCTCCACGGGCTTTTGCTCCTTCGTGGGCTTCTGCGACTCGGCAGCAGCCTCGGTCTCAACAGTCTCGGCATCCGTCTCACCCTTTTGAGCAACGGCGCGACGGAAGCGCTCCTGCTGGGCGCGGCGCTGCGCATCGCGCTTGCCACCCCCGCCAAAACCGCCGCGTCCTGCCTTGGCCGTAAAGGCACGCACGACGTTCTCATCGAGCAACTCATCGGTATCGACATGCTCACGCGGAGCAGTTTCTTCCACAGCAGGCACGTCAGCGGAATCCTCGACGACAAAATCCTCGACGGACTCGGCAGGCTGCTCCTGGGCATCGCGGATCTCGGCATTGATGGTATAGAACGCCGGGCGCCCGTTAATGCCGCTACCCTCGATCTTGGTCACGATATTTGCCGCGATAAGTTCATCGCGCATCGCCTTGGTGTCACATTCCTTATCGACGGAGCGGAAAATTTGCGCCAGCGCACTCGACTTAATCTTGAGCGCCTTGCGGCAGAGCAGGTCGTAGGCAACCAGCTTGGCACGCTCGGCAGAAAGCGACGTCTGGCTGCTCAGACGTTCAGCCAGGGCATCGACATTATTTTGGTTATCGGAATATACCGTCTTGGCCACGGGGCCCCTTTCATATGTACACATATACGTTTATATGGTACAACGCGCGCCCTTATCCACGCAAAACATCTGCGAGAACACTCGGGCGTCGCCCGCTTTTGCATGAAAAAAGACCGAGTCCGCGTCGTTGCGGACCCGGTCTTTCCGAGTCATATGGATGGAACGGCTAGCCCATCAAGCTGACTAGGCCTTGGCAGCCTCGGCGTCGACAGGAGCCTCGGCGGCAGCGGCGCGGCCGTACTCGGCCTTGCCCATCTCGGACCACTCGGGCTCCTCGTCGGGCATGGAGCCAGCCTCCTTGCCGAAGAACTCCTTGAGGCAGTTGACGGCGACGATGAGACCCAGGACCATCAGCAGGACGGCGAAGACGAGCTGCAGGCCCTTGGTGGCGGCGACGGAGACGGCGGCCGTGGTGGCAGTAGCCGGGATGGTACCGAAGAAACCGTAGGCCTGGACGGCGGTCATGCAGCCCATGGCGCTCTGGACCAGCGAGGTGAAGGTGCAGCAGAGCAGGAAGGCGACGGGCACGTAGAGCATCCAGCCCTTGCGGCCGGTGCACTTGCAGAACACGGCGAGGGTGATCATGGTCATGCCGCCGAGCAGCTGGTTGGAAGCACCAAAGAGCGGCCAGATGTTGGCATAGCCACCAAAAGCGAGGGCGAGACCGGGAAGCAGGGTAACGACCGTGGCGAACCAGGGGTTGCCGAGGACCTTCATGTAGCCGGCCTTGGACTCGATGGCCAGGGCATCGTTGGTCTGGGCAAAGAACTCGGAGAACGAGGTGCGGGCGATGCGGGCGACGGCGTCGAGCGAGGTCAGAGCCAGAGCGGAAACGTTCATGGTCATAAAGACGGTAGCGAGCGTGCCGTCAACACCGAAGGCCTGCATACCGCGGGAGATGCCAGCGGCGAAGATCTGGAACGGGGTGGAAGCGACACCGGCGTTGAGGACGCCGGTACCGGCGGTGTTCATGTCGGAGAACATGATGCCGGCGACGATGATGGCAAGGATGCCGACGAAGGACTCGACGATCATGGCGCCGTAGCCGACCTTGACGGCGTCCTGCTCCTTCTCGACCTGCTTGGAAGAGGTGCCGGAAGAAACGAGGCTGTGGAAACCGGAGAGAGCACCGCATGCGACGGAGACGAACAGGACCGGGAACATCATGCCGGAGGCAGTGGAGAAGCCGGTAAAGACCGGAGCGGTGATAGTGGCCTGACCGTTGACGCCCAGGACGACGATGCCGAGGACAGCGCAGACGATCATGACGATCATCATGATGGAAGTGAGGTAATCGCGCGGAGTCTTGAGCATCTGGATGGGCATGGCGCCAGCGAAGACCAGGTAGACCATGACGACGGCGAACCACTGGAACTTATCCAGGTAGACCGGGAACTGCATACCGACGGCGAACATGAGAACCATGAGGACCACGCCGGTGACGAACTCGGCAGCGCCGGTGAGGTTGAACTTCTTCTGGGCCCAACCAAAGGCGATAGCGACGAAGGTGAACAGGATGGAGATGGTACCAGCGCAGCCGGCGGCATAGGACTTGGTGAAGTCGATGGCACCGGTAGCAGCACCAGAAGCGTCAACGGCCGGGGTGAACATGAACGTCTTGCAGACCATGTCGGTGAAAGCGGCGATGACGATGATGCAGAACAGCCAGCAGAACAGCAGGAACAGGCGACGGCCGGTCTTGCCGATGTACTTCTCGATGAGCTGAGCGAGCGACTTGCCGTTGTTCTTCATCGAAGCGTACAGGGCACCAAAGTCGTGGACGGCACCAAAGAAGATGCCGCCGACGAGGACCCAGAGCACGACGGGCAGCCAGCCAAAGGCCATGGCGACGATCGTACCCGTGACAGGGCCAGCACCGCAGATCGAGCTGAACTGGTGCGAGAACGCGGTGAAGGCGGAGACGGGCGAGAAGCTCTTGCCGTCCTTCATGCGCTTGGCCGGCGTGAGGGCCTCTTTGTCAACGCCCCACTTGTTGGCCAGCCATCGGCCGTAGCCCAGATAGCCGCAGGCAAGCACCGCCGCAGCCACAACCATGAGCAAAACTCCGTTCATTACATTTCCTCCTCTAAAAAGAACTTCCTAGACATAAAAAAATGAGGGCCGTCGGTTGCGCTCGACGGCCCTCATCTTCATCAGCCGCCCGTTATCGTACGGGCCAGCTGTATGTGCTAACCCGCATCAGATAATTACTACGCTGATAATGTTTAGCTGATGCGTGAACATGTCTAAGAAATCCTCTTCGATCATGATGTGAACGATCCGTGCGTGTTCACATCCCCCAGTGGTTGAAAAGGAGTATGAAACTTTAGTTACCTAAAGTCAACGCAAATTTGTAATGAATTTTCAACTTTTTTGGATTTCTCGGTATCAAACGCCACTGACCTCGGACTTTACCCCACGACAGTTTTTGCATGAGAGATGCCCCTGAGAGCCGCGGGAGCCGGGCGGCGCATATGAACTTTATCGCGAGTTCCGCACGCAAAGAAGGCCACTTAATGTGGCCTTAGTCTTGCGCAGGACTGTAAAGCAGGAAACCTTATATCCGGCCCCTCCGTCCGGGGACCGCGCCGTACCAGCTACAGCGTCATGTTTGGATCGGCGTCGACATCGAACGGCGAGATTTCGCCTCGGTCGAATTTACGGCGAGCGACCTCCGCGATCATGGCGGCGTTATCGGTACAGGCAGACAAGGGCGGCACCGTTACGCGAATCCCCTGACGCCCAAGCTTCTTGATCATCATCTCGCGCAGATGCGGGTTGGCCGAGACGCCGCCACCGATGCAGTATTCCTTGCATCCGGTAGCGTGCAGCGCGTTTTTGGCCTTCTTGTACTGCACGTCAAAGACAGCTGCCTCAAACGAAGCTGCCAGATCGGGCAGGTGAATCGTGCGCCCGGCCTTGGTCTCCTGTTCAATGTAGAGCGTCACAGCGGTTTTAAGGCCCGAAAGCGAGAAGCGATAGTCTCCCCTGCTGTTAAGCGCACGGGGGAAATCGATCGCCTTGGGGTTGCCCGTCTCGGCCAGCTTGGAAATGATGGGGCCACCGGGATAGCCCAGACCCAACGCCTTGGCTACCTTGTCGAAGGCCTCGCCCACAGCGTCGTCGAGCGTCTCACCGAGCACCTCGTAGTCGCCCCACGCCTTCACGTGCACGAGCATGGTGTGCCCACCCGAGACAAGCGTGAAGATAAACGGCGGTTTGAGGTCGGGTTGCGCCAGCAGGTTGGCAAACAGATGCCCCTCCAGATGGTTGACGCATACGAGCGGCTTACCGGCAGCGTAGGCAAAGCCTTTGGCAAAGGCAACGCCCACCACGAGGGCGCCCACCAGGCCCGGACCCTGTGTCACGCCCACGGCGGCAAGCTCGCTGGGAGCAATGGCTCCACCCTCAAGACCAAGCGATGCTGCGGCATCCTCGAGCGCCGCATCCACGACACTCACAATCACCTCAACGTGTTTGCGCGAGGCGATCTCGGGCACCACGCCGCCAAAGCGGGCATGAAAATCAATCTGTGTCGACACCTGGTTGGCCAGCATATTGCCATCCGCATCGATAATCGCCACGGCCGTCTCGTCGCAGGAACTCTCGATAGCGAGCACCAGGCGGCGGCGCTCAATTTCGGCGCGCTCCCCCTCGGAGCGCCCAGGCGCAGGCAGCGGCCATACGCGTTGCTCGGCTGCCGTCGGCTCGGGCGAGGCGTTATCGACCGGAAGTACGAGGGGAAGTGGGGCCGTCATGACGATGGCGTCTTTGCCGACACCGTAGTAGCCACGACGACGACCCACCTCGGTAAAGCCCAGAGCGGCATAGAGCGCAATCGCGCCCTCGTTGCCGTCCTCGACCTCGAGCGAAGCCGTGGTGCAGCCGAGCATCTGGGCATCATAGCTCACATGCGACAGCAGCTTGCGGGCAATGCCCTCACGGCGATGTGCCGAGTCGACGGCGACATCCAGAATCTGCACATCACCGTCCACGACCATACCGCCGGCAAGGCCCAGCAGCTTGCCGTCGTCGTGTGCCACCCACCAACTGCGCGGCGCAGCGACGTCCTCGCCCAGTTCGGACAGGAACATGCCCGGCGTCCACGCCTCGTGTCCGGCACCTTCAAAGCAGGCAGCCTCTAGCGCGCTCGCGCCCTCGGCATCCGCCGCGCCCATGGGACGGAACTGCAGATGACGACCGGCGAGCTCATCGGCAACGCCCGTAATTTCGCTCTGCGCACTCTCGGCAAGACCAAGACGCTTGCGCTCGTTTTCCTCGGCATCCGAAAGGCGCGTGTAAATCGGCAGGACGCGAGCCGGATCGCCGTCACCCGCAGCGTGCACGAGCAGCAAGCCCTCGCCCGAAGGCCACCACAGGTCGCGCTCCACGCAGCGGGCGGTCTCGTCCTCACCCAGCAGCTTGCCATAGCGCACGAGACCGTCACCGGTCAGCTGAACCTGGTCCCAGTCCGCTGCTCGGCGCCACTCATCGAGCGCCACGGCGGCCTTGACCACGTGTTCGCGCTCAAATTGACGCTCGGGACCCTCATCGCCCAGCATATATAGTGCCGGATATACCTCACCGCGCATGGCATCGGCCAAGATACCAAGCTTGCCGCGCACGCCAGCCTTCCACGCCGTCCAAGCGCAAGCGTCGAGCGTCGACACGCCCAGCAGTGGAACATTGGCACCGCGCGCGAGGCCCTTGGCAGTGGAGATGCCGATGCGCACACCCGTAAACGACCCCGGGCCGCGGCCGACCACGTAGTAACCAACATCGCTGCGATCCAGACCGGCTTGAGCCAGCACGCCATCAACGGTATTCACGAGCTCAACGTTGGCGTGACGGCGACACATGTGGTCGCCACTCACGAGCTTCGTCTCGCCCGTCTGCCCATCAATCCAGCTTGCCGCGCAGGCAAGCATGTCGGTCGAGGTATCGAGCGCCACCACCAGCGCGTTGTCGTTATGCAAGCTCATCTTGTACAGCCTTATCAATCAAATGGGAAAGCTCCATTGCGCGGTCACCGTGTGCCTCGAGCGTTATCGTTCGCACATCGCTGTCGCCCTCATCACGCTTGAGCGTCACCGAAAGATACTCATCCGTCAGCTCGTCCTGGAATTGTTCGCCCCATTCCAGCAAGCAAGCACCCTCATAGCCCAGCACATCGAAAATGCCCGTATCCTCGAGCTCGTAGGCATGCTCCAGGCGGTATAGATCAAAGTGAAACAGCGGAATACGACCTTGATCGTGAACGGCCATGAGCGCAAACGTAGGGCTCGTAACCATATGCTCATCGCCCAGCCCGCGCGAGACGCCCTTGGTAAAGTGAGTTTTGCCCACTCCCAGGCCACCGGTCAGGATGAGCACATCGCCGTCCTCAAGGCACGGTGCAATTAGCTCGCCAAAGTACTCCGTATCGGCAGCGCAAGTCGTTTTGTAAGTACCTACCCCCAGGCGCTCCAGGGACATATATGCTCCTTATTATTCCGAGGCGTCCTCTGGTGCGGGATGTCGCTCCAGATAGTCGCCCAGCATCTTAAAGTCTTCCTCCAGCAGCTCCTGCCACGCCGGATTGCGCAGCGCTGCTGCCGGATGGAACGTGGGCATTACTACAAAATGCCCCATCTGGTGGAACCTGCCGCGCAGCTTAGTAATGCCAATCTCGGTCTTAAGCACAAAGTGCGTCGCGGGGTTGCCGAGCGTCACGATAATATCGGGCCAGATGCTTCGAATCTGCTCACGCAAAAACGGCGAGCAAGCCAGCACTTCCTCGGGACGCGGATTGCGGTTTCCCGGCGGGCGGCACTTAAGCACGTTGGCAATGTAGACGTCTTCGCGTTTGAGGCCCGCCAGCGACAAAATGCCGTTGAGGTCCTCGCCTGCCGCCCCCACAAAGGGCTCGCCCTGCAAATCCTCATTGCGGCCCGGCGCCTCACCAATAAACATCACGCGAGCGCGGGGGTTTCCCACGCCAAACACGATATTGTGACGCGACTGGTAGAGCTGGCAGAGGTGACAATCGCCCAGAACGGCCTCAATTTCCTCGAGTGCGACCTCACGTGGTGCCTGATGGGTATGGCCGGGGATGTGCATGACGCCCATAGCGGCTCCTACACGTAGACCTTGTCGAGACGCATGCCAAAGCCGCAGGCGACCTCGTAGTTAATCGTTCCGCGCAGTCGGGCCATCTCGTCCATAGTGATCTCGGCATCGCCATCGCGGCCGACAATGATCATCTCGTCACCATACTCGGCCTCGGGAATCTCGTGTGCCGGGTTGGACTGAATGGCGACCATAAACTGGTCCATGCAGATATTGCCAACCTGATGCACACGCTCGCCGCGATACAGCACATCCATACGATTGGAAAGCGTACGCGATAGGCCATCGGCATAACCGATCGGCAGCGTGCAGATCTGAACGCGCGTACGCGGTACGCGGTAGGTAAAACCGTAGCCCACGCCCTCACCCATCGCAGGGTGTGCCACGCGCGTCACACGCGCATGGACGCTCATAACGGGATCAAGCTGCATCACGCGGCCACTCAGCTCGCACGGCTGCATGCCATACAAGCCAACGCCGGCGCGGATCATATCAAAATGCATCGAGGGGTCGAGCATCGAGGACGGCGTGTTGGCGCAGTGCACGATACCGCACTCAAAACCCGCATCCTTAATGGCCTGAACGGCCTCGGTAAAGCGCTGACACTGCAGCTTGTAGTCCCAGCCCGAAGGTTCATCGGCCGTGGCGAAGTGCGTAAATACGCCGTCGCACTGAATACCGCGATGGAAATTTATACCGCGGACAAAGTCGAGCACCTGCGTGTAGTGAACGCCGATACGATTCATGCCCGTCTCGATGGCGAGATGATACTTGCCCACTTTGCCCGCCGCGACGGCACATTCGCCATACGCAAGAGCAAAGTCAGACGTATAGACCGAAGGCATGATATCAAACTCGAGCAACGTCGGAATGGCCTCGATAGGCGGCTCGCTTAGGATGAGGATGGGTTTCGTAATCCCGCCCTGTCGGAGCTCAACGCCCTCGTTAACCGTCGCCACGGCAAACATGTCGGCACCGGCCGAATACATGATCTTGGCGCACTCAACAGCTCCATGGCCATAAGCATCGGCCTTGACCACGCAGCACAGGCGCTGACGTGGATTCAGCAAGTTCTTATAGGCCCTCGTGTTGCGACGGAGCGCCCCGCGGTCGATCTCGACCCAGGACCAGCGCGTCAAATCTGCTTTATTCATGATTAGTCATCCGACCCTTCGTCCATGATTCCCAGATCTTCGAGCGCATCCTTTGCCGCCAGTTCCATGGCCGGACCGATCAAGTCGATAAGATCGGTCGCGATGACGCTCTTCTCACCATACTCCGTCGCCGCGGCAAAACCGGCGTAGCTGTGAAGTGCGACGGCGTACGAATACAGCAACTCCCAACGATCCATCTCGTCGCGCATGGTGGCAAGCGTGCCGGCCAAAATACCCGCGAGGACATCACCCGAACCGGCAGTTGCCAGAGAAGCCGGACCCGAGAGCGGCAGCAGCACACGCTCAACGCCACAGATAGCCGTCGTCGGCCCCTTGGCAATGACCACCAGATTGTCAGAGCCTGCAGCCCAGACAACCTTCTGCGCGGCTGCAATCGCAGTACCAAGGTCGTTCACCTCGTCACCGGCAACCAGACGCGAAAGTTCACGATAGTGCGGCGTCATAACCAACGGCTGCTCGCGACGATACATCTCGGGATTACTATCAATACCGTCAATGGCAATCTTAGCAAGGCAGTTGAGTGCATCGGCGTCCAAGATAAGCGGCACATCAAGCTCGAGCAAGCCCGAAACCACCTGCATAGCGCCGGCAGATGTCGTCATACCGGGACCGCACAGTACACAGCTGTACTTCTTTGCAATCTCGCACACAGTCATGCGCGCAGCGGCGCCAAAGGAGCCGCGGGAATCAGACGGAATAGCAAAGACGGGAATCGAAGGAAGTGCCATGCGAATAAGATTGGCGCAGGCGTCAGGAGCCGCGACTGCCACGTAACCAGCACCCGCGCGAGCTGCAGACTTGGCCGCCATAATGGCAGCACCAGGATATTGCGCAGATCCGGCGACAATAAGCACAGAGCCACGGGAATACTTATCGATATTCGTAGGTAGTGGGGCAAAGTAATCAACTAAGTCACCGGGCTCGACAATCTCGGCGGCGTGGTCGACATCATCGATGACCTCGTCAAGACGGTCGTAAAGATTGCCGCAGATCAAATCGCCAGCATACTCAGGACCATCAGCGCTATACAGACCAATCTTGGGCGCAATCATCGTCACCGTATGCTCGGCACGAATGCAGTCGTCATCAACAACGCCCGTCTCGGCATTCAGGCCCGAAGGAACATCAATGGATACGACACAATCGGCGCATTCATTGACCGTAGGAATCCAGATGGAGAACGGCGCACGCAGATTTCCGTGGAAACCGGTACCAAAAATGGCATCGACAACAACATCGGCCTTATCGATCAAAACCTCGAGTTCGTCACGAGAGGGGCCGACGCAAACGTGCACATCGCGGCCGGCAGTACGACGAGCAACATGACGTGCCAGAGCAGCAGGAATCTCATCCGGCTCAACCGGAGAAACGATATCCACGTCCACACCCTTATGGCTCAGGATATCGGCAGCAACCCAACCGTCGCCGCCATTATTACCAAAACCGACCAGAACGAGAACCCGATCGGGATTGAGCTTCAAGACCTCGTTGGCGGCAAACTCACCCGCTAGCTCCATAAGCTCGGCCTTCGAAGTCCCTTCGCGTTCGATGATATCCTCGAGACGAACGACTTCTTCGGTACTCAAAACCGGTTTCATCTATGCTCCTAGCGTATCTTGCGAAGCATCGCCCAGGTGCTCCGTCAATGCTGAATTCTGCAGCTGCTCAAGCTCATCTAAAACAGAGCGAGCCTCTTTAAATGTCTGCGCTACGCGTTTCTTGGTGCTCACCTTTTCCTCTTTTGGCTTAGGCCGAGCATCTTCGGTAATCGCGATGGCATTCGCAACGGCCAAGTCTCCTGTAAGCGTAATGGAAAGAGCGACCTCAACAACACCCAGTTCTTGAGCGATCTCGAGAGCACGGCCCGAAAGCAGCGCCTTCGGTTTGCCGAGTTTATCACGCGTAACCGAAACATCCTTGCGACCCACGCCTTGACTAAAACCCGTGCCGAGAGCTTTAAGTACCGCCTCGCGCGAAGCAAAGCGGCTCGCATAGTGAGCAGCGGGACGCGATGATGCATCGCAATACGCACGCTCTTCTTCGGTAAACACACGCCGAGCAAACGACGGCGTCTTTTCAAGAATTGATTTCATACGGGAAATCTCGACGATATCAACGCCGATACCAGCTTCAGCCATGTTCACCTCCATATCGCACAGACTAAGTTATTGTAGCCCGTTCACAGAAGATGCGACAAACGAGGGTTATAAAACACAGCTACTATGTGAGACAAAAGCCCTTAAACGCAAAAAAGGGGGAGGCCGCGAGGCCTCCCCCTTCCAAGTTCAAGCGTACGGCTCGGTGCCGTCCACCGGTCAGCGGCGCCCTGGCCTCCCACGGGCTGACCCCGCAGTACTCTCGGCGCGATGG
>NZ_JADMRH010000024.1:0-38751 GCF_015560135.1 Collinsella aerofaciens
GCCTCAAGAAGGAGTAACATCGGGACTTGCAGCGACGGACCTCAGGACGCCCTTACACCACGTCTGCGCGCGCGACCTTTGTGACAGTACTCATATTTGGCATTTTTTGCCCACGACCCTCAAGGGACATGCGAATCGCACAACGCAGCCCCCATAAGAGCGTGGGGCAATTCGGCGGCGCTATACTAGCTCGTGCATAAGGTCGCAATTTCGCGCATATAGCTCATCAAAGATACGGCGGCGCGATGCGTACAGCTCATGAGCGTCCATATCAGGCTCGATCGTTTGCGCGACCCCAAGAACCCGGGCAAGCTCACCCCATGATGAATAGGCGCCGCCAGCAAGTGCCGCCATAAGAGCATCGCCAAAACATGCGCCCACCGTAACCTTCGCAACCGAGACCTCACGACCGCAGACATCGGCAATCGCCTGCATCCATACCGGATTCTTAGTTCCGCCGCCCACGAGCATGATGCGCTCGATGGGAAGCCCGTGCTCGCGCTCGATGATGTCGACATGAGCCGCAACAGTGTAGGCGATCCCTTCCAAAGCCGCGCGGACCATATGGCCTCGGGTATGCCTTTCGGTCAGACCGAAGAACACGCCACGCGCCTCGGGATCGTTGAGCGGGGTGCGCTCGCCCGCAAAGTATGGAAGACACAGCAGGCCATCTGCTCCAGGACCTACCTGCCCGGCATCGTGCGCCATGACCTCATAGGCATCGGGGCCGCCGGAGTGTTCGGCATCCATGACATCGCGGTACAACTCGCGTCGCAACCACGCCGTCAACGCACCTGCTGTATTGGTCCCGGCGCAGATGCCGTAGGTTCCGGGGATGATGAATGTCCCTGGCCATAGACGAGCGTCATCGACCATATGGTCCGCCAAATAGATAAAGTAGGCCGTGCTCCCGAGTTGCACCATCATGTCCCCGGGGCAGAACACTCCAGTAGAAATCGCCTCGGCGCCCGAATCGCCTGTTCCGACAAGCACCGGCGTATCCCTCGCAAGACCGGTTTCAACCGCCGCCCGATCCGTGATTACGCCGGCGATATCGGTCGCCGCCATGACTTCGGCCATCTGGTCGGGACGGCAGAACCGCGCGCACCCGCGCTCATTAACCTGCCACGTCTCACGATCGTATAAGGGAAGGAAATCCTCGGCAAGGTAACGGTCGATCGTAAACCTGCCGGTAAGCTTGGCGCATAGATAGGACGAAGCCGTAAGAAACTTCGCCGCCCGCTCATGGACCTCGGGCATATTCTCCTTAAACCAAAGGACCTTAGGGGCGATATCCGACGAACACGGATCGTGTCCAAAGAGCTGGCGAGCGCGATCGGGACCATATTCGGAAAGAAGCTCGTCAATCTGCGGCTTCGAGCGAGCATCGACCCCGTAGAGAATTGCCGGAGCCAAGGCGTGGCAATCTTCATCGACTGGCACGCAATCACAGCCCAAAGCCGACAACCCTACGCAGCGGATCTGGCTCGCCTCGATGCCCGCGCACTCGATAAGCTCGCGAGACAGCCGGCAAAAATCACCCCACCAAATCGCTTCTGTATCGTGCTGATACCAACCATCCTGAGGGTTCTCGGTTTCATGTTGGCAAGATGCCTGCGCCACAATTCGACACTCCGCATCAATTAACACGCCCTTGGACGCACTCGTTCCAATGTCGATGCCAAGATAGTACGGCATGCCGCTCACTCCCCTCTCGCGGCACGGGCGGCAGCCATGAACCGCGCGACCCGTTCGGCTTCGACAGGGGCGTCGAGCTTGCCGTCTCGCTTGAGGCAGGTACCGACAAACGCGCCATCATAATGCGAAAACACGTCTGCAACGGTAATCTCGCGACATCCCGTTCCACATACCACCGGCACATCGCCAACACGGACGCGCACCTCGTCGGCAAGCTCGCCCGAAGCGCCGCGCCCGGCAGCAGACCCGCCAATAACAAGGGCGTCGGGTAGGCAGTTGAATACCAGCGAATCGGCAATATCGGGAGTCGATCGGTCGTTAAGGTACACCTCGCCCTCGCTTGTGATGAAATGGAACATCTTTAGGTCATCCAGACGCAGGGCGGCACGGCGGCGCATGGTGTGCGCAAAGTCACGATTGATCAGGCCAAGATCGCCAGCCCAGGCACCGCAGAAATTGCAGCGTGTAAACTGCGCCTCAACGGCGGCGCACAGCTCGATCGTGGCATCGCCGTCATAAATAGCCTCTGCACCCCAAGGGGTCGAGAAATCTGCGGCAAGAGCTCCGATGACATGCCCCATAGCGGCAAGGGTCACTGCCGACACATGCTGCTCGTAGGGCATCGATAGCTCATTGGTGATCAGAATGCCGTCCACGCCACCCGACTGCAGCGCTTCGAGATCGCGCTTGGCGGCATCGATCACGCGCGAAACGCTGCCGCCCGGATAATACAGAGGATCGCCAGGCAGCGGCTGCAGATGCAGCATGCCAATTACCGGTTTCTCGGTCCCAAACATCGAAGCCATAAACGACATGGTCAATCTCCTTTAGCTCGCCGACTCACAGACATCAACTGCTACTCGCCCAGCACCTCAACGAACACTTTTCGCTTCTGAGGTCCATCGAACTCCGCAAGGTAGATGTTCTGGGCCCCGCCACATACAATGTGGCCGTCTTGAACGGGGAAGAAGCAGCTATTGCCGCAAATCATGCTCTTGATATGACCACAGGAGTTATTGCCCGTGGCACCATAGCTCGGCAAGAAATGAGCATGCGCATAGGGGGCATCGGGCGGGGCAATGCGATCGAGCGTCTCCATGAGATCGGTCTCCACGCACGGAAGCCCCTCGTTCACCACGATGCCGCAAGTCGTATGCGACAAAATAATCGCTGCCAGTCCATCGGTCACCGCACTACGCTCGATGGCGGCATGCACATCTTCTGTGATATCGATGAGCTGGTCGGGCGCCGTCGATAGATAGCTCAATGTCTCGAGTGTCACCATGTCACTCATCACCTTTCAGAAAACGCAGCGCCGTACCGGAATACAGATTCTCCCGCGCCTCATCGCGCATGGGCACAGTATCAAGCGCCCGCTTGAGCTTGAAGGCGCGGAAGCGTGGCGTATTGCTGGCAAACATCACCTGATGAGACAGGGCACGCTCATACCACAGCGGTCCCATATCGACGGTGAAGAGCCGCTGCATCATTTCTTCGGGCGAATCGATATAGGTAATAGAGGCATCCGTATAGCAATTGGGATACTTGAGCAGCATCGCCACGGTCTCGCGCACCCAGGGCCAGCCAAAGTGCGTCAGGTTAAAGCGCACATCCGGATGCGTTGCGATGGTGTGCTCAAACGCAAGCGGGTGGCTTCGCGAAAGCTCCGCACCCGGCTCCCAGGACATACCGGCATGGAAAACCACCGGCTTGTTGTAGCGCTCACAGAGCTTGTAGAGCGGCTCGGCCACGGCATCATCGGGCGCAAAACCTTGCTTTGCCGGATGCAGGCAGAGCCCCTTGGCCCCCAGCTCGGTAAAGGCACGCTCCAGCTCATCGGCGGCGCCACTCACTTGCGGGTCCACGCTCGCGAATCCCCATAGGCGATCGGGGTGCGCGGCAACAAGCGCGGCAACCTGGTCGTTGGTGCCAAAGTGCCCGCCGCACGCCGTGGTCACATCGAGCGGCATGAGCACGCTTTTCCGCACATCGCAGACATCCATTTCGGCCACGAGCTCATCCCAGTCCATGGGGCCCATGTGCCCCATGCCAAACTCACGCTCCCAAAAACCAAAGCCGTCTGGCTCGTCGCCTGGCGTATAGATCTCGCCGTAGAGCATGGGCTGGACCAGCATATCGATTACCATCTTGCACTCCTTTCCAGGCTTTTATTCCTAGTACGGTTCGAACGACCCAATGACTCGGGACGAAAGCTCGGCACCGGCATGCATGCACGCCGGCACGTCAAGCCCATCCAGTACACCCTTGGTGAATCCGGCGATATACGAGTCGCCGGCGCCCACGGTATTGACAACCTTCTCGGCCGGCACGATCCCACATTCATAGAAGCGCTCACCGTCATAGGCGATGCTTCCCTTCTCGCCAAGTGTGGCGACTGCCACGCGCGGGCCCAGCTCCTGCACATGGCGCACCCAGTCGCGCAGCTCCGCGCTATCCTCCTCAAACGACATAAAGGCATAGTCAACGTAAGGAAAATGGTTCTCACAGGCGTATTCGGGATCTTGACTGAACACCGAAAAGTCCATGACGACGGTCTTGCCTGCCTCGTGCCATTCGGGCAGCAGGTCTAAGCAGTTTCCAAACAGGTCGGTATGGATGACATCGTGCTCCAGGATAAATGCCCGGTCATCATCGTTTGGTCAGTACGTTTCCATGACACCGTCAATCGCTTCGAGATGCACGCGGTCGACGCCGTCCTTCAACGCCATGAGCATCACCGAGGTATCGCCGTCCTCCACGCGAAGATGCGAGATGTCGAACCCCTCGGCAGCCAGCGCCTCGCGCATTTTGTCTCCGTACTCGTCCTTTCCGACGACCGACACCGCAGATACCGATATGCCCATTCGCGCCAGGTGGATACCCCAGTCGATGCCATTGCCAGTCGGATAGAACACGCCGATGTTTTGGTACACGTCCGCACAGCAAAAGCCAGCTGCACATGCTTTGATATCCATAGTCTTCTCCAGCAATCAAAAAGGGGCCCACCCAAGGCGAGCCCCTATCCGAATTCCGATGTAATCTAGCGTCAGTCAGCCAAGGCTTCAGCCCCAAGCCTCCCAGCGCTTTCTCAGGCTACTCGGTGATCGGAGCTCCGTGGCCCCAAGAGCCCTCCATGCCGCACACAGTCGAGGCAAAACCTGCCGCAAAATCGAGCGCACGCTCAATGGCCTCAGGTCCGTCCTCGCCGCGCTTGGCGGAATCGAGATAGCACATCAGGAATGAGGTCAGGAACGAGTCACCGGCTCCCATGGTGTCCTTCATGTCCGTTACGGGCTTTGCCAGCTGGCGATAGTAGCGCTCGCCGTCATAGGCGATGCAGCCCTCGGCGCCCGCCGTTGCGGACACAAAGCGCGGGCCCAAATTCTTAACCCAAGCGAGGCGCTCGCGAATCTCATCCTCACTTGCAGCATCGGCAGCGCTAAAGAAGGCGAAGTCGACAAACGGGGCAATCTGCTCATAGTATTCATCGGTGGAATCGTCCGAGAAGTCAAACGATACGGTGATGCCTGCAGCCTTCAGCTTGGGGAGCTCGCGCTCGGTAAAGCAGTAGTTGCCCGAGTGGACTACGTCGAACTGCTTCATGTATGCCAGATCGAAGCGATCGAGCACATAGCGCGCATCGCCACGGATGCCGCCCTCGTTGGAGCCGAGGAATACGCGGTCGCCATCGACCACGGTCACACGCGCCGCGCCGTTCTCGCCAATAAGCTGCTCGCACTTAGCGAGCTCGATGCCCTCATCCTCGAGACTTGCAATCACATGCTCGGCAGCGGCGTCGTTACCAAAGATGCCCATGTACGCGGAGCGCGCGGCGCCGCACTTCTTGGCGTAAACGGCAAAATTCACCGCATTGCCGCCGGGATACATGGTATGGATATGCTCATAGCGATCGACGACGTTGTCACCGAACCCGAGCGCGTTCACGTTAAAAGCCATGGTATCCATCCTTCCTAGTACTCAACAACGCCCATGTAGCGGCGGAAGTCGGGGTCGTGATCGAACACCTTGCCGCGCGCTGCACGCAGCTCGCAGTTCATAGCGTAGAACAGCACCGGATCCAGATAGGCACGAACGCTCGCCGGCACGGCCTCCATACCGTACTCCTTGGCATCAAGCACCATCAGCGTGTCGGTATGGGTCTCGAGGAACGCCAGGGCGCGCTCGTCCATAGGACGGCACTCGCTCGAGCCCATCTGCAAGAAGTAGAAGACGCCATCCTGGGTAGCCTCAAAGGGGCCATGGAAGTACTCGGCGGAGTGGATATAGCTGCAGTGCTGCCACTGCATCTCCATCAGCGAGCAGATAGCGAAGCCGTACGTCTGGCTAAAGTTGGGACCGCTGCCCAGGATATAGAAGAACTCATGCTCCTGGCAAAGCTTGGCGAAGCGATCGCCCAGCTCGGCATTTACCTTTTCGCGTGCGGGAGGCAGAATCTTATCCATTTCGGCAATACCGGCATACATGTCGGCGAGATCGGCGTAGCCCTCCTGCTGGTCGAGCAGCTCGGCCGCGAGCGACAGCGAGATACCGGCAGGAACTTCGGCCTGCGGAACGCCCTCGCCCCACGGGTACACCCAGGTGACCCACTTGCCATTATCGATCTTGGAACCGGCGTTATCGGTCTGCGCGATCACCGTCGCGCCCGCGGCAAGGGCAATCTCGCAGCCCTCGACGACCTCGGGGGTATTGCCGCTGTGACTGCAGGCAATGACCAGAGACTTCTCGCCCAGGCGACGGGGACGCATGATGTCGAACTCACGGGCCGTATAGATATACGAGGTGAACGTCGTCGCCTCGCGCTGCAAGAGCTCATGGGCCGGGATCAGATCGATCATGGAGCCACCGCAGGCGATCCAGTAGACGCTGTCGAACTTGCCCTTCTCGGCAATTGCTTCCTTAATCAGATCATGTGCGTTCATGTTTAGTTCCTTTCCAGCTTGGCCGGCCATGCAGGACGTGTCTTGCATGGCCGAGCAAAATCTTATCTAGTCAATCAGATACTTCTCGAAGGCGGCCATGTTCTTGGCATCTGCCGCCGCCGGATCATCGAAGTAGCGACCGTCCGTGATTTCCTGGCCCAACATGCCATCGAAACCATGGGCGTTGAGCGTGGCGACGAAGGCATCCATATCGTGCTTGCCGTCACCCCAGACCAGATGGCCATAGGGATCGCCGTCGATAAAGTGCATCTCGTGGATCGCACCGTCGCCAAATGCGGCAAACCAGTCCTCGAGCGACTCACCCGCAACGCCCATTGCGGTCGTATCGACCATAGGCTGCAGGTACGGACTCGCGACCTCATCAATCATGCGCTTAGCATCGGCGACGGTCGTCACAAGGCTGCTCTCCTCGGGACGCAGGCTCTCCATCGTTAGCACCAGACCGTGCTCGCCGGCATACTCCGCCAAGATGGATAGGTGCTCGCGACTGCGCTTCCACGCCTCTTCGCGATCCTCGTCCCAGTCACCCCAACCCGAGTTTACGGACATGCGGTCGCATCCCAGCACCTCGGCAAGCTCGATGCCATGCTTGAAGTACGCCAGGCTCCGCTGCTCATGGAGCGGCTTACGAGCGCAATACTGCCATGGGTAGACCACGTTCTCGGGACAGAGCGTCCGATAGCGCAGACCACGGTCGACGGCCTTTTTCGCCAGAACCTCGGCCTCAAAATACCCAGTGTGATCGAGCGTCACATGGGGCTCGGCGCACCACAGCTCGATGGACTCAAAGCCCAGGCGCTGTTGCGTATCCAAAAAATAGTCGAGCGACCACATGATGTAGTGGATGTTCATGCCCGCGATCTGCTCGCGACGCAGCGTCGGTTTGGTTTCAGGCATGCTAAACCTCCTTATTTCGGTCGAACACGATACGTCCGTCCGACATGGTCATATCAACAGCAAGGTCACAAGCATCATGGTAGTCAAGGCCAAACACATCGCGATCGAGCACACAGATGTCGGCAAGCTTACCGGCCTCGAGCGTCCCCAGCTCATCCTCGCGCATGAGGTCATATGCGCCCCCTGCCGTCCACGCACGAAGGAGCTCGGCAATCGTCAGCGTATTGCCCTCATTCACGGACAAACCGTCGGCAAAGAAACCGCCGCATGCGCTAAATACTGATTCGCCCAAGCTCGGAATCAAGAGCGGGAGGTCGGTGCCACAGCACACCGTGCACCCCGCGTCTTCCATACCGCGACGGTTCCAGCTGTGCAGCAGTCGGACCTCGCCGATCTGCCGACGCATCATCGACAGGCAGTCCTCGCGTTTATCGAGCGTGAGGATCTGGGGGTAGACCTCGCAGATTCCGCCCAGCTTGCCAAACAGGGCAAGGTCTTCCGGATCAGAGTTCTCGAGGTCGGTAATCGCATGGCGTCGAAGCATGACTCCGTGTTCATCTCGCGGCAGCGAAGCATACAGCGCAACGGTGTGGCGAACGGCGCCGTCACCCTGACAATGAAGCGAGTAACGGAAGCCCTCGGCATCAATCGCGCGCAGCTCGTCCTCAATCAAACCCCACTCGGGCTCCTCGACAACCGTCTTGCCGGCAGCCCCTGCATCGGCCGTCTCCTCATAAGGATCGATCATCTCGGCAAGTCCTGCCCACACGCCACGATCGGTCATACGGTTGAAGCCCGAGAAACGAACAAACGGTCCCTGGAAGCGATCGCGCGCCGCACGAGCATAGGACAGATTCGCCCCGGCGCCCACCGGCTGCGACATCATGGAGACGCGAACCGTCAGCTCGCCAGATTCCTCACGACGCGCCATCTCGTCGGCAAATCCGTAATAGTCGTCGAAGGCCATCTCTTTGATAGCCGTGACACCGCGAGCGTTCAGCATCGCCATGTAATCAGAATACCCGGCGCGTACCTCGGGAAGCGCCAGGAAGTCCCGCATCATACGCCAGGTCTTCTCGGCGTAGCAGGCCTCGGGCGTAAAACCATAGCGCTCGCTGGCGGCGGCGTTGAGAACGCACGTCTCGGCACCCGGAGTAAAGCAAACAACAGGAACGTCTCCGAAGGCGTCGTCGAGCGCTGCCGCCGTTTTTTCATTCTCGGCGCCTTCGGCGAGCGATGCGGGAAGGTCGTGCCCAAAGGCGGCGGCACAATCGAGATGGGCATCCTTCCACAAACGCAGAAGCGCTACCACTTCGTCGACGTCAGAGGCTTCGGATAAGTCGGCTCCCAAGCTCCGCAACGCCCAGCCCGTATAGAACGTATGCACATCGACCAAGCCAGGCATGACCGTTCTGTCGCCACAATCGATCACCTCATCTGCCTGGGCGAGAAACGAGTCTGCCTCGCCAGCGCTACCGACGGCTTCAATCCGATTGCCGCGTACCGCGACAAAACCTTCAAACGGCTGGTCTTCCGTACCGGTGAAGACGCTCTTGGACGTCAGCACCGTCAAACGATCGGACATCGCGACCTCCTTACGCCGGAAGCATGCCGGAGATGGCGGTAATGACCAAGCCAAACACGACCATGAAGATGAAGAACTTCCAGATGGTCTTCCACCATTGGCCAAACGAGATCTTTGCCACGGCAAGGCCCGCCACCGTCATACCTGCCACGGGGCTAATGGTGTTAATGGTCTGGTTGGCAAACTGCAGCGCCGTTACGGCGGCTTCGGGGTTGAGGCCCATAAGCTCGGTCAAAGGACCCATGACAGGCATGGTAAGCGCGGCCAGGCCGGAGCTCGAAGGAACCAGGAAGGACAGGAGGCCAAGGACAACGTACATGAACGTGGTGTACACGGCGGCAGGGGCTCCAGCAAGCAGAGTGGCAAGTGCCTGAAGGATGGTGTCGATAATCATGCCGCCCTCGGCGATGACCAGAATGCCGCGAGCGATACCGATAACGACGGCTGCGTAGGCAAAGTCGGCAAGACCCTTAACGAACTCATCGGCGATGGTCTGCTGGTCAAGACCGCCCAGGATACCGGCGAGCAGCCCCATGCCAAGGAACACGGCAGAGATCTCGTTCATATACCAGCCCTGCGTAACAAGACCCCACACGATAAGCGCCATACCACCGGCAAAATCAATCAGCACGAGCTTCTGGCGAGTGGTGAACTCTTCCTCGATGGAAGCATCGGTCACGGAGAACTCAATGCGCTTGAGTTTGTCGTCCTCGAACGTAACGGACGACTTGGGGTTCTTCTTGACGCGCATGGCATAGCGCATGGCCCATGCGATGCCGGCGGCGGTGAAAATAACCCATGCAACGGCACGCAACCACAGCTGCGGGTTGCCCTCGATGCCAATGATGCCCTGCGCGATCAAAACGTTGAACGGGTCAATCGTCGAGGCGCAGTAGCCCAAGTTGGGACCGAGGAAGCAGATGATGAATGCCGTCATGGAGTCATATCCGATGCCCATCATGATGGGGATGAAGATGGCATAGAACGGCAGGGCTTCCTCAGACATGCCAAACGTGGTGCCGCAAATGGACAACAGCGTCATCGTGATGGGAATAATCAGAATATCTTTGTTTTTGAGCTTCTTGATTACTCGGCTCATGCCAGCGTTGAGCGCATTGGTCTTCGTGATGATTGCAAACGAACCACCAATCAGCAAGACAAAGGCAACGACATCGGCAGCCTCCTGAATGCCCTTAGTGGGTGCTTGCAAAACCGCAAAGATGTCCTGCCCCAAGTTGGTGGTCTCGCCGGTCTCGGAATCGGTGTAGTTCTTGTCGACCTGTTCATAGGTTCCGGCAACGGCGACCTCACGCTCGCCTGCCGCAGTCGAGATCGTCTTGCGCTGGTATTGGCCAGAAGGAACGACCCAGGTTAAAACTGCAAAAACCACGATCAGCAAGAACATGATCGTATAGACGTGCGGTAATTTGAATTTGAAACGTCTGTTTGTCTTCTTCGCCTTCGTATCTGACATAGATACCTCCAAAGAACCCGAGACCTTATCGTGTCTCGCTTTAACGTTCGCGCAATGCAAACGTCCTATGACGTTCTATAGATTATCAGCGTGTTTTTAGCACTTCAAGGATATTTCGGACAGGTTGCGAAGACTCGGGTGAACGGTCGTTCAACGGCGGCGAACGGCAAAAACGCCCGGCAGGCAATTTAGCCTGCCGGGCGTTCTCTTGATCAACGTCCTAAATATCAAAAACGTAGCGCGATCCTACAATCCGCTGTCGGCCGATGATAAACGGCCGCTGCTGCTCGTCATAGAAATATGCCTCCATATAAAACAGAGGCTCTCCCGTGGGAACGGACAGCAGCCGGGCGACTTCGGGTGACGCACACGCGATCTCAAGCGTGCACGGCTCGGTGCGAGCAGGCCCGCGACCCGTCTGTTCGCGCACGACCTCGAAAATTGATTGATCGGTAAGGTCCGCCTTCGCCAAAAAGGCGTTGTCTTCATAAACGTACGTGTTGTTCTCGAGCATCACGGGGATGCCATCGGCGGTGCGCACGCGTTCGATGCAGATCAGCTCCGACCCAGCGGGAACGCCAAAAAACTGCGCTTCGGTAGCATCGGCCGGCAACACTTTTCTTGAGACAATACGCGCCCCGGGCTCCATCTCGTTGACGCGGCAGGCGTCCGAAAAACTCTGAACGTCATCCTTCTGGCGGATTTTACGCTTGAGCTTGGGGGCGTTTACAAACGTGCCCCTCCCCTGCTGCTTGGTTAGGTAGCCCTGCTGCACGAGCTCCTCAATGGCCCGCCGAACGGTAACGCGACCAACTTTGTAGCTTTCGGCCAATTCGAATTCATTCGGTATCCGAGCGCCCGCCTTATAGGTACCAGAATTGATGTCATTTTTGATGATATCGATAACCTGTTGATATAGCGGGATTGCCGCTTTTCCGTCGGTCAACCCTTCAGTCGATGGCATTTGCCCTCCCCTGGCAAATATGGAATCAATAATCGGTGCGGATTACGCATCGCCAGTCCTACGCAAGCTCCAGCAGCTCCGGCAGCTGGTCGATGATCTTGTCAGCGGCATCCTGGCTAAAGCCGAAGCGCTCCTCGCGTTTGGCAATCACCGTCAGACCCGCTCGCTTACCTGCCGTAATGCCAGGGACAGAGTCCTCGACGCAGCAGCAACGGTCCGCGGGCAACCCCAGCAGATCCAGCGCATGCAGGTAAATATCGGGCTCGGGCTTGCTCTCCTTAAACTGCTCGCCGCTCACCACGTACTCAAAGGCATCCGACAGACCGCACGCATCGAGCACTTCCTCGATGCTGTCCATGGGAGACGAGCTGGCCAGCGCCACGCGAACGCCGCGGCGCGGGAGCTCGCGAATCGTCTCCACGGCGCCCGGATTGATCAGGGTCTGATAATCGCGCGGTCGTTTATGTGCCCACTCATCCCAGCGGGCCAATGCCTCCTCGCCGGTAAAGTGCCCCTTTCCGGCGCGCTCAAACCAATCGACCAGCATATGCAAAAAGAACTGATGCGAGGTGCCAACCTGCCCGTTCAACTCCTCTTGGGTCAGGCTCAGCCCAAGCTCTTTGGCAAACGCAGCGGTCTCCCCCAGGTAGTAATACTCGGTATCGACGATGACGCCGTCCATGTCAAAGATAACGGCGTCGAACGGAAATGCGGACACGGCACCCTCCCTAACAAAAAGGCGCCCGCAAGCGGACGCCCGAACCATGCACTATCGGCGATTCTAACCCAGCAGCTTGTCGAGTGCCACCGCGATGCCGTCTTCGTTGTTATTGGCGGTCACCATCTGGGCCACGGCCTTGACCTCATCGACGGCGTTACCCATGGCAACGCCCGTACCCGCCCACTCGATCATGGACTTGTCATTCTGGCCGTCGCCAAACGAAACGACCTCGCTGGCATCGATGCCAAGCTTGGGCAGAGCGCCCTGAAGCGCACGTGCCTTATCGATACCAGGCGCCGTAAACTCAAAGTACCAATCTGCCGTGAACATGCCCGAAAGCGTCTCGGTAAAGGGCGCGTACATCTCCTCGTGATGTGCCTGCAGATAGGCCGGATCGCCCGCGGTAAGCAGCTTGTCTACGGGGTAAGTATCCGCGACCTCATGAAGGCTCTCGACCTCGCGAATCTTAAGATCGCACGCATCGCGCTCGTACTTGACGATGTTCTTCTGCGAACCGTCCGGCAACGTGATCATGCAGCGATACGAGTCCACGACATGCAGGTCGCGACCGAGCGAGATCATGGGGATCACGTCAAAGTTGCGCAGGTGGTCGAGCAGGCGGTGCAGCTCGTCAACCGGCATAGCCTGGTCAAACAGCACCTCGTCGGTCTGGGCATCGACAACGTGCGCGCCGTTAAAGGCCACGAGCAGGCCATCGTGATTCTGAAGGTCGAGCTCCTGGGCCAGGGCATGAAGGCCCCATGCAGGACGGCCCGAAGCCAAGATGAGCTTGATGCCCGACTCCTGTGCCGCGAGCAGTTTCTCGCGCGTGCGCGGGCTAATCACCTTCTGGTCGTTGGTGAGCGTACCGTCGATATCCATTGCGATGGCTTTGATTGCCATATATGCCTCCCTGCATTGAGTTTGCCGCGCACCATCATATCCGAGCCGAGCATCCCCCGAAGAACATTTTTGAAAAAGATACTTGCCAAATCGCTGGAGCCTGATTAAGTTAAAGATGACCGCAACGTTGGTCACCATTTGATCGAGCATATTCAGTTTCAGTTTTCAGCGTGTAAGAGAAAGAAGATCGGCATATGAACACCAAGCATCTTTTATCGACAACTAAATAACGGAGCAAGACCGCCCGAGGCGCTCGCTAACGTCAGCTGTCCCGTCTAAGCACGGAGCACGCCCATCACCCGGCAAACGTCCTTCGAGCATATTGGCCCCATAGCACCCAATCCAGCACATCAAGAACCGCAAGCACATCACCAACGACACCCAGCACATCACTCGCAAGCAAGCACATCACAGATTGGAAACGCCATGAACACCCATCCCCAAACCGCCGGCACCGTCCTCCAGGCCCGCATCGACCGCGCCCTACACGGTGGCTACGACGCCAGCTTCGCCGCTGCCACGATTGCAAACTTCGCCTTGCTGTCCATCGACGAGGCTCTAAGTAACCACGAGTTTTCGGCGAATCGCTGTGCCGAGATCATGGACGACTCGGCCGTCCGTGAGCTGACCGACCCTTATCTCGGACCCCACGGCAAGACCGACGGCCCGTATACCATGGGCCATCTAGCGCATATGATCACGGCACTCGATACCAAGTTGCGACTCGACATGGACGACGAGACGCGGATGACATTGATGGATCATCGATACGATCTGCAAAACGCTCTGACGCTTCCCATTCACGACCTCGCCATGGGTCTCAACGCCTTGGAGGCGCGGCACCAGCAGGCAAACTGCGGGCAGGACGATACGGCAGACCCATCGGGACCACCCAGCATCATGGTGCTCGACCGCGAACGTTACAACCGCGCAACCGCCCGATTCCAGGCCGGCCCGACGACGGTTCGCACCCTTATCGACATGCTCCGCATACTCAGCCTCAATCGTCTCTTCGACGGTTATCGAGCATTGGCGCCTGTTGGCCTTCGCACCCAGACAGTCCGGATTATCGATATCCAGCAGCGGCAGTTCGAGCGCTACCGCGATGAATGGGAGATGAGCCAAAGCATCGTTCACTTCTACCTGAAGCGCTACGGCCCCAACGAATTTCCCGATGATCTCGAGCGCCAGCTGCACCTTGCCTACACCGCGCCCATCGCCACGCTGCTGCGCTTTGGCGCGTTCGACAAAGCGCTGGCTAATGCCGGGAGCCATAAGGCCGCTACCGAGCTTGAACGCAGGCTCGAGCGTGCCTTCGAAGCTTAAAGACGGGCACGCATAGCCCCACTCAGATCCACTACATTCAGAAAGGAGTCCCCATGGACACCACCCAGAACCCCATCATCAGCCCGCTCACGATGCGCGAGTCGGCTCGTGGCGTAACGCTCACTTCCGTCTACGACGAGATGCTCGCCCGACGTGAGCTTTCCGTCGTGGGCGACATCAACAGTGCGATGGCACACGATCTGTGCCAGCAGATTCGTCTGCTCGAGGCCGCAGACCCCACGGCCCCCATCACGGTCTTTGTTGCCAGCCCCGGCGGCAGCGTGCGCGCCGGCCTCGCCATCTACGACACCATGCGCCTCTCGCCGTGCCCCATCCACACCGTCTGCCTGGAGTTTGCGGCCTCTATGGGCGCCATCATCTTCATGGGTGGCAACGAGCGCCGTATGACGCCCCATGCAGAACTCATGATTCACGACCCGCTCATCCCGCAAGGAGCTGGGGGCTCGGCCCTAGCACTCCAGGAAACAAGCCGGCGTCTCATGCAGACCCGCAAGACCCTGACGCAAATCCTGTCTGATCGAAGCAGCCTTTCGGCCAAGCGTATCCAAACACTCACGGCAAAGGATACGTACCTTTCGGCCGAGCGCGCCGTCGAGCTCGGCTTTGCCCACGGCATTCTCACCTCGACCAAGGAGACCGCCCATGTCTAACCTCAACACAGCCCTGCATGCCCCGGCCCCCACCATCCTTGCGCAAGCCCACGCACTCTCGTGTGATACGCGTCAAACGGGCCTCAACAACAATATGCTCGTAATCGGGCCTTCGGGCGCCGGCAAGACCCGCAACGTTCTTAAGCCCAACCTGCTGCAGATGAATGCGAGCTATATCGTGCTCGACACCAAAGGGACGCTTTGCCGCGAAGTCGGACCCGTGCTTGCCGCGCACGGCTATCGTGTGCAGCGCCTCAACTTTGCCGATCTTGACGATACGGCCACCATGCCCAAGGACGTCGAGCAATGCGGCTACAACCCGCTCAACCACATCCGCCGCACCAAAGACGGCAAGCCCAACCAACAGGACATCATCTCGGTCGCCAAGGCCATCTGTCCCGTCGAGGACCAAACCCAGCCGTTTTGGGACCATGCGGCCGCCAACCTGCTTTCCTGCCTGATCGCCTATGTGTGTGAGCAGCTGCCCGTGGAGGAGCAGACGTTTTCATCGGTGATCGACCTTTGCGAACATCTCCAAGACCGCGCCACGGCACGCCTCTTCAACGACCTGCAGACCACCGACTCCACAAGCTATGCGCTCTCGCTCTGGCGGCGCTACTCCCCCACCATCACGGCCGAAAAGATGCATGCGAGCATCATGGGCATCCTTGCCGAAAAGGTCATGTGCCTGGGCTTTGATGGTGCACGCCGTCTGTACACCGATGCGAATCAGATCGATTTCGCGGCTCTGGGATGCGAGCGTCGAGCGCTCTTCGTCACCGTCAGCGATCTCGACCGTAGCCTCGATCCACTCACCAACCTGTTTGTAACGCAGGCCTTCGCGGGACTCATCCGCTACGCCGACGCGCAGCCCGACGGTCGCCTTGCGATACCGGTTCGATTTATGCTCGACGACTTTGCCAACCTGCAGATGCCGCAAATCGATAACGTTCTGTCCATCATCCGCAGCCGCGAGATCTGGGCAACCCTATTGCTGCAGTCAACAAACCAGCTCGATGCGCTCTATGGCGAGGCGCGCGCTCGCTCCATCATGGGCAACTGCGACACGCAGCTCGTACTAGCCTTTCAGGACCCCGAGAGCGCCCGCGTCTTTTCCGAGCGTGCCGACGTGCTGCCCAGTACGCTCATGGCAACGCCCGTCGACCGCTCTTGGCTGTTCGTCCGCGGCCGCGCTCCCCAGCAGGTCGAGCGCTTTAGGCTCGAGGACCACCCGCTCTACACAGAGCTCCCCGAAGCCCAAAGCGTCCAGGTCGAATTCACCAGTAGCAGCGCTCGTCTTCCGGCGCGCCCTCGACGATTGCGATGCCCGCCGAGGCGCCCAACGCGCTGGCGCCCGCCTCGATAAACGCAAGGGCCTCCTCGTAGTTATGGATGCCGCCCGCCGCCTTGATTGCCACAGCGTCGCCAAGCACCTCGCGCATCAGCTGCACGTCTTGAAGCTTGGCGCCGCCAAAGCTTCTGCCGGTCGACGTCTTAAGAAAGCCCGGCTTAGCCTCAAGGGCAATTTCGCACACGCGACGCTTGGCGGCATCGTCGCCGTCCAGTTTGCACATCTCGACGATTACCTTATCGGTGATACCGCGCTCGCGGCAAAAATCGGCGATTGCGGTCATCTCGTGCTCGATGGCGTCAAAGTCACGGTTCTCGACCGATTCCTGGTTCAACACGTAATCGATCTCGGTGAAGCCACATGCGGCATATTCTTCGAACCTCGCGAGCTTTTCCTCGAGCGTCATCGTACCCTGAGGAAAGTCGATAGCGCCGGCAAGGATGATGTCAGAACCCTCGAGCATGGCGCGACCTGTCGCATACTCCTGCAGATTCGCAAACACGCAACGGAAATCGTACTTCAGCGCCTTCTCGACATACTGTTCAAACGTGTCCTCAGGCGCGTCGATATAGTCAATGTACTTATTGATGGGCTTGGCAAGGGTCATCCTGAACCTCCCTATTTAGGACCGGCAATCGATTCGTGGTTTCGCGCGAAAAACCACGTTCAATGTACGCCCATAAAGCATGGCGCTCACCTACCTTCCGGTAAGTGGTATGAAATCAGCCGTAGAAGTATATCACCAACGCCGCACAGTATCCTGAGGCATGGCAGCCCCACATGCCCTCTCGATGCGACTTGCCCCATCCAAACAGCAAAGGGGCCCGCATCCCAACGGATGCGGGCCCCTTTCAGCCATAAGCTAACTCAGCGGCAAAACTACTTGCGGTGAGCGCGATAGAACTCGATGAGCGCCTGGGTCGAAGCGTCCTGCTCGGCCTTGGCGGCGTCGTCGTGGAAGGCAGGGGTGATCTGCTTGGCAAGCTGCTTGCCCAGCTCAACGCCCCACTGGTCGTAGGAGTCGATGCCCCAGACCGTGCCCTCGACAAACGTGATGTGCTCGTACAGGGCGATGAGCTCGCCGAGCGCGAACGGGGTCAGCGTGTCGCCGAAGATCGAGGTCGTCGGACGGTTGCCCTCAAAGCAGCGGGCCGGAACGATCTGCTCGGGCGTGCCCTCGGCGCGCACCTCATCGGCTGTCTTACCAAAGGCGAGCGCCTTGGTCTGGGCCAGGAAGTTGCCCAGGAACAGCTCGTGCACGTCCTGACCGCTGTCGGTTGCGGGGTTGGCAGTGTTGGCGAAAGCGATAAAGTCGGCCGGGACCACCACGGTGCCCTGGTGCAGCAGCTGGTAGAAGGCATGCTGGCCGTTGGTGCCGGGCTCGCCCCAGAAGATCTCACCGGTGTCGGAGGTCACGGCGCTGCCGTCCCAGCGGACGTGCTTGCCGTTGGACTCCATGGTGAGCTGCTGCAGGTAGGCCGGGAAACGGTGCAGGTACTGGCAGTACGGCAGCACGGCGTGGCTCTTGGAACCGAAGAAGTTGACGTACCAGACGTTGAACAAGCCCATCAGCGCGACGGCGTTGTTCTCGAGCGGCGTGTTGCAGAAGTACTCGTCGATAGCATGGAAGCCCTCGAGGAACTGCTGGAAGCGCTCGGGGCCGAGCACGACGATCAGCGACAGACCCACAGCAGAGTCAACAGAGTAACGGCCGCCGACCCAGTTCCAGAAACCAAAAGCGTTAGCGGGGTCGATGCCGAAGGCCTCGACCTTCTCGAGTGCGGTGGAAACGGCGACAAAGTGCTTGGCCACGGCCTCGGCGTTCTGCTCATCGGAACCGTCGATAGCGCCCTGGGCCTTGAGCTGCTCGAGCATCCAGGTCTTGACCTCGCGGGCGTTGGTGAGGGTCTCAAGCGTGGTGAAGGTCTTGGAGACGATGATCACGAGCGTGGTCTCGGGGTCCAGACCCTTGAGCTTCTCGGCCTGATCGTTGGGGTCGATGTTGGAGATGTAGCGGCAGTCGATACCGGCGTCGGCGTACGGACGCAGGGCCTCGTAGGCCATGACCGGGCCCAGGTCGGAGCCGCCGATGCCGATGGACACCAGGTGCTCGATCTTCTTGCCGGTAACGCCCTTCCACTCACCGGAGCGCACGCGCTCGGCGAAGGCATACATGCGGTCGAGGACCTCGTGCACGTCGGCGACGACGTCCTGGCCGTCAACGATGAGCTGACCCTTCTCGCTTGCCGGACGGCGAAGCGCGGTGTGCAGGACGGCGCGGTCCTCGGTGGTGTTGATGTGCTCGCCGGAGAACATGGCGTCGCGGCGCTCCTCGAGCTTCACCTCGCGGGCAAGATCGCACAGCAGCTTGACGGTCTCATCGGTCACCAGGTTCTTGGACAGATCGAAGTGAAGGTCGCCGGCGTCAAAGCTCAACTTATTCACGCGGTCGGCGTCAGCGGCGAACCAGGCCTTGAGGTCGATGCCCTCGGCCTCGAGCTTCTCCTGATGGGCCTCGAGCGCCTTCCAAGCGGCAGTCGACGTAGCGTCGATGGGTGCGGCAACAGTTGCCATAAAGTCCTCCTCAGCATACGGGCGCACGCCTCCATGCGCCCGGACATTCAGATGCCACTATTCTAGCGCAGGTCAAGACCATAATCAGCGAGCGTTGCCAATCGGCCCCCAAACGGCGACCGGCCAAAAAGGGACAGGTTTGTTTTGGCAGGTCAAACGCTTTACCAATCAAATAGAACCTATCCCTTTATGGTAAATATTAGGCCGCGGCGCACACGCTGCCGAGCAACTCACGCAGAGGAGACCCAATGCCCTCCAGCAGTTCGGGCGCGATAATGGCGAAAACGGGAACCTCGCCGGCACCCACAACGGCGGGCACTTTTCCCTCGGAGACGATGCATCCATAAGGCACAAAGCCGTCCTCACCGGCATCGAGCGCCGCCATACGACGGGCGAGCTCGCGCGCAAAGCCGGCCGTATCGGCATCGCCGATCGCCAGGACAAAGTCCACGCCTTCGTCGGTCGCCAGGGCCACGGCTTCGTCGATCAGCTCGTCTCCCCCGTCGCCCCCGACCAAACCGCAGCGGAAAAGCACGCGCTCGAGCAGGGCGCGATCGAGCGAGCCCAGCGCCGCCGAAACGAGCTCATCACGCGTGTGCTTGTCGCCTCCCAGCACGACCAGCGCCTTGGTGCCACCGTAGTGGGCGACCAATCGTCCACACCAGCGAGCCACATCCCCATCCGCAACCAAGCGCGTCGGCATACCAAACCCATAGTTGACCATCATCCCCACAACCCTTCCGTGCTTTATGGTGGTATCGATCGTTAGGCTCATGCTACGAAGCGAGCTTTTCCGAGCTGTTTCGCGCTCTTTAGGGCTGCGTTAAAAACCGACCAAAAAGGGACAGGTTTGTTTTGGCAGGTCAAGCGTTTTACCGACCAGAATAAACCTGTCCCTTTTTGGCACGTTTTGACGGTGTCCGGTCGAGCGGGTATTATCGAACAGGTATTCGATAGGAACATGTGTTTGATAGAGGGGCACGGATGGCGCACGAGCAGCACACCTATATCTGCATCGACCTCAAGACGTTTTACGCCAGCGTCGAATGCGTCGACCGTGGACTCGATCCGCTCACCACCAACCTGGTTGTTGCCGACGAATCGCGCGGACGCACGACCATCTGCCTCGCTATCACGCAGGCCATGAAGGACTTAGGGATTCACAACCGCTGTCGACTGTTCGAGATCCCCGGTGGCATCGACTACATCAAGGCCGTGCCGCGCATGCAGCACTACATGGAGGTATCGGCGCAGATCTACGGCATTTACCTTGAATACGTCAGCCCACAGGACGTGCACGTCTACTCGATCGACGAGTGCTTTATCGACGTAACGCCCTATCTGGACCTCTACCACACCGATGCCGAAGGCTTCGCCTGCATGCTGCGCGACGAGGTCCTGGGGCGCACCGGCATCACAGCGACGGTTGGCATCGGCCCCAACCTATTTCAGGCCAAGGTGGCGCTCGACATCACCGCCAAGCACGTAGCCAGCCGCATCGGCGTACTCGACGACGAAACCTTCCGCAAGGAGATCTGGCCGCACCGTCCCATCACCGACATCTGGGGCATCGGCCCCGGCGTGGCGGCCCGCCTCGAGAAATACGGTGTCTACGACCTGATGGGGGTCGCCGCGCTCGACGAAAACCTGCTCTACGACGAGCTCGGCGTCAATGCCGAGTATCTCATCGACCATGCCTTCGGTCGCGAGCCGACAACCATCGCCGACATCCAGGCCTATCGTCCGCAAGCGACCTCAACCACCACGGGACAGGTGCTCTCGAAGGGCTATGCCTACGAGCAGGCTTACACCGTCTTGCGCGAGATGGTCGATGCCGCTGTGCTGGACTTAATCGACAAGCACGTGGTGTGCGACAGCATCTCGCTCTTTGTAGGCTATGCGAGCGAACGCGCCGACATACGCCGGCTCGACGCCAGCGGCACGGCGCAGTATATAGACGGCTGTGGGCACCTGCGCTCGAGCACCTCGGGCATCGAGCCCGCAGCGACCGACAGCCCCGAACTCGCGCCCCGCGCGCCCAAGCCCGTCCAACGCGATGACGAACGCCGGCGTTTGGTGCGAGAGGCGCAGGCGATCGACGGCATCTTTGTGGGAGAGCATGGCGGCAAACCGCGCGGTGGCTATGCCGCGCTCTTTGCGCATTCCAATGCATCCCGCAAGCTGCCCGAGCGCACGAATTCGTTTAAGAAGATCATGGGGTATTTCGATGAGCTGTGGGCGCAAACGGTCGACCCCAAGCGACCGGTTAAGCGCATCAATCTGGGCTTTGGCAACCTCATGCCCGAGGAGTTCGCCACCATCGATCTGTTTAGCGATGTCGAGGCCGATGAGCGCGAGCGCGACCTGGCGCGTGCTGTGTTGGCCGTTAAAGGCAAATACGGCAAAAACGCCCTGGTCAAGGGATTGAGCTTTACCGCCGGCGCCACCGCGCGCGAACGCAACGATCAGGTTGGAGGGCATCGTGCCTAAACCCAAACAGCAGCCCATGAGGCCGCCGACCGCCTTCGAGCGCTTGGCGGACCCCGAGGGAAGACGCCGCGCCGCCGACCCCAACCTCACCGCCAACGGCGCCGTGCGCGCCAACCGCGCCGCACAGTTTATGCCCTTTGCCGCGTTGACGGGATACTACGAACTCGTGCGCAAGCAGGAGATCACCGTTGAGCCCAAGTGCGAATTGACAGAAGAAAAAGCCCTCGAGCTTTCACATAAGCTCGAGGGTCTCAAACGTGGCGATTTAGTTCGTGTCACCTATTACGATACGTACGGCTATCGTAGCCGCACCGGCATCCTCGATGAGGTACTCCCCGCTTTCAAGTTGCTCAAGCTCAAAGACATCGCCATCAACTTCGACGACATCCAAGACATCGAACTGCGCGGACGAGCCTAGCCAAGGAAGCGCATCCAGGGCGGCGCTTACAGCGTCATGACGTAGTAGCCCGCGTCTTTCACGGCCGTCTCGAGGACACCACGATCAACCGGCTGCCTAGAGCGCACGCGTGCCGTGTGGTCCGCATACGTCACCGTTGCCCACACGCCATCCAGCGCATTGAGGGCATTGGCTACGTTCTGAGCGCAGCCGTCACAGCTCATGCCGCCGATGAGCAGCTCATCGCTATAGGGATAGTGTGACGCATCGGTATCCACCACAACAACCTTTTTGGCCTTCTTGCCGCGCGCGCCATCGCTGCAGCAACTCTTCCCGTGTGTCGAAGCGGCAATGCGACGCAGTCCAAAAAACATGCCGACGGCAATGACGGCCAGCACGATGAGATTCGCAGGGTTGAGCAAGTCACTCATGCGCTCCCCTTTCAAGTAGCACTATCTAGATACCCCCATGGGGTGTCCCCATCTTAACCCAAAATCATGTCTGTTCGGTCAATTAGTTTCCCTCTTCAAACTTTTTTGTTGACCATGGCTTACTTTCGTGTATAAGTTTTCCTAGGCTAACAGTTTAGATCCGTAAGGAGCGCCGTGACTCGAACCATAGATATCCCAACGTTTCAGGCAGCGGTCGTGCGCAACTGCTCTCCCACGCTCGCGGGCATCAAGCCGGCATCGCTCTTTACCTATCCAGGCACCTACGCCCACGGGAACGGCTCGACCACAACCGAAACCATCGCAGAACGTCGAGCACGCCTGCTCAACGTTATCGCCCAGTGCAATCGCGAGCTTGACCCGCTCGGCATCCACCTGAGTGTTTTGGTCTGGCGGCCCTGCGGAGCACTCGTGTACGTGTACCGAGCCAAAAGCCTCGCCACCTATTTCGCAGACCCTCGCGCCCAAACAGCGCTCGCCTCGGAAGGCTACGACACGAGAGACCTTTCGACATGCCTTGTGCATTTGGCATCACGCATCACGCTCGCGAGCAATAACGTCGCGGAATGCGCTTGTAGCCAGACTCGATGCGCACTACCCCAGCAAGCTAGCTGCAGCAACGACTGCACCTGCGAGTTTCCGCACGAAATAGGCTACTTCCTTGGATATCCCTACGACGACGTGCACGAGTTTATCGTCCAGCGCGGCGAGAACTACAAGGTCTTTGGGGCCTGGAAGGTCTACACGAATGTCGAGCAAGCGCTTGCGATGTTTGACGCCTACCGCGCTTGCACTCAATACCTCACCTTTGTCTATCAGCAGGGCTGCAGCTTGGCGCAACTTGCCCAGGCAACCCGATAGAACATAGAAGCCGCGGCAACCTGCCGCACAACTGAAAGGACTCAACATGAGCAAGATCGCCGTCGTCTACTGGAGCGGCACGGGCAACACCGAGGCCATGGCAAACCTCGTCTCCGAAGGCGCCACGTCCGCGGGCGCCGAGGTAGAGGTCATCTCCTGCGCCGACTTCTCCGCAGACAAGGCCGCCAGCTATGACGCCATTGCCTTCGGCTGCCCCGCCATGGGCTCCGAGGAACTCGAGTACGATGAGTTCCAGCCGATGTGGGACGAGGTCAAGGAGACTCTCGGCGACAAGAAGGTCGTCCTCTTTGGCTCCTATTCGTGGGCCGAGGGCGAGTGGATGGACAACTGGAAGGCCGACGCCGACGAGGCGGGTGTTAACGTCGTCGATTCCGTCATTTGCTACGATGCGCCCGACGATGAGGGCGAGACCGCTTGCAAGGCCCTCGGAGCCGAGCTCGCGTAACGAGCCCAGGACCTCCAAAAGAGTCTGCATCAAAGCGCATCCTTATCCCTACAAAAGAGCGGGGGCTGGATTCAAGTCCAGCCCCCGCTCTTTTATAACGGCAGTTACACCAACCGGCTACGAGATATTGCCCAAGAACGCCTTGGTACGCTCGCTCTTGGGGTGGTCGAAGACCTCGCTCGGCGTACCCTCTTCCACAATGACGCCGCCGTCCATAAAGACGACGCGGTCGGCGACGTCGCGGGCAAAGCCCATCTCGTGCGTCACGACGATCATGGTCATACCGTCGCGTGCCAGGTCGCGCATGACACCCAGAACGTCGCGAACCAGCTCGGGATCGAGTGCCGACGTGGCCTCGTCAAAGAGCATAACGTGAGGGTTCATCGACAGGGCGCGGGCGATGGCAACGCGCTGCTGCTGGCCGCCCGAGAGCTGGCTCGGCATAAAGTCGATACGCTCGGCAAGACCGACCTTGGTCAGCTCCTCGACGGCAATCTTCTCGGCCTCTTCCTTGCTGCGCTTGAGCACCTTCTGCTGCGCGAGCATGACGTTCTTTTTGACTGACAGGTGCGGGAACAAATTGAACTGCTGGAACACCATGCCCAAGTGCGTACGCACCTTATTGAGGTCAACGCCCTTGGCGCACACGTCCACGCCCTCAACGACAATCGAGCCGCTCGTGGGATGCTCCAGACGATTGATGCAGCGAAGCATCGTCGACTTGCCCGAGCCCGAAGGACCCAGGACTACGACGACCTCGCCCTTGTGCACATCCAGATCGATATCGCGCAGGACCACGTTATCGCCAAAGGCCTTCTGGAGGTTCTTGATGCTGACGACGACCTCGTTCGAGTTATTGGTTTCGCTCATGATAGGACCTCCTTACAGACCGGCGATGTGATCGGCAGGCGTCGCGACAACCTGCCCGGCGCTCTTGGTGGGACGCTTCTTTTTGGTTTCGGCCGTACCCAGCAGTCTCGCCTCAAGACCGCTCACCAAGCGCGCAAGCGGCAGGGTGATGACCAGATAGAACAGGGCGGCAACCACGTACGGTGTAATGGAGCCCGTCGTGGCCACGATGGTACGGGCGTTCATGACGATCTCGACCACACCCACGGCGGCAAGCAGCGACGTATCCTTGTAAAGCAAGATAAACTCGCTGGTCAGCGTAGGCAAAACATTGCGGAACGTCTGCGGAATCATAACGTAGAGCAGCGTCTGGAAGGCATTCATGCCCAGAGAGCGAGCAGCCTCGTTTTGGCCCTTGGGGATCGATTGAATACCGGCACGGAAGATCTCGCACAGGTACGCAGACGAGTTCATGGCCATGACGATGACGCCCAAGACATAGTCGTCCACCTTGACGCCGGCCAACGGCAGACCGAAGAACGCGATATAGATCTGCAGGAACGCCGGCGTACCGCGAATGATATTCACATAGATGCCGGCAAGGCAACGCAGGATGCGCGACTTGGAGATGCGCATGAGCGACAAGGCAAAGCCAAAGGGGATTGCCAGCGGAAACGCCACGAGCACGATCGAGAGCGACATGAGGAAGCCCTTAAAGACGATCGGCAGGCTTTGGACCAAAATGACCGGGTTTAAGAACAGGCGCAGAAACATATTGGAGTTCCAGGCCTCGACCCACGGCTGCTCCTTAAGGTCGGCCAGGAAGTTATCGAATGCCGTCACGCCCTTAATCTCGACGGGAGGAATCTTGGAAATCTTCTTGGTCGAACCGCCGGCGAGCGTATAGGTGCCGCTAAAGGCCTCATCGCCGCCCTCGACGGGAAACGTCACACCGTAAACCTCGACACGGAAAAAACCGCCGGCAGGCGCCGTCTCGCCAAAGTCAATCTTGAGCGTCTGGCCGTCAGCCTTGCACGTGGGCTTCAAGGGCGTACGATCCATGAGGTCCTCGCCCGAGAGCATCGTCAATCGCGTGTCATCGGTACCAAACGTCGTGCCGTCGACAAACGTCAGCGAAAGACCGCTCAGCTCCTCGTCGGCATCGGCCTGAACTTCCCAAGTGATGCGCGTCTCGGTGCCGCCGACCACATCGCTACCCGAACCGGTATTGGGTCGGGCGGTAATCTTTGCGGTCTCAAGCGCCTGGGCGGTCGTGGGCACGCACGCCCCCGCGCATACCAGGGCGAGCGCCACAGCCAGGGCACAGGCCAGCTTTTGGAGCATCGAGGGCAGTGGAAAACGCTGCTCCGCGGCCCCTTTGTTCAGTCGAGACAAGGTGGCTCCTATCGTAGAAGTTGCCGGCAAAACGAGACGGAAAAGCTCTCCGTCAAGAGAAGCGCAAAGGCCCTCTCCGCCAAAACGGAAAGGGCCCGCGCGCAATCAAGTAGCTATTTTACTTGATGTTGTACTTAGCCATGAGGGCGTCAACGGTACCGTCATCAGTCAGGTCCTTGATGGCCTGGTTGATGTCGTCCTTGAGCTTGGTGTTGCCCTGGTTGATGGCGATGGCGTACTCCTCGCCGGTGCTGATCTGCTTGATGGTCTGGCAGGTGTTGAACTGCTCGGCGGTCAGCTGGCTGGCAACGGAGCGGTTGGTGACTACGGCGTCGCCCTTATCGGACTGCAGGGCGCTGAAGCACTCGGTAGCGTCCTTGTAGGGGACGATCTTGGCCTTGGGGAAGTTCTCCTGGGCAAAGGCCTCGGCGGTCGAGCCAGACTGGACGATGATGGTAGCGTCAGCGTTGTTGAGCTTCTCGCTGTAGTTGTCGGCCGTGATGTCGGTGTTATCGACCTTGGTCACGATAGCCTGATCGTCCATGTAATAGGAATCAGAGAAAGTGACTTCCTTCTCACGCTCGGGCGTGTCGGTGATAGCCGCGATGGAAACGTCATACTTGGCGCCCGAAGCGACGCCCGGAACCAGCGTGTCAAAGTCATTGTTGACATACTCGACATCCAGGCCCAGCTTGTCACCGATAGCCTTGATGAGCTCAAGGTCAAAGCCCTGATAATCGCCGTTGTCATCCTTGTACTCAAACGGAGCGTACTCGGCAGAGGTGCCGACGGTCAGTGTACCGTCCTTGACGAGCGCGTACTCCTTGGAGCCGTCGACCTTCTCGACCTTCACGTCATCAGAGCTGCTGGAACCGGCATCGGAACCAGAGGTGGCGTTGGACGAGCCGCAGCCCGTCAGTGCGAGGGCGAGCGCCATGGCGCCTGTGGCGGCAAATGCGCCAAGCTTCTTCAGCTTCATAATCAGTCTCCTTCCGGTGACCTCGTTTGATTCAGAGGTCTGCAAAAACTGTTGGCTATTATGCACCCGGAATTACGAATCTGCAATGAGAAAACTGATTGAAACAAACCCATAACGTGAATGGAACACTCCACTTTGTAACAGTCATTACTGCTGCAATGACCTTAATAGTCTAATTTCAGCTGCATAACCTGCAAGTTCGTTCGGAGTCTCCAAAATAAACGGCAGCGAACGCAAACGGTCATTCGATACAATATTCTGCATAACCTGCATACCGCCACCAAATTCCTCGCTGCCAAGGTATCCCTTGCCGATGCACTCGTGACGATCTTTATGGGCGCCACAAGGGTTCTTCGAATCGTTGATGTGTACGGCATGTAAGCGATCGATACCCACCACGCGGTCGAACTCGTCGAGTACGTCGTCCAGATCATGGATGATGTCGTAGCCGGCATCGCTCACATGGCAGGTGTCCAAACAAACGCCCAGCTTTTCGGACAGCTCTGGGCGCTTGGCGGCAACGCCCTCGATAATGCACGCCAGTTCTTCAAAGCTACGGCCCACCTCGGTGCCCTTTCCTGCCATGGTCTCGAGTAATACCGTCGTCTGCTGCCCCTCAAACATCACCTGGCACAGCGTGTCGACAATCATCTGAATGCCGACGTCGGAGCCCTGTCCCACATGCGCACCGGGATGGAAGTTGTAGTAGTTGCCGGGCAGCGCTTCCAGACGCTGCAAATCTTCCGCCATAGCCTCCAAGGCAAACTCGCGCGCCCGCTCCTTAGCGGAGCAGGGGTTATAGGTATACGGGGCATGCGCCACCAGCGGTCCAAAGTCGTTTTGCGCCATAAGCTCGCGCAGAGCCGCCACGTCATCCATGTCAAGGTCTTTTGCCTTGCCACCGCGCGGGTTGCGCGTAAAGAATGCAAAGGTATTGGCGCCAATGGACAACGCCGTCTCCCCCATTGCCCGATAGCCCTTCGTCGTCGAAAGATGGCACCCAATCGTCAGCATCTCCAGCTCCCTCTTCATCAGTTGCGGTGAAATACGGTCTATTGGTGCCCTATTTTGGCGCAAGCAGACCGTATTCCACCGCAAGTTATAAAAGGGGCATCAGGAGCAAAGGCCTCCAGGCATTCCAAGCGCTGGCGCCATGCCCCCACGCCCTAAAGTTTCAAGCGAATCGCATCGATGATGTGCGCACAGCGCTGTGTGGCGGCTAGGGACATGATGGGGCTTTCGAGTTTCCCCGCCTGAATGAGCTGCGTCGCATGCGACGCCTCACCGTAAAAATCATCGACCTCAAATGGTGCATCGATTTCGAGTATCCGACCGTCGGAATACTTCACATGAGCGAGCTCGGGGCGATGGAGCCGCTCGATTTCCAACGAGCCCCGCTCACAGGCAATCGTTAAGCGGCTTTCATATGTTGCTTTGCCGTCGCACACCATATGAATGGGTATACCGTCGACGCTCATATGGATCTCGTCGGCCCAATCGACGCGGCCGCCCGATACGTCACGCCAGCGAACTTCACGAGACGAAACCTCGCAAGCGCCCGCGAGCAAATCCTCAAACCAACCGACTGCATAGCAGCCCATGTCATATAGACAGCCGCCCTGCAACGGATCAAGCAGATAGTCTGAAGGAGACTCGCCGTAATCGAGCTTTTGCACGCTTTCAATCGAGACAATACGGCCAAGCTCACCCGACGCAAGCAAGTCCTTCACGCGAGTGCGCATCGGGCAAAACCGATTCTTCATCGCCTCCATAAACAGCACGCCGCGCTCGCGAGAGGTGGAGGCAATCGAGAGAGCCTCTTCCTCACTCAAAACGGCCGGCTTTTCGCACAGCACGGCCTTTCCGGCGCACAGCGCGCGACAGGCCCAACGCGTATGCATGCCATGCGGAAGAGCCAAGTAAATTGCGTCGACATCGGGGTCGGCAATCAGCGCGTCATAAGCCGCATCGCCGTTATCGTCGACCGAGGCATGGCCATGCGCAGCATCAATCGAAAACGCTCGGCAAAATTCCTCGACATGTGCAGGAGTGCGGCCGGCCGCAGCCACCAGCCGTGCCCCGTCGACCTTCTTGAGCGACGATGCAAATCGATGAGAAATGTGCCCAGCGCCCAAAATGCCCCAACGAACCTCACGCGAATCATCCCATGAATCCCGATGGCCCACGACAGCCCCCTTCAGTTGCGGTGGAATAGTTCCTGTTTGGCCCCTATTCTGCCGCAAACAGGAACTATTCCACCGCAAGTTATAAAAGGGTCATGAGGAGCGCGTTTTGCAAAAGGCTTTAAGTGCGGCCGTTACGGAGCCAGGCTGGAAACGTCGGCGCACGTCATCGAGACGCTCGGGAATATCGATGTGCTGCGGGCAGTGACGCGCGCATTTGCCGCACTTGACGCAGCTGCTCACCAGCTTGGGCTCGCTCGTGCGCACCGCACTCGCCGTAAAGTATTGCGACAGCCCCGTAAACCAGCTGTGCGCATAGCTCGCGTTGTAGGCGGCAAAGCAGCCGGGAATGTTGATACCCTTGGGGCATGGCATGCAGTAGCCGCATCCCGTGCAGGGCACACGGTTCGATTTCTCAAACTCCATCAACACGCGCGCAATCGTGTCGAGCTGGTTGGCAGTCATCGAATTCGGCAACGCGAGGTCTGCCAGTGACGAATTCTCATCCACCTGCGCGATATCGGTCATACCCGAAAGCAGCATCGTCACCTGAGGATGATTCCACACCCACGAAAGACCCCAGGCGGCAGGAGTGCGCAAATGCGGGTCACGGGCACTATCGAGCACAGCGCGGGCCCGTGGCGGCAGCTTGCCCGCTAAACGCCCGCCCAGCAGCGGCTCCATCACAAACACCGCGAGCCCGCGCTCCGCAGCCGCCATGAGTCCTGCCGTTCCCGCTTGGTAACGCTCGCCGGCATAGTTGTACTGTATCTGGCAAAAATCCCAGTCATATGCGTCAAGCATCGTCAGGAAATCCACCGCGCTGCCGTGGTACGAAAAACCAATCTGGCGAATGCGCCCCGCCGCCTTTTGACACGCGATCCAGTCCTCAATGCCCAACGCCACCGCACGTTCCCACTGGGCGGGCGAGGTAATGTTGTGCATGAGGTAATAGTCGATATGGTCGGTCCGCAGGCGGCGCAGTTGCTCGTCGAAGAACCGGTCGAAATCCTCCGCGCATTTGCACGAAGCATGCGGCAGCTTGGTTGCGAGCAAAACCTGGTCGCGCAAGCCCAGGCGCTCAAGCGACGCACCCACACAAGCCTCGTTGCCGGGATAGAGATAGGCCGTGTCCAGGTAGTTAATCCCCTGCTCCACCGCACGGGAGATGATGGCGTCGGCTGTCTTCGCATCCGGGCGTCCCGGCGCACCGGGAAACCTCATGCAGCCCAGCCCCAACGCCGAGATACGGTTGCCGCTTTTGGGGTCAACGCGATATTGCACGGCCCCTCCCCTCCCATCGAAGCCCTAATGAGGCGAAACACAACGGCCACGCCATCGAAACACATTGGAATCGCAATCGAGAACGTATCGTAACGTAGTAGAAATCGAGCCGTCACGGCGCCGCTTTAACATCAGCAAAAAGCCCGATGAAAGGAGCCCGCCATGCCCGCGCTCGACCTTTGGAACCTCGCCTCCCAGCTCAAGACCACCGATTATCGCTGGGTCGACCTCACCCACACGCTCTCGTGCGACACCCCGCACTGGTTTGGCTTTAAGCCGTTCGAGTCCACCAAGCTCTTCGATTATCTGCCCGACACGCCCGGGAACATGCTCGCGCCCATGCGCTGCTTTCAGTATTCGGTCGCCTCGCAATACGGCACCCACGTCGATGCACCGCGGCATTTCCATGTTGAGGGTCGTTCCCTTGGAGAGATTGAACCCATCGAGTTTATGCATCCGCTCTGCGTGATCGACAAGCACGAGGAGTGCGCCGCAAATCCCGACTTTATCCTGACCATCGAGGACCTCAAAGCCTGGGAGGACGAGCACGGTCGTATTCCCGAGGACGCTTTCGTCGCCTTCCGCTCCGACTGGTCCAAGCTCGCCGATCTGGAAAACAAGGACGAGGACGGCCAGCCCCACTACCCCGGCTGGGACCTCGATGCTATCAAATGGCTTGTAGAGGAACGCAATATCGGCGCCATCGGACACGAGTCCGCAGATACCGATCCGGCGACCATCACCACACGCGAGGACGCCTACCCCTACCCCGGCGAGCAATACATCCTCTCGGTCGACCGCTATCAGATCGAAGTCATGGACCATCTAAACGAGCTTCCAGCCACGAGCGCCGTCATCTTCTGCACCTTCCCCAAGGTCCGCGATGGCGTCGGATACCCCGCCCGCGTCTTTGCGGTCTGCCCCGCAGTGTAACGTCCAGGCAAACGTTTCTTTTTTATAACAGCCGCCCCGCGCACCCATCAATCACCCCGGCAGCATACAATCCATCAGGCGCCCCTTACGCGGGCGCCTTTTATATGAGGAGATGATTCACATGCAGATCAACAAGGTCGCCTTTATCGGCAAGGGCGGCGTCGGCCTGCTCTACGGCAGCATGATTGCCAAGGCCCTCGGCAATGACGCCGTCGAATACGTTATGGATGACGCCCGTTTTGAGCGTCACGCGGGCGATGTGCTCACCGTCAACGGAAAGCCTTGCGATCTCACGTCCGTCCGCGCCAGCGAGGCAGCGCCCGCCGATCTGGTCATCCTGACGGTCAAGACCACCGGTCTCGACCAAGCACTCAAGACTATGGAGCGTGTCGTGGGACCCAACACGCTCATCGCCTCGCTGTGCAACGGCATTACGAGCGAGCAAAAGATTGCCGAGCGCTTTGGCTGGGAGCACACCGTCCTGGGTATCTGCCAAGGCATGGACGCCGTGTTCCTCAACGGAGAGCTCACCTTTACCAATGCGGGCGAGATTCGCTTTGGCGCGGCAGCGGGCACCAAGCCCGCAACCGTTACCGCCATCGACGAGCTCTATACGCGCTGCGGCATCGCCCATACCGTCGAGAGCGACATTGCGCACCGCATGTGGGCCAAACTCATGCTCAACGACGGCATCAACCAGACCTGCATGGCCTACGGCGGGACCTACGGAAGCGCCACGGAGCCGGGCTCCGAGCAGCGCCGCTGTTTTGTCTCCGCCATGCGCGAGACGCTTGCGGTTGCCAACGCCGAGGGCGTTGAGCTGACCGAGGCAGACCTGACGCAAATGGTGCACCTCATCGAGGGAATCGACCTCGCCGGTATGCCCTCGATGGCGCAGGACCGCATCGCACAACGAAAAACCGAAGTCGAGGAGTTCGCGGGCACCATTTGCCGCCTGGCCGCCAAACACGATATCCAAGTGCCGCAAAACGATTGGCTCTACCAGAGGATTCGCGAAATAGAAAGCAGCTGGTAGTGCTCGGCATACTGTAGCCAGCAGATCCAATGGCAAAGCCGCCGCAAGGGGCACTCCCCTCGCGGCGGCTTCCTTTTTCATCTTTGGCCAAAATCAGCTTCACAACGGTTAGAGCTGCGACCCCGGCACCTCGTCCTCATCGTCGCGACAAAGGACAACACCGGCGCTTCCCAGCAGCGTGGCCGCGATCAGCGCGCCGACCACAATAGGAGCAGCCCCGCATGTCCCCTGCATGCCCGCGACGAGCGCGACCGTGGGACCAAGGCAACCAAACGTCAGTGCGACGGCGGCAACGGCAATATCTCGAGCATTCACAAGACCACTTCCTCCAAGAGAAAGACCTTATTTCTCAAGAACCAGTGTGCCCCGCATCCATACGCCCAGCGTACCGCCACGGTAAGGGCTCTGTTAACTCAAACGCATACATAGAACGGACGTCCTTACGTTGCCCTAAAGCTCGGTAAGGACGCCCGTCCGCCAAATATCCGTGATGCAGAAAAATTACCAACCGGTGTAGTAGTCGGTGGTTCCGGCAGCGCAGCCGGAGTCATAGACCTTGCAATCGCCCTTGGAGCCCGTAAAGGTCGAGCCCTGGGCCATATCGCCCGCGGCAACAACGTAATAGCCGTCGGAATCGCGCCAGAAGCCCTCAGAATCCTGAGTCCATTCGCCCGTGCGATAGTGATAAAGCACATTGCTGCTGTAATAGGTCTCGCGGCGCCCGTTGTAGTTATTGACACCCGCAGAGCGCGTCAGGCCCGATCCGTTCGCGTAGGACGCGGCAGACGCGTAGGACGGAGTGTAACCGGCGTTGTAGTACGAAGCTTGGACGGCCTCGGCAGCCTCCGCCTCGGCGGCAGCCTCGAGCGCTTCGCGCTTGGCATCCTCAAGCGCAGTGCGCAGCTCATCGAGCTCGGTCGACTTGGCGTCGACCTCCCCCATCGTCAACAGGCTACCCGCGCCGTCGATGCAACCCTGCAGCACAGCGCGCTCGTCATCGGTGGCATAGTCACCGTACATGTTCATGATGATCTGAGCGCGCATCTCCAGGGAATCGCGCTTGGCCTCCATCGAGGCGTTCCACTCCTGCATGGAACCATAACCATCGCCGCGATAGTCAACGGGCTGTACCAGCGTCGTCTCGGACGGCGTAGATCCAACCGTATCGGACAGTGTTGCGGCGTGGGCATCAGTTGCACCGGCGCCCGCCAAAAGTGCCACGGTCAGAGCGGCGGAAAGGGCGGCGGCTTTCGGTTTTCGTGAATCGATCCTCATGTAGCTGGAAACCTCCGTAGTGCGTTTTTGCTGCGTTTGAGCTGCGTGTGATTCGATCGCGCTGCATAGTACCCCGAGCAAATCGCGACCTGCGGTTTTACTCAAAAGGCGCACGTCAATTGCGTAAAACTCACATCCTCTCAACAGGAGTTTTCCACAACTCAAATGCATAAAGCGTGTCAAAAACCCTGTTTTTGCACCCGCTCTATGCAAAAAAGGCGCCTGTGCAACCATTGTTCGCACAGGCGCCTTGAGCAGGCATTTTATGCAGTTATACCTATCGAGTCGCAAGGGGTCCTTGCACAAGTCGCCTTACTCGTCCAGCGCGGCGAAGGCCTGCTTCAGATCCCAAATGATATCCTCGGCGTTCTCGGTACCGATGGAAAGACGGATCGTGGAGGGCGTGATGTTCTGCTCGGCGAGCTCCTCGGCAGAGAGCTGGGAGTGCGTGGTGGTAGCCGGGTGCACGACGAGCGACTTGACGTCGGCCACGTTGGCGAGCAGCGAGAACACCTGCAGATGATCGATGAACTTCCAGGCGGCCTCCTGGCCACCCTTAATCTCAAAGGTAAAGATCGAGGCACCGCCGTTGGGGAAGTACTTCTGATAGAGCTCGTGATCGGGGTGCTCAGACAGGCTCGGGTGGTTCACCTTGGCGACATGGCTGTCACCAGCCAGGAACTCAACGACCTTCTTGGTGTTCTCGACATGACGGTCAACGCGCAGCGACAGAGTCTCGGTGCCCTGGAGCAGGATCCAGGCGTTGAACGGGCTGATGCAGGCGCCCTCGTCACGCAGCAAGATAGCGCGGACATAGGTTGCGAAGGCGGCGGGACCGGCAGCCTCGGCAAACGAGACGCCATGGTAGGAGGGGTTGGGCTCGGCGATCTGCGCATACTTGCCGCTCGCCTTCCAATCGAAGTTACCGCCGTCGACGATCACACCGCCCAGCGAGGTGCCGTGGCCGCCGATGAACTTGGTTGCGGAGTGAACGACGATGTTGGCACCATGCTCCAGCGGACGGAACAGATACGGGGTGCCGAAGGTGTTGTCGACGACAACCGGCAGACCGTGCTTCTTGGCGATCTCGGAGATGGCGTCGATGTTGGGGATGTCGGAGTTGGGGTTGCCGAGCGTCTCGAGATAGATGACCGTGGTGTTGTCCCTGATGGCACCCTCAACCTCTTCCAGGTTATGGGCATCGACAAACGTGGTCTCGACGCCAAACTGGGAGAGCGTATGCTCCAGCAGGTTGTAGGAACCGCCGTAGATGGTCTTCTGGGCGACCACGTGGTCACCGGCCTGGGCGAGAGCCTGCAGGGTATAGGTGATGGCAGCGGCACCGGAGGCGACGGCAAGACCTGCCACGCCACCCTCGAGTGCGGCGATACGGTCCTCGAAGACGCCCTGGGTGGAGTTGGTCAGACGGCCGTAGATGTTGCCGGCGTCGGCAAGACCAAAGCGGTCGGCGGCGTGCTGGGAATTGCGGAACACATAGCTCGTGGTCTGGTAGATAGGCACGGCGCGGGAGTCGGATGCGGGATCGGCGCTCTCCTGGCCAACGTGAAGCTGCAGGGTATCGAAACCAAAGGTGTGCTCGGGGTTGTTGATGAACTGGCTCATGATGATCTCCTTGATCGAATAAAAGTAATAAGAGTAAGAGAAGTAAGTCGCTGTCTCCTGATCACGCCGACGGACGCAAACAGGAGCCCGGCATTCGTCTTGGTAAGCAATTCATATGCGGGCCTCCTTTCGCATCCCGGTTCCGTGGTCGGCTTAATTACCTACCGCCTTTGTGTGTTTTGAATAGTACGAGCATTGTTTCGCTCGGTCAATCACTTAAAAGCGCTAACCTGTTATCGGTTTTTTAGATAGCTATCGAAAGGACGGGCGCCGATGACCCTTCAGCAGCTTCGTTTTCTGATCGCCGTGGCAGAGTCCGGCTCAATCAACGCCGCAGCTCAGCGCCTCTATACCGCTCAGTCCAACATCTCAAACGCCGTCAAAAGCCTGGAACAGGAACTTCATATCGAAATCTTTACGCGCTCTAGCCGTGGTGTTGCACTCACCAACGACGGCACCGAGCTTTTGGGTTATGCACGCCAGGTCGTAGAGCAGGCCGATATGCTCGAGGCCCGCTACGAGGACGGCGGCACGCCCCAGGCGCGCCTTGCCATCTCGGCCCAGCATTACGCCTTTTCGGTCGAGGCCTTCGTCAACGTCGTCGAGCGCTGCCGGGACGACAAGTTCGAGTTCATCATGCGCGAGACCACCACATCGCAGATCATCGATGACGTCCGCGCGTTTCGCAGCGACATCGGCATCCTCTATCTGGACGACTTTAACGCCCGCGTTCTGCAGAAGGCTTTTGCCGATGCGCGCGCGAGCTTCCATCCCCTATTCGACGCGACGGTCCACGTCTTCGTTAGCGAGCGCCACCCGCTTGCCCGCCGCCCGCAGCTGTCCCTTGCCGACCTCACACCCTATACGCGTTATAGCTTTGAGCAGGGAACCTCAAACTCCTTCTATTACGCCGAGGAACCTTTTAGCTATATCCCTTGCGACCGCAACATACGAATCTCGGACCGCGGAACACTTACTAACTTACTTATCACGTCGAACGGCTACACCCTGTCGACCGGTGTCCTCTCCAATGAAATGCAATGGGGTATGGCATCGATCCCGTTAGCAGACGCCCCAACGATGCACGTAGGCTATATCATGCACGACGAGCGCAAGCCCTCTCCCCTCCTGCAGCAATACCTCGACGAGCTCAACCGCATCATCCATGCCAACTAACTGTCGGAAGACGGGGTAGAAATCGTAGAATGCTAGCCCCCGGCGGGCATGGCGCTACAATGGTCACTCACACGAAACGTACCCAACGAAAGGAAGCCCGTGAAGGTCATCATCTATACCGACGGCTCGGCCCGATCAAATCCGGGACGCGGCGGCTACGGCGCCGTGCTCAAATACACCAACCCCGCCGGCAAGACCTTCACCTCCGAGCTTTCGCGCGGCTACGCCAAGACCACCAACAACCGCATGGAGCTCATGGCGGTCATCGTGGCGCTCGAGGCGCTCAACCGCCCCTGCGAGGTCGAGGTCCATTCCGATTCGCAGTACGTCGTCAACGCCTTTAACAAGCACTGGATCGACGGCTGGAAAAAGCGCGGATGGAAAACCGCCAACAAGCAGCCCGTCAAGAACCGCGACCTGTGGGAGCGCCTGCTCACCGCCAAAAGCAAGCACAAGGTTGAGTTCATCTGGGTTAAGGGTCACGCCGGCCACGAGCTCAACGAGCGCTGCGATGAGCTCGCCACCACGGCGGCCGACGGCAGCAACCTCGATATCGACACCGGCTTTAACGAGAGCGACCTGTAACGGCGTTTTCGCACGCTATTTCCTGCCCCCTCGCGCTACACTCATCCTGTAAACCGAACGGCACGAGGGGGATACATGCTGCGTATAGCGACCATCGGCACATCCATGATCACCGACGACTTTATCCAAGTCGTCAACGCCAACGACCAAGCCGCGTTTGTGGGCACGCTTTCACGCGATGCCAATCGCGGTGCTGCCTTTGCCGCCGAGCGCGGTGGCGAGCGAAACTTTACTTCACTCGATGAGCTCGCGGCAGCCGCCGACGTCGACGCCGTCTATATCGGCAGCCCTAACGCACTTCACTACGAGCAGGCCCTTGCCTGCATCGCCGGTGGCAAGCACGTCATCGTCGAGAAGCCCTTCTGCGCCACCGAAGCGCAGGCGCTGGAAGTCTTCCGCGCTGCCGAGGCAGCAGGTGTCGTGGCCCTCGAGGCCATGCGTCCCCTCCACGATCCCGCCTTCCACGCCATCGAGGACGCTCTGGGCGAAATTGCGCCCATCCGCCGCGCCTCATTGCGCTTTGGCAAATATTCCTCGCGCTACAACGAGATTCTCGCGGGACGCACCACCAATATCTTCGACTGCAATATGGCATCAGGTTCCCTCATGGACATTGGCGTCTACACCGTCGAGCCCATGGTCGAGATTTTCGGCATGCCCTCCGGCCTTACGAGCATGACTACTCTGCTCGACCCCACCACGCGACAGCTCACGCACGGCCCCATCGACGGCTGCGGTTCCATCCTCGCCAGCTACGGCGGTGGCCGCATCTCCGTCGAGCTCGCGCACTCCAAAATTACGAATGACCTGCTGCCCTCGCAGATAGAAGGCGAGCGTGGCACTATCCAGATCGACCATCTGTCCACGCCCCGCAACGTCCGCATCGACTATCGCGGCGACGTCGTACGCGGCTCGGCGACCGAGGCACCGCGCGAACAGGGCGAGAACGGCCGCGTGCTCGACCTGCCCAAATCGAGCAACACTATGGAATACGAACTCACAGACTTTATCACCGCCATCTGCGGCATCGATAACGTTAAGGAAGAGATTTGGGAGACCCCGGCGGGACGCCACGAGCTTGGCCACTACCGCGATGTCACACTCGTCTCGCTGCGCATCATGGATGCCGTGCGCCAGCAGGCCGGCATAACCTTCCCGGCCGACGCAGGCAGGCAGGCATAGCGATGGGCCTCTTCGATACGTTCTTCTCCAGCGTCACCGGCGGCAGTCGAGAGCCTCAAAAACCATCAAACGTCGAGCTCGAGCTGCGCCGCAGGCTTACTGTGCTCGCAAGCGACGGGGCCACTCAAGACACTCCCCTGCGCTATTTCCTGCGCTGGGCGGGGCAAGTCCAGGGCGTTGGCTTTCGCTTTACCAACACCAACCTCGCGCAGGCACGCGCGCTCACCGGCTGGGTGCGTAACATGGAAGACGGCTCAGTCGAGATGGAGATACAGGGAGCTCCGGCAAATATCCTATCTCATCTCGAGGCGCTTCATGCCTCCTACGAGCGCATGGGAACGCGTTTTCGCCTCGTAGACGCCCAGGCCCGAGCCCCACTTACCAATGGTTGATTTCCGATCTCAGCCGAACACATTAGGCGGACAGGCCGTTCCCGCAGCTAGCCGAACGCCCCCGAGGCCCC
>NZ_JADMRH010000025.1:0-20266 GCF_015560135.1 Collinsella aerofaciens
CGGCAGCGAAATGCTTTCCCTGAGTCATTGTGCTGTTCCATTCCTTTTCCGTGCCATATCCGACTGGGCATCAGAGCTCTTTCCAATATAGGTAATTATGCTCCTCAACTGGGATTGTTTTATATAGTCCGTTGGCATTTATACAACAATCCATGACTCTTTTTGTCATGGATACGACGCTTCAGAAATCATTCGGCATGAGATGCAAAGAGCTCCGCGCTGGACTCGGGTGCAGTCAGGAGCAGTTCGTCAATTTGATTGAAATGGATCGTTCCTACTACGCGAGCATTGAGGTCGGGCGGCGCAATGTCAGCCTCTCAAATCTCAAGAAGATTGCCGACGGCTTTCACATCACCATTTCTGAACTCATGAGAGACGTCAGCTAAATTTATTCGTCTTACAGTCCATCTCACCGAACACTCTGCTGTGAACTGTGAAAATGAAAAATCGTCCCACGGATTACCTGAAAATCGTCCCACGGATTACCTGAAAATCGTCCCACGCTGCTGGTAAAATGCTATTTTTGATTGGACGATTCAGAAGGGGTACTGAAGCCATGGCAGAATATATGGACAGATGTATTGACCGCTTGGTTGAACGCGACCTCGGTATCTTCGGGGCTGTGCTTATCCAGGGACCGAAGTGGTGCGGAAAAACCACAACGTCGCAACGTTTTGCAGCATCCTCCCTATCCCTTTCAAATCCAGCCGGCGGTTTTGCGGCACTTCAGCTTGCCCGGCTCGATCCCGCCCAAGCGATAGTAGGTCCAACTCCGCGACTCATCGATGAGTGGCAGGAGGAGCCTAAAATATGGGATGCAGTGCGTTTCGAGTGCGACCGAAGAATGGGCGAGCCTGGACAGTTTCTTCTAACTGGGTCTGCTACGCCGAACGACGCGAACCGACCTATGCATAGTGGAGTTGGGCGCGTGTCTCGACTCCGCATGGACACGATGACTCTCCTCGAGCTCGGTATTTCATCGGGATCGGTTTCCCTTGGAGCGCTGCTCGCTGAAAAGCCTACTGGGGTTGCTCTTGGATCAATCGAAGGTATCCCCGCCATCGTGGACTTGGTGTGTCGAGGCGGTTGGCCGCAAGCCGTTGGCAAGTCGACTGCAGACGCCATGCGTATCTCCTCGGCGTATGTCGACGGTGTTTGCGAATCCGATGTCTCAAAGGTCGATGGAGTCAGGCGAGATCCCGTGAAAGTCAGAAGTCTTTTGTCTTCGCTTTCTCGCAATGAGTCAACTCTTGCAGGCACAAAGGCCCTTGAAAGGGATATGGGCGGCGAGGTGTCTCGCAACTCAATTCTGCGATACCTCGATGCTCTGTGTCGAATCAATATCATCGATAACATTCCAGCGTGGCATCCGGCGCTTCGGTCTCCGGTAAAACTGCGCCAGAGCGCGAAGCGACATCTTGCAGATCCTTCACTTGCGGTCGCGGCGCTCGGTGCCAGCCCAGATTCGCTTGCATCCGATCCGAAGACACTTGGACTGCTATTCGAATCTTTAGTTCTGCATGATCTTAAAGTGTATGCCACAGTCAACGATGCTCTCGTATCGCATTACCACGACACCGATGATTTGGAGGTAGATGCCGTGATACACAAGCGCGATGGCTCTTGGATCGCTGTCGAAGTCAAGTTGGGGAGTCCACAGGTTCCGGAGGCGTCTGAAAATTTGAACAGGCTTGAACGGAAGATGGTCGATCGAGGCGAGAAGGCGCCTACTGCAAAACTCATCGTCATCGGTTATGGAATGCCGGCACATGTAACCAGCGACGGAATCGTTATCGCTCCGGTCGATACGCTTGGTGTCTAAAAACAGAGCATCGCTATTCTGAGATCTAAAGCCTGAAGCTCAAAATCTCATTGCCTGTTTCTTCGCTTGGTTCGAATCGCGCCCCGCCGCCAGACCTGCGGTCAGGCGGCGGGTACTAAACGGCCTTCAATTGTGGATGCCGCTGCGGTACCACCCTAAACCGTGCGAAAACGTGCCCCAAGCTAATCATAAAGGCCATTTTGCACGCCTGCTTCGTTCAATGTCAGACATTGAACCTGCGGCAAAGCCGCAGCTGGGGCCACTAGTGGCCTGAAATCGCTCGCGTTACTCGCTTGTCCCACGCGTAGATGTCCGACAGTGCCGTCAGACATTGTCAAGCCAATGCTTCACAGGGATTTTTTACAGAATTCGTATCATTCTCGCTGCCTATCCTCTTGTACATTAAACCCTTAAAGTTCATGAAGGAGCAGAAGCATGTATGTTGATGCATAGGGCTCGATCCTATACAAAGATATCGGTATATCTCCATTGCCAGCGCAGTTCCCACGAGAGTGTTCGTAAAACAAATTGATCCCTTTGGCACGGGCATGTGGACTATGTTTTCTTCGGCTTGCTGGAGGAAAGAGAGATAGGATTTCATATCGTTCTTCTTTTCGAGAATAGGCCCAATTTCCCCATCAGCTACTCCAACAGCACAAAATGCACAGGGAATGTCCTTTTCTATACATGCTTCAAGAACTATTGACCTGGGATTGACCCCTTCCCCACAGTCTGCAGCGCAAACAAGCATTGAAGTCCTCGAAGGAACGCAACGCATGAGATCTTCGGCAGAGCGGACGTAAGACGCAACTGGATTAAGCGAAAGATCCGGATAGCGATTGACAAGTGTTTTGGAAACTGCCTCTACTTTTGCTTCTCCTATTTCGTCGGGACCAACAAGAAACTGACGATTTACGTTTGACCTCTCAACTCGATCCCCGTCGATTAATGTAAAATGACGAACTCCAGCAGCAGCCAAATGCTCCACCACCACCTGCCCTATGCCGCCCATGCCAACGATGGCAAGATGAACGGCACCGATTTGCTTAAGTAACGTCAGCGGAGCATCGGAATAATAAGACAAAAAGCGAGCTGTCCTCGAGCGGGGTGATCCCAGCTCGTATTCTTCAGTTTCTAGAAAACCAAGTTCGTTGAGCCTTAGCAAGAATCGTTGCTCGCGAGCTTCAAGGTTCGTCTCATCTATCATATTTTGTTTGGCGAGCTGTTCGAAAAGATTCGTACTCAAATCAGAGATTTTGACCCTCACTCGCGATTTTAATCCTTGCAATATAAGTTCGTTGGAATCTCTCCTGATATAAGCACTATCGTTCCAATAGAACATTTAATATCCTTTCCCTCAAGCCTTCTTCTGGAAAAGTGTTTCGCATGAAGAAGGCGCTGGAGAGTCGTCCGATCGGCAGAAAACACGCAGCCTCGCCAAACAGTTCGACGGCTCTCTCGTTAAACGCCTGGCGCGAAATCATGCCAGAAAAATACCTGCTCAAAACCGATAAATACTTTTGGAGACGCATTCGGTTGCCCAAGCCCGTCAGTAGTGTGAGTTGATAGTAGATAAAAATAGGGTCATTGAAAGTATTCGGAATTAAAAGCAGGTGCACATCAGCCCGATCCGATTGAGGAGAGAAATAATCACTCAACATGAGCTTTGGATAATACCTGCCTGACGATGATAATTGAAGCGCTATAAGTTTTACAATCTTTTTATTGGGGTAGTATTTGTCGCATGAAATTGATAATTTCGCAGTTATCTCTCTTTGTTCATCGGATTTATTCACGCCGTAATCGAAGGAAGGGTCTTTCAGTTTCGGCGACAGAAGTCTTCTGATCGCCTCTGTGTCAACGAGAGAGAGGATGTTCCTACGTCCTTCTTCGTCAGCGAAATAGGGAGAGTGCTTGTTTGAAAAAACGATAAAAGCCTCTATGCCAGATAATCCATGGTGCAGCCGCGTGCTCTTGCAATAGCGCTCAATTAATAAGGGCATGTTTGTATTACAGCTTGCCATGGTTCTTCCGAGAAGAAAACACAAGACGTCAACCCATCTATTCTCGATGCGCTTTATCGTCATAGTCTGAGTGCACGCAGCGCTGCTCAGTTTGACTTCCTGCCTTCCGATTTGCGTAACAGAAAAATCATTGACACAAAAATAGTGAGAAGAGAGGAGATGTAAAAATGGTCCCACCCTTCCTCCGGTCCGGAATGCAATGGACAGCGACTTTGCATGATTGCTTAGCGAATAGCAGTGACCATCAATTACATCTATTCTCAAAAAGAAAGTCTTTAGAAAGCCGCTGCAATTGTGATGGACGTAGTCAAGCTTCCTCCCCAACTCGACAATATGCTCATTATCATGTCGACTTGTAAACCTAATCGTCCTGTCATCATATTCAACTTCGAAAAAAGGGGAATGAGGGCATCCCGATGCATCGAGTATTACTGGAACCCCGGCGATACGCTGAATGATTTGTGACGAATAGTCATGTCCATCAAGAAGGCTCGACGCTTCGGGCAGCTCGTCAATCGATATATCAATTCTTGGAGACATGTATTCCTACCATTTTTAAAGAAACAACGGCGGTAATTGCTATCGCAATTGCGCCAATAACACCGAGCGCTATCTGAATGGGATATAACCCCAACACATATCCAAATATGGAGAAAAACATTGCAGAAAAGAGAGCCCTTACCAGAGACGCGACGGAAAGGATTGTCGCGCGGAGATCGTCCGCTATCGCGTCTTGGATTAAGTTTTCCGAAGTGATGTACACCACTTCTGGGAGAAAACAAAGCACCATGCTAAGGCCAAACAAACACAGCGGATTTGAAGCGAACCACGGAAGAATCATGAAAAGACCGGCCTCGATTAGCATCGAGCCGAGCATGGTATTTCTTTTCCCGAAACGCGATGAGAAGAAATCTGCTGCAATGTAGGCCGTCGCATTTACTGCATAGGATGCACCGAAAAAGATTCCTATTATGGAGACGGGAGCATCAAATGCGTCGAATACCAACTGATTCAAGTTGTAATAACTCCCATAGAATCCATCGAGCATGCTTGTGCCGATTAGAAGAAGCAACACCGCAAAAGCGGATTCTCCAATGCACCAGGTTTCGCGTCTGAAGACCTTGGCTACGTCAAACCTTTCCTCCCCAGAGTTTTTGGAATGGGTCGTTTCCATCCTCTCAATGGGATACAGAAGGAAAAGCTGCAGGAGATAGAAAACGGAAACGCATACGTAGAGGGCACTCCAAGATACTTGGGCAATGAATGATCCAAGTACGATTGCCACTCCCGTCGCGATTGATTGCGCGGCAAGCAGCCGAGCGTTGATGGTGAGGAAGCGCTCTCCTTGACCGGCATTTCGGGCAATTTCATATAAAAGTGCTTGTTCGGATCCCGATTGAAGGGAGTAGGCGAGTGCCTCAACAAGGGAAAGCGCGACGAGAAAGGGGCCTGAGAGCAACAGCATGCCAGCCGTATGGAAGAAAAGCAGCAGCACGCCCACTTGAATCGAGAACTTCTTTCCAAAGAAATCGCCTATCAGCCCTGTTGGCAGCTCGAGGACGACCGTTGCAATGTTAAACAGGGCTTGATAAAGCGCGATTTCCGTGACAGACATTCCTTTCTCCGCAAGGAAAAGTAGAAACACTCCCCGATTTAAAACAAATCCCGCGAGAACGAAAAAGGCGGAATAGATGTGCAGCTGCGCAGTGGCATTCTTATTCATTTGGCACTCCTAACGACTATTTTTGTCGGGGTGCTCGCCACTGATTCGAAGCCTGAAATGTTCATAGTCTCAATGAAGAGCTGATAAAGCTTTTGAACAGGGTATCGATAGAATAGGACATCCTGCGCTCTTTCTTCTCGACGAACTATTGCCAGCCGGTCGATTTCGAAACAAGAAACCGCATAATACACACCAGCTTGATCTAGAGTTGCCGTATAGCTTTCTGCAACGGCAAATGCATCACGATCGCGACACATTTCAAAAATATCTTCAATGCTTCTACCATCTCGATGAATCATAAGGTAGGTTGCGAATTTAAAATGGTTTATCAAATCAAAATACGTATCGGCACGCGCGAGCACGTCAAGAATGTCGTAATTTTCATTTCTGACTGTGTACAGATGATTGAAATGAAGAGGTGACAGGCTGTTTGGGTCAATTCCGGCAGCAAGTAAATCTAAGTAATACTGAGATTCTTTTACGATGATATAATCCCCTTTATTCACCCCTTGAGCAACATCAGTAAGAGGCTCTGGGCTCATATAGGAAAAGTCAACGTTTGACATAAAACTGGTCGACGCGACTTCTTGAGCAAGGGCAAGGGTGTCGAGTACTTCGGAATATGTTTCTTCTGGAAAACCGATGATAAAATTGGTTTCGAATCTCAAGCCAGAAGAAATGATGGATTTTACGGTAGGAATTACTTTTTTAAGATTCAAGTTTTTCCGGCAGATTCGCTGTATTCTTTGCGATCCAGTTTCCAAGCCAACAAATACGGAGATACATCCGGTTGCCTTAAGTAGGCCAATGATCTCGGGAGTTATCGTATCGATTCGTCCCTCACAGTTGTATTTGAAATCATAATTCATTGCATATTTTTTGACTGCAAATTCAAAGAAGTACTTGTGCGATGCTAAAAAGTTATCATGATTATAGTTAATTGAAGAAAGAGTGCCGGTTTTTGCCATGCAATCGTAGACACGCTGCGAGGTTTCGAGCAGTTTGTCGACATTAAGAAATCGCGCTTTCTGACCGAGAAGCACTCTGGATGAGCAATAGTAGCAATTAAACGGGCAACCTCTACCTGCCTCAATGTTGACCACGTTCATGCCGTATGAATTGGAGTAGTCGAGTTCCGGAAGGTTGTTAATGTCGTATTCAATCAACTCGCATAATCCAGAATCCCCGGTTTTAGAAATCGAATTTTTAGGTAAATCGCCCTGAGCGCCGCAAGCAATATATTCGAGTAGAAGCGGGAGGGTTTCTTCCCCATCAAAGATCGATAGAAAGTCAACCTCGGGACAATCCTGAAAAACCATTTCTCGAAGTGAAGTGATCTGGGGACCACCAAATATGATAACCGATTCGGGATGCGCCCGTTTAATAATCTTCGCTATCATGATGCCCCAGATATAAGAGGCGTTCATGATCGAAACACCAAAAACATGGGAGTCGATTGCTTTTATTTCGTCGGAGAACCACCGATAGATTTCTTTTGAAAAAGTCTTTTCTTCTTCGAGGAACTTACGCTGAAAGTCAATAACGTGAGTTGAAAATCCCGCTGCTTCAGAAACGGCCCTTAGATTCAAGATGGCCAGATTATCAACAAGGGTCTTCCTGTAGTGATTCACCGGATTGATCAGAGTGAAATCAACCTTCAACTTGAGCTCCTTTCTTTCGGGCGAATAGGAATCGCCTCCGTCACATTAAACGGAGGCGATTGTGTTATCAGACCTTAGCAGCGGCGCTGTATAACCTGATCAACATCAATGCCGAAGTCCAGAAGTTCTTCAACAGTGATCTCGATGTCGGAAGCCGATTTATCGCTGGCCATCTCGATTTCCTCTTTCTCCATTTTCGTCACCTCCTTTTCATGTATGAGTTAAAAAACTAGTGGCTTTCTGGAAACAGCCAGGATCAATGCTAAACGATGATTTTAGATTCAACGTCGGGACCAGTTGTTTTTATGAATATGATGCCAATGCACGAACAAAAGCAGTTAGCCTTTTCAGCACTGTTGCGGCTTATGCAATCACATGAGTCCTAGGCCCTTTCGACACCACCTGTATTGCGAATCAGCACCGCTGTCTTCCCGACCGAATATTGCCGTCAGGCACCGCTATTAAATGCATCTCCAGGCATCCCGTTACACTCGCGCCGCCATGCGGTCGACTGAACGAGGGTTTCACATAGACGCGATCTGGGCCGACATGGGAGAGGCCATCATGCGGCAGTGCTGCAGATGGAGCGCTAGCAATAACAGGACACAAGGACCAGCGTCTGCCCAGATGCCAACACATGATAACGGCGGTGCTGTTACGCGATATTCAGCAGTGTTTAAGCTAGCGGATACTCAATCACGCGCATAGCAGGAGTAACAGCACAGGTGTTCCTATAGTTTTGTCAACCGGGGAATGCCGTTCGCGAGATCGAATCGCGAAATGCTGACGCCAGGCCTTTCGACCGGCGGACTCCAGTCTGTTCGGAGTGCTGCGTTTCGACTAGGCGGCTTAGGGCACCCTGTCCCGCATGATCGCGTAGGTGACCTTCAACCTCTTTCGCGCCAGCGTTTTGAGCGCCTTGCCGTGCGGCATGCCCCGTTCTCGGCACCTGGCGTAGTAGTCGCTCCATCTTCCCTCTGTCCGGGTAAGGTCGTTGCACGAGAATATGAGCAGGTTCTTCAGCCTTTTGTTGCCTTGGCGCGATGCCGTCACCGAGGAGATCGAGGTCCCCGCCTGGCAGTTGCGCGGCGCCAGGCCGCAGTACGACGCGAGCCTGTCGTGGCTTGACTCGTCATGTTTAATCTGTTTCGTTAACTGAAATACGAAAATCTGGTTAATCGAAAAGGCAAAATCTGGTTAAATGAAAACGGTAAATTTAGTTAAACGCGCTGGTAAACAATGGTGAAAAATATGCCAAAAAAGTACTACACTAGAATTATCGAAACTGAGCTCGACCAGATGCTAGGGATATTCGGTGCCGTTCTCATCGAAGGACCGAAATGGTGTGGAAAGACAACCACAGCCGGGACCCGTGCGGCGTCCAGGCTCCTTCTCATGGATCCGTCGCGCAACTTCGAGAATCGTCTGCGTGCCGAGACGGACCCGGCGCTTGCCGTTTCCGGTGAGGTGCCGCGGCTGATCGACGAATGGCAGGAGGTCCCGAAACTTTGGGACGCGGCGCGGTTTGAGTGCGACAACCGCGGCGGCGAGCCTGGCCAGTTCATATTTACGGGGTCGGCGACGCCGCGAGACAATGAGCGGCCGATGCACAGTGGCGCTGGAAGGTTCGCTAAATTGCGCATGGATACCATGACGCTTTACGAACTTGGGAAATCTAGCGGTGCGGTTAAGCTGTCGAGCATTATTTCTGGCGAGAAGTTCAATGGCGCTTTCGGGTCGTTGGACTCTGCCTCGATTGCCGAGTGCGTTGTTCGCGGCGGATGGCCCGCGGCGGTCGGGCGCGATGCGCTGGCTGCGTCGGCGATGGCAAAACGTTATATCGGCATAGTCGCCGAAGAAGATTTGTCTCGTGTTGATGGCTCTCGACGCGATCCCGAAAAGGTCAAAGCTGTCATCGAATCGCTTGCGCGCAATGAATCCACTTTGGCGACACTCAAGACGCTCGTAGCTGATCTTGGTGGAGAGGTATCGAGACAAACGGCGGCATCGTATATATCTCTTCTCGCTCGGGTCAGCTTCGTTTGCGATATTCCCGCGTGGAATCCAGCAATGAGATCTCCGGTGCACTTAAGAGAATCAAAGAAGCATCATCTTGCTGACCCGTCACTGGCGGCCGCTGCGCTCGGGGCGACTCCGGAGACCTTGCTGCTAGATTTCAAGACGCTTGGACTACTTTTTGAATCGCTGGCACTCCATGATTTGTGGGTTTATGCGCGAGCAAACGGGATGAGTCTCTATCACTATCACGATTCTCGTGATCTAGAGGTCGATGCAGTCATTGCGGCTCCTGGTGGGACCTGGATTCCGGTCGAAGTTAAACTCAGCTCTGCTCAAATAGAAGAGGCATCCGACAATCTTGTTGCTGTCGAGGAACGTATGGTTGCTGCTGGAAACACCCCGCCGGTTTCTAAAGTAGCGATTATTGGATTTGGATCACAAGCCTATGTTACCGACCGCGGCGTCCAAGTTGTTCCGTTGGATGTGCTCGCGCCGTAATACTGTGGGCGAAGTGAAATTAACGCCGCAGTTTTTAGATCTGGTTTCTGAGATCTAAAACGCGAAGCTCAAAATCTCATCGTCTGGTTCTTCGTTTGATTCGAATTTCGCCCGCGCAAAAGTCAAAGCGACTCGCTCGGGCGTTTCGTTTTTTCGCATCGTTTTTCATCTCGCATCTCAAATCTATTCAAAACAAAACGCGAGTTTTGAAAATCTATAGCGACCGTAGGGAGCGATCATAGGCGGCTTTGCCGCCGCATGAGAATCGACTCGCCAATCAGAATCGTAAAGCGAATCGAGTCACCTTCTGACAAATTCAACAGCGCTTCGAGTCACGCCCAGGGACTCTTTGCGCCATTGAAATTGTCGAAAGCTGCCTCAACTTTTTCGAAGGCGTCGCAAACCCACTTCGCAAAAACGCAAACACTTGGCATCCCTCGCGTTTACGTTTTCACTCCGCTCTCGCTGCAGCGAACTTCAAATGCTCAGCATCCTTCGCATTCAAAATTCGCTTCCGCTCACGGTCTCCACTGACGTTACGACAACGCGAGGCCTCTCGCTCGTGATGAGGCCTCTCATCACGTGTCTCCACTGCGTTCCGCCCATGTCGCCTGCGGTGACATGCAAGATGTACGTAAATCATGATAACCGGGCCCGTAGTCCCTGTTATCATGATTTACGAATCTTGCTTTTCTCCTGTCACGGAGAAAAGGGAAAGAGTGAACTACAGCACACTTTTTGCGTGTTGGTTCCACTCTTTCTAAAAAATTAGGCAATCATAGCAAGAGGTGACGGATGCCAATCTTCAATTTCTTGCTTACTTTTCCGGAGGCCACTCCGGAGAAAGTAGAAAAATGGCACGAAATGAATTCGTAAAGGCTCGTGTTTCTCCTGAAGAGAAAGAGATCTATCAACAACTTTGCGAACAAGCCGGTTGTACGGAAGCTGAGTTGATTCGATCTGTGCTGATTCATCGGGAAATCTCACTTGATGATCTCGATGATGAAATGCAAGTTCTCGATCGGAAGAAAAAGGCCCTCCATAAGCAACAGGAGGATTACAGGAGAGTACAGGCATCGCGTGAAACTGATGAACGTGGCGAGCCGATTTCTGAAAAAAGAAGTGTTCCGTTCCAAGTAATGCTCACTGCTCCAGAAAAAAAGGCAATTGAGCAGCGTGCAGCGGCGCTCGGTATTTCTGCAAGCGAACTGGTTCGCCGCAGCGCAATTTACGGAAAGATTGAATCATTCAACTTTGACATCGCGGAAGTTGAAAAACTCCATCACGAGTTATTGAAGGAAGGAACGAACCTCAATCAGCTGATGTATTTTGTGAACGCCCAAGGGCTTCCCGCGTACAACGAGAAAGCTGTTTTCCGAACGCTTGAAAAGGTTTACCAAAACGCTCGAAAGGTCGACCGGTTTATCGAGGAGCTTGAAAAGCGTTATCACGTCGATTATGTTCCACATGATTATCTGGTAGATGAACCTGACAACAGAAATCTTTAAGTCAGAGCGCAATTGGATCATATTCAGAAGTGAGTGCAATTACTCGTTTAGCTATTTCTGATATTTCATAAAACGGCTTTCGGAAAATGGAAGGAATGATTTTATATATCTGAGAACGTTCAGCTATAACTACTGAGTAAAAGTGAAAGGAGATAGCAGAAGAGATTGACAGTCATTAAACAGAAAGCAGTCAGCTCGTACCCCGCCTCGCTAGCTTGGCCCTGCCCTGGCGCGAGGCGGGGTACGAGCTGACCGGTGGCGATTGACGACTCTGCTAGGATCGCTTCAGCGCGCCGCCGCGCTGAAGCCCTGCCCGAGTTTTCGGGGAGGTGGTCGCTATGTCCGAGTTCCGTCTTACGATCGTCGCTCTTCCTCTGGTGGCCATTCGGGCCATTTTGGGCTAGGGTAAAACCTGGCCTTAAAGACCAAAGCCGCCCCTGCCTGGGACGGCTTTGTTTCCTCGATTATCAACTCCATCCGGACACTTCCCGCATTCATCCGCGTGTGTACGGATGAATGCGTGGCTCGCTACCCCGGCGGCCTGATCGGCAGGCCGCCGGGAACTCTCACTCCTTGATAAAAGCCGGCACCCGGTTAGTTCTGCGCATCTTGAAATCGCCAGTCTCGTGGGAGACGTAGAGAATGCCGTCCATCCCGTCTCGCGATGCATATGACAGGTGAACCGAACCGCAATCCGCTCCACCATCGTCGAGAAGATCGAACGAATTCGGATCGCTCGTTGTGGCCAAACGACCACTCATGCAAGAGCCATCGCCATTACAGATTTGCCATTCCATGTCTTCGCCTGCGAGAATCGCCATAGACGGCCCGGTCGCGCCATCGCTGACATACATCCCGTCTATGCCAAACCCGTTTTCAGCGCCATCGATAAACGATTGCTCGGACCTATACTTCGCGAATGATGCGCACAGCGCCATTGCAAGACCGATCGCAAGGCCAACAGCCGCTATCTTTGCATAGCTCCTGCCCATCATGTCATCCTACTTTTCGCTTGCCCAAGGAAAGGCGGAAGAAGTTATTCGTCGCTGCTTTTTTGTACACCTTCTTGACGCCGTTGACGGTTTCGTAAACAACAAACGGCTGAACCTTGTGCTCGACGTTCGCCGTCGCTTTCCAAAAGCCGGCACCGTCGATGTGAATGGAATACCCAGTCGCCGACAGATTGCGCTTTGCCAGCGGTATCGATACGCCTATGCTTCCGAGACCATTCGGGAGCGGCACCGATACGCTCACCGAACCGCCGCCAGACGGCTGGACGTTTATGGAACCGCCCCCGTCGATGTGAACGCCTCCCGGGGGCTGCCCAGCAACGTCGTGCCATCCGCTGGCTTTCGTTTGCACGCTCCCGTATACGGTGCTGTAGCTTGGGCGCCCGCGTGTCGCATAGGGCTCAACACCATCAGATGACATCGCCTCTTCTATGATAAGGGCCGCTTCTTGCTCTGCACGTTGACGCACAATCGCCTCGACATCAGATTCACTCAGATCCGGGAACGCTAGGAATTCTACGGTTTCAGAATCGCAACCATCAGCAAATGCACCATTTGGGGTGATTAGCGACAGTCCGCCCAATGCGGCTGCCGTCAGGATTGACCTGCGAGTAATAAACAGGTTTTCCATCGCACTCATCTTCGCCTCCAAACTTCTCACCGGGGTCTTCTTGCCAATTTTTGCCCCGGCTCGGTTACTTCGGTTACTTGAGAGCTCCCATATACGCTTGTTACCCATGTACGTAATATTAATTTCGGACATATCGAAATTAATCAATGGTTGCGGGAGTTTCCGACTTCAGTGAAATGCCACCCTATACCAACAGAATCAGTCTGGCTTGACATGTGCCATGCACATGAGAAAGGGTCGAACCGAAGTGTCTGGCCGAACGCCAATTGTCCGGGAACTGCTTCGGATTCGACCCTCTTCTACTTTACTTCCATGGCCATGCAGCGGTCTAGTGCTCCTTGACCGGATGCTTCTCACCGAAACCACCGTCGATGCCGAAGCGGCACAGCCTGTCGATGGCACGAAGATGCTCGTCGATGGCGGTTGCGATCTGGGTGTCGACCTCGCTGTCGTGGTCGTTGAGACCGCGGACCGCCCCGTCGGCGGCCATGAAGGCCTTGATGGCCTGATTGAACTGAGCCTTGAAAGCATCGACCTTCTCGACAGCGGTGGCTCGTTGTGCCATCTCGTGCTCGAGCCGTTGAACGATTTCCTGTGTATCGCTCATGCTGTTCCTTTCCTCGCGGGGCATTTTATTTACTGTATTGCACCGCGCGGACACGATTCCCACCTAAGGTATGGCAGTGGCGTATGTTCACAAACTCGCAGGTAAACGGCTCAACAGGATTCGATTTACGAGGCGATTAGACCAAGGTTGGAGCGGATACCCTGACCCACGGCAGCGCCGATTCCGGGAAGGCACGCCGGGGCTATGCCGACCTGAGTATCCTCTCGGCCTTCTCGATAGCGGCCGAGCGAAGGAACTCCGACTTCCGCATCCCGCACGCGGCGGCCGCCCTTTCGATGAGGTCGGCGCCCGTCTTTGGGCACTTGAAAGACAGATTGGCGTTGGCCTCCACCTCGGAAAGCCTGGGACGACCGACACGGAGGTTCACCAGGCTCCCCTCCCAGGAGCCGGATTCGTATTCCGCGCACTCGCGCTCGATGTCCTCATCCGTGATCGCGGATCCGTTTGCAAGCCTGAACTCCATCAGCAACCTCTCCTTCTCGCGTTCTCGATCTCCCTCAGCGTCTTCTTGCTCGGCGGTGTCATGGCGTGGTAGACGAGCCATGCGCCGTCGGCCAGGAGGACCCCGACCATCTCGATGTACCGGCCATGCGGGTCGTAGCCCGTCCGCATCTCCTGTTCCCCGGGTATGCGGACGGCTGCGAAGCGGTAGCTCTCCCACGCTGCCTCGACATCACCGTCATCGAGCTCGGGGTGCCGCTCATGAACTCTCTGGTGTATCCGGACCATGAGCCTCCAATCGTTACGATAATATTCTACTACTATTTGGTAGTAGAATATTAGGCACACCAACATATTCCATCAGTTCGTCTCAAAACGTATACCCGCCTCAATTCAGAAACGCATCTGGTTGTTGAAGAAGTTCATTTCCTTCGCTAAGGAAAAGGCAATCGCCTAGATCGGAGTTTCAAATGACCAACGATGATGGCCACCTCCTGCTGGATGCGATCGAGATCGAGCGGCAGCGCAACCGGATGTTATGTCAGACGATGGGATTTCGACATGCAGTTGTTGATGCGCACAACGGAGATCTTGTTGCTGTGATGCGCAGTCCCGATGATGCCTATGACTACTGCGACTATTTTGCCACGGTTCGTCGGGACGCTACTGTTTTCGATTTGTGGGCTGAGATTTAAAACATCCCGCCTGTTTCAGTGCGTTTTTGGGGTTTATATCTGTTCGCTTTTTCGGTTGTGTCGCAGTTCACTAGTTCATTCATTACGTTCTTCGTATCGACTGTAAATCAGTTATGCCGCGGTTACACAGCTCTGTTGTTGCGTTTTGTCGTAATTCAGCAATGACATAGCCGGAGCTCGCCCGCAAGTGTCGTACGCTGCCGTACAAAACTGCGTTTCGGCCGTCCGCGTACTGCCAAGGCTCTGCCCTAGTACCCGGCGCCTGCGGCGGTTGTTCATATCTTAACTGCGACACAACCGAACAAAGCAATTACGACACTACGTAACTGTGTAATTACCGAACTACGTGATAACGACAAAACTGAAAAACGTAACTGTTGAATTGCAGAACAATGAGCTAACGCCGCGAGTGCCGGGTGCTAGGGCAGAGCCCTAGCGTGCGCCGCTTGCGGCGGTACGCTGCCGGGCATTTTGTACGGCAGCGTACGACTCTTGCGGACAGATTTCAGGACCGAATAGTCCGATGTTCAATAGTTCTGTTGTTACGTGGTTACATAGTGCGGCTATTCCGCTTTGTCGTTATTGCGTTATGTCGCATTGTCGATATTACGTAGTTCGGTTTTTCACTTTTTACGCCGTTCACTTATTCATTTGTTACATAGTGCCGCTATTCCGTGGCGCCACTTTTATGCCCACCGCGTGCGTATTCGACGGTGTGGGCGGCGTCTCCGAACACCTCGACTGCTGCCGCCACGAATTGCGGTGTGGTGCGCCTCGGGATATAGAAAGTTTTGTTGCCGAACACGATTGCGATCCAGGCGTTACGGTAGATGAATTGATATGCCGCCTCTCTTGAGCGCTTACCGCAGTATTCCTCTGCAATCTCGTCGATCTGCCAGAGATGGCCGAAGCCGACGATATATTCGGCGATGTACGCGCTCGTCTTGATTCGCACGCGCCGCGGGCGGCGGTATGGAGCATAGCTGCTTTTCCCGGGGTCCGCTTTAACGGGCACGGAATAGACCTCGGCTCGAGCCTTTTCAGCGACCACGCGCCGTGCATCATCGAGGCTATAACGCTTGCACAGGCGCTCGCCGTCGTCGGTCGAGCACTTCACGGTGATTGACTTGATATGCGGCGCCAGATACTTGTACACCCATGCTCGCGACGCGCCGAACTTCCACCGCAGATCTTCAATACTCAAGAACTCATCCATCTTCTGACCTCGATTTTCTGCCGATAAACGAGAAATCCCGCAAGAGACGCATACTTGTACCCCCATCGTAAATGTGTGTACAAATCTGCCGCCGATCCGGGCGGTTCGGCGCTTGCCAGGGCTCCGCCCTTGGACCGGGGGAAGGACGCTCGCACGCCTTGTTATTACGATAACGGACAAGGACGAAAAGGAGCCAGTTTTCAAATTATTACGATAAAAGACACGGATACGGCGGCGTGCGCGGTGGTGCCTGCGGGAGATTATTACGATAACGGACGCAACGGCAAACCCTGAATCGCGCCCCTGAGACGGTGCAAAATGGCCTTGTGAGGACATTTTGCACGCCAGCTTCGTTCAACGTCAGACATTCAAGATGTCAGACGTCGAACCTGCGTCAAAGACGCAGATGGGGCTACTAGTTGCCTACAATCGCTCGCGAAGCTCTCCTGTTCGTGCGTGAATGTCTGACAGCTCCGTCAGACATTGTCGGACATTTGATTGTTCGACAAATGCGCACGTGGTCGCGTTGAGACCGGAGCAAACGGCGGATGCCAGAAAAATGGCCTCACAGAATCGCACCCATGGTTGATAAAATTGACCGCCCGGGCGCAAATACCCGGGCGGTCAATTTATCCCCTCGTTCGCGATTCTGTTGGGTTTTGGGGCTTTGACATGTTGTTGACGGATGGATCAGCCGTACAGCTTGATCTCCCGGGGTTCCATGTGGTCGTCCCCCCAATAAGACGTTCCTGATGTAGTCCTGCGGCAGGAACTCGACGGGCAGCACTGGGTCGTCGACGTGTCCGGGCACTGGTGGTAGGCGTGGCCTTTGGACATAGCGTGGCCGCCTGCCGGCAGTCGGACTGCCACTGAAGCCAAAAGCTCAAGCGCGCGCATTAAAATCATGGATATATCGCTTGATGGACTTTTGACCAAGTATGAACATCGCAGGTAAATCCATGTACCAATTTTTGGTACATGGATTTACCTGCGATTTGTTGAAAACTCTGACATGCGCCGCCGACTTCATTAAAATCGATTGCCAATCAAGTCTTCCTATATATGCGAGTCCTGAGAAACTGCGCTGTGAACCTGAGTCCGCTATCGAGCGGCCCGGTGCGCCGGTCCGCTGTTCTCGAGCTGGTAACAGCTTGCCGGTCTCAAAACGTATGCCTCTGGGCACTCGAAAATCGAACTCTCGATGCCGTGAACGTCGAGTGCCAAAACCCAGTGTCAAAACCTCCGCGTCAATTCCCATGGGAAAATCAAATACGAGGCAGGAGGCTGAAATGACACGTTACGGATATGCTCGCGTGAGCACGAAAGACCAGAGGTTGGACCGCCAGATCGAGGCTCTGGTGAACGCCGGCGTGGCCTATGGCCATATCTACAAGGACAAGGTCACGGGTGCCCAGGACGGCGACCGGACGCAACAGAAGCGCCTGTTCAAGAAGATGCGGGCGGGCGACGAGGTGGTGGTCGAATCCTGGGAGCGCTTGACCAGATCGACCAGGCAGCTGCTCAACTATGACCTTATGTTTCGAAACCTCGGCGTGAAGCTCACGTCCCTGAAACAGCCCGTGGATCTAGATACCGCATTCGGGCGCTTCGTGCTTGGCACCCATGCTTGCACCGCGGAACTTGAGCGAGATCTGATCAGGCAACGCCAGGCCGAGGGTATCGCCGTCAAACGGAGCCACGGCGGCAACGTGGGTGGCAGGCCTCGCACTGCCGGCGTCAAAGCCGATGCCGCAGTAAGGCTCTATCTTGGAGGAGAGACTCCTATTCCCGATATTTGCGCTGCGACTGGCGTCTCCAAATCAACGCTGTACCGCATCCTTCGTGAACGCGGATTGGTGGGCGTCAGGAAATAAGTCCGTCTGTCGTTTCGCGATTTGCCTAATAGGCCCGAGTGCGGCGGCGTTACTATATAAGGGTGCGGTATTTCTCTAACCGAAAACCTGCGTGAACGCATGACTTGAGACGCCTTTTTAGAACTCACCGATCGCAGGAAAAAGACAACTCAACAGCGGCCGTGCATTGTTCCCAGCCATATGGCATGGCGGAGCCATGCCCGTTGTTGATTGGAGTGCCGCATCATGGCCGAAAACCAAGTCCAGTCCGAAAAGAAAATGACCAGTCTGAATGTCTCATCGGAGACCCGTGACGCCATAAAGGACATCAGCACGAGCCTTGGTCTCTCGCAGGCCGATACCGTCGCCCGCTTGGTCGATGGCTACCACCCTAACGCCACTCCCGGCGTGAAGGCTGCGCTCGACGCATCGGCCGCCCTCGATGAGGCGGTCGAGCGGGTTAAGCGCATCATCGTGGGTGCTGCCGAAGCTGCCGCGATGGAGGCTCGTGCTGCCCGCGAGGACGCCGACGCTGCCAAGAAAAGTGCAATGGAACAGATTCAGAGCATCAAATCTAATTGCGTCGAGCAGGTCGCCGCCATCAAAGAGAAATTCGAGCTGGATACTGCGAGCTTGGAGATTGAGAACGATGAGCTCCACGCCACCGTCGCCGATTACCTCTCGCAGCTCAAGAAGCTCGATTCCGAGAACAATCAGCTCTTGGCAAAATCAGCCGCAAAAGACGATCGAATTGAAAGCATGAGGGGCGCGGTCGACGCCGCGGCCAAGGCTCAGGCCGATCTCAACGTCTCCCTCCTCGCCCAGCGTGACCTGATGGCCGAGGTCGCCGCCCTCAAGGACCGCCTCGCCGCCTCCGAGCAGCGGGCGGCCGTGGCCGAGACCAAGGTCGAGGTCATGACCCAGACGAGGGGCGAGTAGATATGTCCGACAAGCTAAGGCCGTCTCGCCATGAGTTGATAACGGCAGGGCTAGTCGTCTTTTTGGTCACGGCGCTCGTTTGGACTGTCATTGATGGTGCCGGCGCAAATGCGCTCACCATCAGCGGTGTCATCACCCGTCAAAATGCCGTCTGGGCTTCGCTTACAGCAGTTTCAGTGGTCATGCTCATTGGGGCTTGGCTGTTTGGCTGATGACATTCAAAAACAATTAAGTTTGGAGTAATCGATGGAACATCTCTCTGTTAAAAAGGCAATCAACCTAGCTCGGAACTTTGGGGCTGCGGGTGTTCTGGCAGCCGCCCTAGCTATGACCTCTGGGTGCAGCCAGGCAGACGATCGTCAGACGGCAGTTCAGGTCGCCGATTCTGATAACGCGCAGGAAGACGGGGTTTACGGCAAGATGGAGTATTCAGTCACCGGCGTCGAGGTGCATGATTCCTCGGCTGGCGATGGCGGGAAGGTTGCCGTTGTTCGCTGGCACGCCATTAACAACCGGTCGGCAGATTCATGCGCTGTTGGTAGCTACATCACGGCTTATCAAAATAAGCAGATGCTTCCTCGCGGTTTTGCTACCGATTTACAAGAAGATTCCTTCTCTTCGCAAGGGCTTGCGCCGGGAGGCGAATGCGACGGCGTGTCGATTTTCGAACTCAATGGCATGTCCCCCATCGAAGTGAAGATCGACGGAGTTGGGGCTGGATCGAACTCCGTCGACCAGAGCTTTGAATTGGAGTAGGCCGCATAGCGGTTGATTTCTAGAAACCTTCTAGAGCGCTTCTAGAAGGTTTCTAGAACTGGACACAGCATCTTCGATTGGCACGATGTCTCGGTAGATAAGGCGGTGCCTGGCGTCGCACCATTTGTCGCCGTGGTAGTGGCCGAAGAACCAGGCGCGGTAGCCGATCCGCCCATCGAGCTCGCCAAGGAATCGCTGAAGCTGGTCGTCCCGATACTCGCGCCCGAGCTCGTGGCACAGCCCCTCAGCAAGGGCAGCCGGCGCCTCGTGAGTCACAACGTAGTCGACCTTCCAGCCCACGCGGTCGAGCGAGGCGCGGCAGTGCCCCATCTCTTCCTCGCTCGGCATCTCCTCGGGCCACCAGCTCCTCCCCTCCCTGCGATACTGCCTGTCATGGCTCGCGGCGCCGCCCATGGCGAGGACCGTAAGCCCGTCGATGTCGAACACCTCGCCGCGCATCAGGTGCAGCACGTGCGGTCGCGCCTCGTGGACGAGGCCGCCGTTCCAAACCCGTGCCGGCAGTCCTGCCAGCATCCGATGGTTCTCGTGGTTGCCGTCCACGAAGCACGTGGTCCACGGCTTCGACCCGAGCCAGTCGAGCCAGTATTTCTCGGCGTTGGACCCATCCCAGACAAAGCCGAAGTCGCCGGCCACGATCACCACGTCATCGCGCGTCAGCGTGCGGCCCAGTGGCCAATTCTTGAAGGCAAACCGGCTGGACCCGTACTCGGCCCTGCCGTGCACGTCGCCCGTCACATAGATAGTCATCAGTACGCGCCCCACGGCAGGAGTTTGTCCCCGAGTCTCACGATCCGGTCATACAGCACCGTGTGCCGTTCGTC
>NZ_JADMRH010000026.1:0-18204 GCF_015560135.1 Collinsella aerofaciens
GGAGCTATTTCCGCGTTGCGCTAGCTGCGGAAACGCGGGGTCCGTTCAGGCTGTTGCGTTGAGATTGAAAATCAACCTAATTCGTAATATAAAGCGAAAATCCCGTCTGACTTCCTGTTAGAAATCAGACGGGATTTGTCCGTATGCACCCCGGAAACCGTCAGCTAACAGTTGATAAGTAAATTAGTTCCTTATCACTGTTAAGCCCAACTTTCAAACATGTAATTAGAACGATGGATTTGGATGAGCTTGCCGGACTCTCTCATAAACTTGCGTGCGGTGTTTTCGCTCCAGCCAGTAAGTTCGCGGATATCGTTAACGCGGAGCAACCGATCGCACTGAGCGGCACCAGTGGGGAAAGTCGGTGTGGACGCCTGAGTGCTAATCTTTGGAGTAGCCATGATGAGCTATCCTTTCAATGAGGGCCCTCCCTGTGCTTGTAAGACTTACCAGGTTCATAAGCACTTGGGGGGCCGGTTTCTATGACTACATGCGTAGCCATCTGACAGCTTTAGCATGTATTAAAACTCAATAGATGTCAATCAAATAAAGCATCTACCTGCGGAAATAGTAGCATAGTACCGTAATATTATTGATGAAACGATGAATGAAAAACATGCTATTTCTCGCTTCTCTGTATATAGGCGTTGATGAAGTCTTCGTAGCCTTTAACTGCTTTTATTTCTGATTGTTGAACGAGGCTTGTATACGTTTTGAGCGTGATATTGGGGTCCGCGTGGCCAAGAATACCTTGCACGCTTCTAACGTCCGATCCGTTCGCCAGCATAAAAGTGCTTACACAATGCCTGAGCTGATGCGGGCAGATGCCCTTATATAGCTTTCCGCCAGTCGAATTGTTCGGCTCATAGATTCCAAGATTGCAGCTAACTGCGAAATCGCGAAACCAATGGTTGAAGATGTAGTTTTTCATGTGACAGACAGTAGGGACCCCTTGCTCGACGGCAATATCGCTAATGATGGGAGTTCTGCCAGTCTGGGACAGCCCCAGAGAGGCCAGGAGCTCTTTTTGTATGGCTGACCATGATTGAAGACGTTCGGCCAAGGTTTCTCCAACGGGGATTTTGCGTTGGCTTTCTTGTGACTTGGGTGCCCTCAGTTCATGGTCGTTGGTGTACTGCCTGTCAATTTTCAAGGTTTTATTGGCAGGGTCCCAATCGCGCCATTCGAGGCCCAACATCTCGCCTTTCCGCATACCCGTATACACTAGTACTAGCGTACCAACAGCTTCGGCGGTGAGCTCAATGTGTTGAAGATGTGTGCATAGGGTAGCTACCTGGTCGATTGTCAGTGATTCTCTTTTGTTGCGTGGTCTGCGAACGTGAACGGTAGCGCAGGGGTTTCGGTCAATTATTCGCTTCGCGACTGCATTCGAGAGAATTTGACGCAACTTCGCGTTGATCCGCACAAGCTCCGATGGCTTGTATTTTCCCGTGCGACGAGCTTCGGCATATGTTTCTTCGATTAGATCGGGAGTCAGCCCCTCAATTGTCTGAAACGCACCGAATAGGTCTTCGATATGCCTGCAATCGTATGCTTCTCTTTCATAGCTCGTTGGCGCAAGCTCGGTGTCCCTATTTTCATGAAAGGCCCAGCAGTAGGATGCAAGCAGAGTTGGCTTTTTAGTTTTAGAGACCGTGCCAGAAGAGTTGATTTCTGCCAGCTTGGCCTGCATTGCAGCCTTTGCCTCTGTTTTAGTCTTGCAGTGAACCGTATAAGTTGGGGATCGTTTGTAGCGTCCCGTCTTAGGGTCCTTGATTCCAAGTGAAAAATAATAGCGATAGGTGTTAGGCGACCTCTTGTCTTTCCAACACGTGCCTCTTCCGCTAATGAGTGGTTGTTCTGACATCTTTGCACTCCGTTTCATTGATGAGTTTTCAACAATTCATTGAGTGCAGTTTAGCTAAAGCCGTTAGTAATATGTTTGTAAAAGCGTAGTCGCAGCTATCAGAGGCAAAAGACACAAACTGCTGTGTTTATCTGCGGTTATATGGTGTTCAATGATGTTTGATGAATGGTAGGGGGGAGCATTAAATCATATCTCCTAAAGCGGGTGTCGACGGTTCGAATCCGCCCGGGGGCACCAGGGAATATGACGGCGTCGCGAGAGCGGCGCCGTTTCTGGTTTGTGGGAGCTGTCGGCGGATTCGGGCCGTCGACACCCGCGTCACTCATTTCCCCGCGGGGGGAGTTTTCGAATCCGCCCGGGGGCACCAGAGGAATATCGAGCTCGGTACCGCTACGGTGCCGGGCTCTTCTGGTCTAAGGGCCGGATTCGGGCCGTCGACGCCCGCGTCACCAATTTCCCCGCGGGGGGAGTTTTCGAATCCGCCCGGGGGCACCAGAGATTTGTCGAGCCCGGTACCACCACGGTGCCGGGCTCTTCTGGTTCATGCCATGTCAAAAACGAAGCGCCCGCTTGCTGGGGGAGCAAGCGGGCGCCTGTGAGCGAATATGTTTGCGGCGAGAGCCGTGATGAGCGGTGGGGTGGCGACTAGTTGGTCGTACCGGAATCGTCACCCGTGCCCGAGCCAGAGCCCGAACCCGAGCCAGAAAGTGCGACCGTCAGCGTGATCGTGCTGTCGGTGGACTGCTTGCCGGTGGGGGAGACGCCCGTAACGGTGGCATTCTCGTTGCCGCTCACGGGGTTCCCGTTCTGATCGCAGAATGCGATGTTGTAGAAACCGGCGTTGTTGAGCGCGGTGACGGCGGCGGAGATGCTCTTGCCGTACAGGTTGCCCGGGACGCTGGCCTTGCCGGACTTCTTGGCGATGACGACGGTGATCGTGGCGCCGGGCTTCTGCTTGCCGCTGGGGTTCCAGCTAATTACGGTGCCCTCGGTAACCGAGTCGTTTTCCTGGTAGCTCACGTCGACGCCAAAGCCAGCCATGTCGAGAGCGTTGCGCGCCTGGGCCTCGGTCATGTCGGTCAGATCGGGCACCGAGGTGGTGTCCGGGCCGCCAGAGACCTTGTACGAGATGGTCGTGCCCTTCTCGACCTCTTTGCCGGCAGCAGTGCTCTGCTCAAAGACCTGGCCCTCTTCGGCCTCATTGGCTTCCTCCGAAGCGCTGCCCTTCAGGCCCACGCTTGCCAGTGCGGCCTCGGCCTGGTCCTTGGTCAGGCCGACGAGCCGCGGAACCTCAACCTTCTCGGAGGGCTTAGGGCCCTTGGAGATTACCAGGTTCACCCTCGAGCCCTTGGCCTTCTTGGTGTTGCCGTTGGGGGTCTGCTCGGCGACCTTTCCCTCGTCGACATCGTCGTTGTAGCTCTGGTCGACGGTGCCAACCTCAAGGCCGGCTTCCTTGATCAGCTCAATAGCGGTCTCCTGGTCCTTGCCCAGCACGTCGGGCACCGTGACCTGTTCGCCACTGAACATGCCCGTCGCAAAGGCCACCACCACGCCAATCACGGCGACGGCGGCAATCACGGCGGCGATGATCTTGTTCTTGTTGGACTTAGGCTTCTCGACCTCGTAGGAGCCCGTGGAGCCCGAGACAGCGCTACGGGCGGTATTCTGACCGCTCACGCCCGAGACGGGACGAACCATAGCGCGCGTTGAGTCGGAAAGCTCGCGGGTCTTGGTGACACCCAGGTCGCCGGCGGCACCGATGATGCGCGTGGGCTCCGAGACGTTGACGGCACGGCCGGACAGGTAGCTGTTGAGCACCTGGCGCAGCTCGTCGGCCGTCTGGAAGCGGTTTGCCGGGTCCTTCTCCATGCACTTGAGGATGATGCGCTCCAGGTCGGCATCGACGCCGGAGTTGATCTGGCTCGGCGGGATGGGGAGCTCGTTGACCTGCTTGAGCGCGACCGAGATGGCGTCGTCGCCGTCAAAGGGTACGCGGCCGGTGGCACACTCGTACATGACGACACCCAGCGAGTAGATATCCGAGGTGGGGCCGAGGTCCTGGCCGCGGGTCTGCTCGGGGCTTACATAGTGGGCGGTGCCCAGCACGTTGTTATCCTGCGTGAGGTGGCTGTTCTTGGCGCGTGCGATGCCAAAATCCATGACCTTGATGTTGCCGTCGGGCAGCACCATGATGTTTTGCGGCTTAATGTCGCGGTGGATGATCTCGTGCTTGTGTGCGACCGAAAGCGCGGAGCTGATCTGCGAGCCGATCTGCGCGACCTTCTTGGGATCGAGGGCGCCGTGGCTCTTGATGCCGCTCTTAAGGTCGGTACCGCGCAGGTACTCCATGACGATGTAATAGGTGTCGCCGTCCTTGCCCCAGTCGTAGACGCCCACGATATAGGGGGAGGACAGGCCGGCAGCTGCCTGGGCCTCCTGCTTAAAGCGGGCGGCGAAGGTGGCATCGCCGGCATACTGCGGCAGCATGATCTTGACGGCAACCGTGCGGTCGAGGACCTGATCCTGTGCACGGAAGACGGTCGCCATACCGCCCGTTCCCACCTTATCCTTGAGGAGGTATCTTCCCCCGAGGACCCTCTGTTCCATTCCTGCTCCTAACATAACTATTCGCTCAACGATGTGTGTAGTACCAAATGTGTGGCCGCTGGGGCCGTGTGGAGCGTTGCCGCTAGCTCATCGGCCGCGGCGCGCCATAAGTATCCGCTTTGATCATGGGCATCACGCTCCCTGTGCGGCGAGCGCCGCGGTCAGGACGATGCCGGCAATCTTGGCCGCCTCGACGTCGTGTTTGTCGTAATCCTCCAAGGCCACCGAGATGGCAACCGTGGGTGAATCGTAAGGTGCAAAGCCAACAAACATAGAGTTGACGTTGGTGCCGCCGATCTCGGCCGAACCGGTCTTGCCGGCAACCTTGACGCCCGGAATCTGGGCATCGGTGCCGGTACCGGACTGGACGACGGCGAGCATGGCCTGCTTAACCTGGTCGGCCGTGGCAGAGCTGACAGCCTGGCCCAGCGAGCGGGACTGCGTGGTCTTAACCACGGTTCCGTCCGGGGCGAGTATCTGGGACACAAAGAACGGATCCATGACTACGCCGCTGTTGGCGATAGCCGCAGCAATCACGCAATTCTGCATAACGGTGGTCTGCGGGCCAGGCGTGTGGTCCATGCCGACGGGCTGGCCGGCGCCTGCCCAAGCGGTCTCCCACTCGGTCATAAGCGACGGGTCGGCCATGATGGAAGCCGCGGTGGTCAGATCCTGACCGAGCTTTTGACCGTAGCCAAAGGCATTGGCAAACTGGACGAGCGAGCTGGCACCGACCTCGTTGGCCACCTGGCCAAAGACGACGTTGGACGACACGGCGAAGGCCTGCTGCAGGCTGATGGTGCCGTAGCTCTCGTTGGCATAGTTGGTGACCGGCGCGTTGCCGATGTCCATGGAGCCGGGCGCCTGGTACGTGCTGGTAAGGCTGGCGGTGCCGGTTTCGAGCGCCGCGGAGAGTGTGACGACCTTAAAGGTCGAGCCCGGGGTGTACAGCGCGTCCATGGCACGGTCGTACATGGAGCCGTCCTCGCCGCCGCCCGACTGGAGCAACGCGTCGATGTTGGTGTTGTCGTAGGTGGGCGAGCTCGCGCACGCAAGGACCGCACCGGTGCGCGGATCCATGACCACCACAGCGCCCTTAAAGCCCTTGAGCGCCTGCTCGGCAGCCGTCTGGATGCGCGAGTCGATGGTGAGCTTGGCGGTATTGCCCGGCTGGGTCTGCCCCGCGAGCGACGCGATGGCGTTGTTCCAGCTGGAGTAATCCTTGGACCCGGTGAGCGTATCGTTCATGACGCTCTCGATGCCGGCAGTGCCGTATTGCTGGCTCACGTAGCCCACCACGTGCGCGGCCATGTTGCCGTTGGGATAGGAGCGGGCGTAGGTGCCGTCCTCCTGTTGCAGCGACTCAGCTAGTGTCACGCCGTCGGACGTGATGATGGAGCCACGCTGGATGTACTTGGAGCGTGCGATGGTGTGGTTGTTGGTCGGCATGTCCTGATAGTCCTTCGCCTTGATGACCTGGACATAGGTGAGGTTGCCGATAAGGATGGCGAACAGCGCCGTGAAGGCAAGCACGGCACGAGTCAGACGGTTGGCAAGTGCCACGCGGCCGAGCACGCCGGACTCAGGCGTGTCGAGCAGGCGACGACGCATGCGAGAACCCGCGGAGTGGTTGCCGTGGCTGTAGGAAGATGCGTTGGCAAAACGCGTACCGGTCGGGGCGGCAGCGGATGCGACCTGGTCATCGGTGATGGCGGCCATGGTGCCGGTGCCGGTGAGCTCGGCTTCGCGTCCGGTTGCCTCGTCGCCGGCGCGCAGCAGCAGCGCGACGATGATAAAGCTCGCCAGCAGCGAGGAGCCACCCTGGCTCATAAAGGGCAGGGTGACGCCGGTCAGCGGGATCAGGCGGGTTACGCCGCCAACGATTAAGAATGCCTGGAAGCTGATGGCCGCCGTAAGGCCGGTCGCGCTAAAGGCGGCAAGGTCGGACTTGGCGCGGGCGGCTGTGGTGAGGCCACGCACGGCAAAAAGCATAAACAGGATGAGCACGGCGCCGCCGCCCAAAAGGCCCATTTCCTCGCCGATGGCCGAGAAGATAAAGTCGGACTCGACGACGGGGATGTTGTTTGCCATGCCATTGCCGATGCCGACGCCAACCAGGCCGCCGTCAGCCAGCGAGTAAAGTGACTGTACGATCTGGTAGCCCTGACCCTGGGCGTCCTTAAACGGATCGACCCAGACCTGAAAGCGCACCTGCACGTGCGACAGGAACTTGTAGGCACCCACGGCTCCAACGGCCAGCAGCGCAAGACCGATGATGACGTACGAAAAGCGTCCCGTGGCAACATAGAGCATCAGCAAAAAGATGGTGTAGAACAGGACGGCCGAGCCCAGGTCGCGTTCGAAAACGACGATGAGCAGGCACACGCCCCACACGGCAAACAGCGGCAGCAGCAGGCGGAAGCGCGGAATCTTGAGGCCAAGGATCTTGCGGTTGGAGATGGAGAGCAGCTCGCGGTTCTCGGCCAGATAGCCTGCCAGGAACAAGACGATGAAGACCTTGGCGAACTCGCCGGGCTGGATGGTGAAGCCCGCGATGCGAATCCACAGCTTGGAGCCCGAGATCGTGGTGCCGATAAAGATCGGCAGCATCAGCAGGATGATGCCGATAATGCCAAAGGTGTACTTGTAGCGCATGACCACGTCAAGGTTCTTGACCAGCGCGAGCGTTCCCACCATGAGCGCCACCGAGACAAACAAGATGATGAGCTGCGAGATGGCGAGGTCGGGGGCTAGGCGCGTCACGAATGTGATGCCGATGCCCGAGAGCACAAAGACGATGGGCAGGATGGCGGGATCGGCGCCGGGCGCCAGGATGCGTACGGCGATATGCGCCGCGGCGAAGGCGGCGAACAGGCCGATTGGCACGGCGAGCGTCTCAAAGGAAATCGTGGCACCCGCGGTGAGCACGTACATCGCATAGAGCAGGATGACGGGGAACGCCGAGGCGATGAGCAAGAGCAGTTCGGTGTTGCGGCGACTCATAAGCGGCACTCCCTTTCTAATTCTTATCGGAGGCTTCGGCCTCGGCTGACTGTTCGGCGGTTTTCTCGGAATCTGACTCGGAGGTGGATTCCTGATTGGTGTTGTCGCGAATCGTTTGCGCGTCAATCACCTGACGGGTCTGCTCCTCGTCAATCTGATGGCGGTACTTGGAAATGGTGTCCTGCGCATCGTCGACACTCGTTTGCGGAATGCCTGCCTTCAGGCGGTTTTGCGTGTCTTCGGGCAGGTCGGACAGCTTGATGCTGGTTTCGCTCTCGAGCCAGTGGAGCTCGACCCCGAGCGTCTTGCCGGGCAGGCCGCGCCAGACGGCGACATTGCCGTGGTAGGTTCCCAAGTAATAGGAGCCGGTGACGCCCGTGTATGCCCAGATGCCTGCTACCAGCACAAAGACAAGGGCCAAGACGGCGCCGATGGTGACATTGCGGCGTCGGACGCGTTTTGCCTCGCGCATGACGCCGTCGTCGACCAGGTCGACGACCACCACGGTCACATTGTCGTGGCCGCCGGCGGCGAGCGCCGCGTCCACCAAGTTGTCGACACAGATCTGTGCGCTCGAGGACTGCGTTGCGATGTTCTCGATATCGCTATCGGGAATCATGCTCGAAAGACCGTCGGAGCACAGAATCAGGCGGTCGCCTTCCTCGATGTGCAGGGTAAAGTGGTCGGCATACATGGCGGGATCCGAGCCCAGCGCGCGGGTGATGACCGAGCGGTTGGGGTGGACGCGGGCCTCGTCGGCCGTAATCTCGCCGGCATCCACGAGCTCCTCCACGTAGGAGTGGTCGCGGGTCACGCGGATGAGCGTACCCTCGTGGAGCAGGTAGGCGCGCGAGTCGCCCACGTGGGCGATGGCGAGCGTGTCGTTTTCGATGTAGGCGCAGGTGGCCGTGCATCCCATGCCGGGTTTGCCCAGGCCGTTGAGGGCGGCCTCGATCACGGCGGCGTTGGCGGCCTCAACGGCTGCGGCCAGGCGCGCGGCGTCGGCGGACTGCGGCGCCGTCTTGGCGATGGTCTCGACGGCGATGGAGGATGCCACCTCGCCGGCGGCGTGTCCTCCCATGCCGTCGCACACGCAAAAGAGCGGCGACTGCACCAGATAGGAGTCCTCATTGTGCGGGCGTACGCATCCGACGTCGGAGCGGGCGCCCCACATAAGCTGCGTGGTGGTGCCGGCGTCGTAGGTCGAGTCGGTCTCGATGCGCTCGTCGGTCAGCGGCTCAAAGCTCATGGTCGAGCCGGGATCTTTGAGCTTTGCCTCCACGGCGGCGACATCGATCTCGGCGGTGTCGCCGGGGGAGACGGCGTCGGCATCGTTGCCCGACTCGGCGTCGGAGACGTCCGGAAGGTTGAGATCTTCGGTTATGCGGTCGGCGGGATCGCCGTCCTGCTGCGGCTCGACAGCCGTCGGCTCGGGCGTCGCAAAGTGCGACGGCGCAGGCGTGCTCTGGGGTTGAGCGGAGGGCTCGGGAGCTGCGGCGGGCGCGGCAACGGGCTGCTCGACTTCGGCGGGCGTTGCGGATGCGGGTGCCGCCTCGCTTGCCGGAGCGACGGGGAATACCGGCGCGGCAGGCTCGGGGGCTGCAAACACGGCAGCGCTCTCGTTAATCGCCTCGGCGACGGGCTCGGCAAAGTGAGCCGGTGCGGGCGTTGCCTCCGGTTCCGCGGGCTGCTCGGCAGCGTGCGCGCCGATGGGGGCGTCGAGCTGCTCGGTGGCGGCGTCCTCGTCATCGACGAGTGCCGGATATTCTTGAGTTACATGCGAAAGAGGCAGGGAGAACACGGTGTCCTCGGGCTCCACGGTCGCAGGGCGCGCCGGAGCGGCATGGGCCGGCGCAGCTGCGGGGGCAGTTGGCGTCTCGGGCATGGTTGCGGACTTGTTCTCCTCGTCGATCATCGACGGTTCACCTTCATGACCACGTCGCCAATCTGGACCTCATCACCCTCGCGCAGCGTTGCGGGCTCCACCAGCTGACGGCCGTTAACGAGCGTGCCGTTCAGCGAGTTGAGGTCTTCGATGATGAGTGCCGGGCCCTGCAGCGAAAAGCGTGCGTGCGAGGCCGAGACAAACGGTTCGTTGATGCAGATGTCCGAGGACGGCGAGCGGCCCACGATAACGGGGCCGAGCATGTCTACATGGATGCCACGGATGCCGCGCGGACCCTTGTCCACATCGATCGTCCAGATAGCGGAGTCGCGGCGCTGGCCGCGTACGAGTCCCACGCCGGTTTTCATGACGGCGAACAGGAAGATGTAGAGCAGGGCGACCAGGACGATGCGGCCTGCAAAAAGGACGATATCGATGTTCATAAGCGACTATCCCCTAAATTCAAAGGTGCTCAGGCCAAACGTCAGCAGGTCGCCGTTACGCAGCGGGCAGCGCGTGATGCGGCGGTTGTTGACGAGCGTGCCGTTGGTGGAATTGAGGTCCTCGATCGACCAATCCGAGCCCGTAAAGGTGAGCTGGGCGTGGCGGCGCGACACGTTGGGGTCGCGCAGGGCAATGTCGGAAACTGAGCGCTCGCGACCGATGGTCACCTGTGCGGAGGTGATGCTATGGCTCTCGCCGCTCACGACGTCGACGAGCTGGGCGAGCGGGCGCTGCGGGGCGCGAGTGCTCGCCATGTTGGAGGCGATGCCGGCTGCGGCGCCTAGGCCCACGGCGGCACCGGTCGCGGCGGCTCCGCCCATGCCGGCAAGCGCGTCACGCGAGACGGTCTGCGGCACCGGGATGGGAGCGGCGGGGTCGGGGATGCTAGGCGCGAAGGGGTCTGCCACGGCAAGCGGGTCGGGAGCGGCGGCGCGAGGCGTCGGCTGCTGCTGGGGCATGGCGGCGGGGCGCTGCTGCTGCGGGGCAGCAAACTGCTGCTGGCCGGCGCGCGGGGCGCTGGCGGCACGGCTTGCCGCGGAGTTGTTCTGGCCCAGGCCGTTTTGATAGGCGCGCTCTTCCTCGTACAGGCGGCCGAGCGTGGGCGCATCGACGTTCTCGGCAAAGACCGAGAACTTGCCGGCGCGCAGCTGCGGATCGATCATAAAGCGCACGAGGGGCTCGCCGACAAAGACATAGCGGCGCTTTTCGGCCTGCGCCTTCACAAACTCGCGGACCTCGCGCGAAAGCTCGGGGTAGAACGGGGCGAGCATGGGATCGTCGTCGGCGGCGATAAGGATGGTATAGAGTGCCGGCGCCGTGTTGACGCCGTTGATCACCAGAGTCTGATCCTCCATGTCGCGAGCGGCCTGCTTGGCAAGCTTCTTAAAGGAGAACGGGGCACGGGTGGCACCGAAGATGCCGGCCACGTGGTCCTCGAAGATGTTCAGGAAGTTCACGAAAGATCACTCTCCGTATAGGTTCTTTGGTATCCGAGCAAATATAGGCATATCCCAACGATTATAGAGGATAGGATTCCCGCAACCGCCGCCTTGGCGATGACCGCGGCTGCAAGGCTGGCAATTTCCATATGGTGTGCAAGACAGGACGCCGCTGCGCAGCCGATGCCGGTGACAGCGATGGCGGCGATTGCGGCAAGGTTTGAGCCCTGATCGGCACGCTTGGCATGGGCATTGAGCAGCGCGGATGACGCTGCGGCAGTTGCCGCGACCAGCACAAAGGCAGCCCAAAGGAGCGGGTCTCCCAGCGCTGCGGCAACGTTACCGAGCCCCAGCACGCCTCCGGCTGAAAGCGCGACCGTGGCCAGACGGGCAAAAAGCGCGCCCATGCCCGTTGCCGCGGCGGCGCTTGCCGGGCCGAGCCAAAATGACGCGACGCCGGCGGCGACCCCAGCTGCCAGGAAGGTATTGCCGGTCAGACAGCCAAGCGCGAGTGCACAGGTGAGTGCGGCGCTCGCGGCAGCCTCGGTGCGACCCCAGGCGATCCACCAACCGGACATGGCGGCGGCAAAGATCACCGCGACGGGCAACATCGACAGGATGCTCTGCGCCTGCATGGTGGCGTTGGCCATGAGCACCAAAAAGCCCACAGCCGAGATGGCCGAGCCAATCTGGGGGGCCAGGCCAGCCGCCGCTCCGATTGCGATAGCCGCAATGACCAGGCCGGGAAGCGCCGCGACCCCGGCCGTTTGCATCAGCAAAAAGCTAAAGGTGCCGCACGTTAGCGCCGAGATAGCGCGCATGGTGTAGTCGCGCGCAGGGCTCCAGCGCGTGCCCGCCCAGCCGAGTGCGGGGTCGACCTCGATGGCGTCGTCCTCGTAGTGCGACGGCTCGATATCGTCGAGCTTCTGCTCGTCATCCGAAAGTTCGCCAACCATTTGCTCCAGGCTGCGACGGCCTTCGCGCACGCTGCCCAGACCGGCAAGGAGTTGGTCGCAAAATGCCTCGATGCTGTTGGGGCGGTCCTGCGGCATGGGGGAGAGCGCGCTCATGAGCGCGGCCTCGGCTCCCGGGGGAAAGTGTGGTATCAGCTCGCTGGGATAGGTGGCGCCGCCGATGATGCGGTCGAGCGAGTCGGCGGGCGTGGCCGCCATAAAGGGAGCGCTGCCGCACAGGCCCTCGTAGATCACACAGGCGAGGGCAAAGACATCGGCGCGCTCGTCGACCGTGCCGGTCTCGATATCGAGCTGCTCGGGCGGCATGTAGCCGATGGTGCCGCCGCGTGAGCCGCCAAAGCCACCGGCGGACGACAGTCGCGCCATGCCAAAGTCGGTGAGCTTTACATTGCCCGAGTGGTCGATGAGCACGTTGGCGGGCTTAATGTCCAGGTGGAGTACGCCATTACTGTGGGCGAAGGTGAGCGCCTGGCCCAGGGCATCGGCAATGGCCGCGGCCTCGTCAAAGGTAAGTGAGTGGCCGTCCACGCGGTGCAAAAACTCGGCCAGCGACATGCCATCGACATATTCCATAACCAGGTAGGCATAGGCTGTGTCGTGCGTAAAGTCGATGACCTGCACGATGTTGGGATGTTGAAGCATGGCGGCAGTGTGCGCCTCGCGCAGGACATCCATGATGTCGCTGGCGGGCATGCCGGCACCGTTGATAAGGGGGATGCGCTTAATGGCGACGCGGCGGCGCAGGTGCGTGTCGCGGCAGATCTCGATGGAGCCAAAACCGCCGGTCGCAAGTGTCTCGAGTGGCTGGTACCGCTTGAGCAGCTCGCGAGAGCTGGTGCCCTCCAAGGGAACGTCCGGCGAGAACCGGGCGGTATGTTGCGAGAAAAGCGGCATGGCCAACCCTCGTGCGTTTAAAGTTCGTTTGCGAGTGGCGGGCGCGGAGCCGAGCCGTTCGCGGTGGCATAGATGCTGCTAGTGTAGCACGCTCGGGTGCATGGGGAGGATAGCGGGATGCGAGGCTGCCTGTCTGGCTTGGCCTTAGCGCTTCTTCTTGTTCTTCTTCTGCTTGCGCTGCTTGCCCTTGGTCTCCTGGGGCTTGTCGCCCTGCTTGGCCTCGGCGGCGGCCTTCTCGGCCTTCATTTTCTTCTTCTTGGTCTCGATGCGGAGTTTTTTGTTGATGCGCGCCTTGAGGAAGGGACCGAACTGCTCGGCATCGCCGCGGACAAAGGTGTCCTTAGGGATCGTCACGCCCTGGTCGGCGAACATGGCCACAAAGATGCGCTCGCCGTCGAGCACGTGGTCGAGCTTATCAAACGGGAAGAACTGCGACTTGCCGCTCTTGCCCCAAACCATCAGGCCGTCCTCGTTGGCGGCGACGCGGCGATAGCGGCCACCCATGGACTCGTCGGCCTCGACGGCGTCGATAAAGTCGCGGGCGAGCGTGTGGTGCAGGTTTTTGCTCCACCAGGCCAAAAAGGCGCCGAATACGATCAGGACGACGCCAAACTTGATCCAGTTGCCGCCGGCCACCAGCATGCCGATGCCGATGAGCGCGGCAATCGCGGCGGCGACATACAGCGAGCCGCGACGCCTGGGCGAGGCGACCAGGCGTGCGAAGTCGGTGACCAGGTCGTTTTCGTACTGGTACTCGTTGAGGTACAGGATGCCGTCGTCGGCTGCGGCCTGCTTCTCGAGCGCGACCTCGACCTGGTCGGCTGCTTCGGAGGGAACGAGGTTGCTCTCTGCGTCTGCCATGCTCTTTGGACTCCTATCGCGGCGGGCTCGCCGTACGGGTTATTATGAATGCAGTATGCCGTGCGACCGCATGGCCGTCGCGGCAACAAGACTCAGTATACCCGGGGGAGCACCCATGGAATCGTTGTACCGAAAGTATCGCCCGCTCACCTTCGACTCCGTGGTGGGCCAGCAGCATATCGTCTCGACGCTCGAGCACGCCATCACCGAGGGACGCCTGTCCCACGCCTACCTGTTCTGCGGACCGCGCGGCACGGGCAAGACCACCATGGCGCGCATTCTGGCCAAGGCGCTGCTGTGCCGCAATGCCGAGGCGGCGCGCACCGAGGGTGCAAGCGGCTGCATGCCTGACGGTACTTGCGAGGAGTGCGAGCTCATTGCCGAGGGCAACCACCCGGATGTCTACGAGCTCGATGCCGCAAGCCGTACCGGCGTGGACAACGTGCGCGAGGAGATCATCAACTCCGTCAACTTTGCCCCGGTGCGCGGCAAGTACAAGATCTATATCATCGACGAGGTCCACATGCTCACGACGGCGGCGTTCAACGCGCTGCTCAAGACGCTTGAGGAGCCGCCGGCACACGTGATCTTTGTGCTGTGCACCACCGACCCGCAAAAGATTCTGGAGACCATCCTCTCGCGCTGCCAGCGTTTCGATTTCCATCGTATCGGCAACGAGGATATTGAGCATCGCCTGGCATACGTGTGCGAGCAGGAGGGCTTTGATTACGACGACGAGGCGCTGGCTATCGTGGCGCGCCATGCCAAGGGCGGCATGCGCGACGCGTTGTCCACGCTGGAGCAACTGAGCGTCTTTGGCAACGGTTCTGTGCATGCGGACGACGCCCGCTCGCTTTTGGGCGAGGTTTCGGACCAGATCCTGGGCGAGTTTGCCCGCGCCATCGCCGAGCGTGATGTCGCCGAGCTATATGGACTGATCCGTGCGCAGGTCGAGGAAGGAAACGACCTGCTGGAGCTGACGCGCGACCTGGTGGCGCACGTGCGCGACGTGTATGTTGCCTGCGTTGCCGGTGCCCGTGCCGAGCTGTTTGAGGGCGGCTCCGAGCAGGCCGAGGCGCTTGCTGCCGAGGCCGCTGCCTTTGGCGAGCATCCTGCCGACCGCCTGGCCCGCGTGCTGACGGTGCTCGACGATGCCGCACTGGAGATGAGGGGCGCGAGCGACGTGCGCCTGGTGCTCGAGATTGCCTGCACGCGTCTGGCGCGTCCCGAGGCTGATTTAACGATTGAGGCATTGGCCGAGCGCGTGGCACGTCTGGAGGCCATGGTTGCCAACGGCGCCGTGCCGGCGAGCGTGGCTGCTGCTCAGGCCGCCGCGCCTGCAGCATCCGTACCCGCTGCTGCCCAACAGCCGACGCTCATTTCGGGCGCTCGTGCTGCCGCTCCGGCGGCATCCGCTGCCCCCGCTGCTACGTCCGCGCGCCAGGGCGGTATGCCTTGGGACCGTGGTGCTGCTGTTCCGGCTGCCCAGCCTGCGCCCCGTTCTGCGTCCGTGTCAGTTTCCAAGCCTGCAGCGCCTGCACCTCAGCCTGCGCCGGCTCCGACGTCTCAGCCCGTTGCGGCCCCCGCGCCTGTCACCGCTCCGGCATCTAAGTCCCAGCCCAACAATGCCGCCCAGGTTGCCGCCGCCGGTGCTGCCGAGACCCCCGCGGTCGAGGATGCCGGCGAGCTCCAGCGCAAATGGGCCGAGGTTGTCGAGCGTGTCAAGGCGCGTCAGGCTTCCTACGCAGGGCTTTTGCTCAACGCCCGCGCCACGGCCGACGACGGCTCCAAGCTCACCGTCTCGTTCCCTGCGGGCTCGACCTTTGCCATCAAGATGCTCGGCCGCGCTGACACGCAATCGGTGGTCCTGCCGACGGTCTGCGCAGTCTTCGGTCGTCGTACCGTCGACTATGTCTTGGATGGGGGTGGCACGCCGGCTCCTCAACATGAGGAGCATTCTCCATCTGCACGGGCTGCGGCATCTGCGGACCCGCAACCCGTGTCCTCGGCGGCCCCTGTATCCTCGAGCGCCAGCGCGCCGCAGCAGCAAACGGCGCCGGTAGCGGCATCGACCCCGTCGGCGCCTAAGCCCGCGGCGCCCAAACCGGCTGCTCCGACACCAGCGCCCAAGCCCGCCTCGCCCGCGCCCAAGTCGTCTGACCTGGGCAAAGCCCCCTGGCTACGCTCCGACAACCCTGCCGGCGCTCCTGCCACGGGTAAGCTCCCGACCGAGCCCGCACCCCGTGCGCCCGAGCGCTCGGCTGCCCCCAAGGCTCAGCCTGTCGCGCAGTCCGCGCCGTGGGAATCCGAGCAGGTGCCCTACGACGACGCTATGGTCGGCGGCTTCGCTGGCGATGCGAGCGGGGACGATCTGCCTCCGTTCGACGTGCCGGGTGCGACGCCCGCGCCCAAGCCCGCTGCAACTGCCCCTAAAGAGGAGGACACTCCTGCAGCTCCCTGGGAGTCCAACCCCGGCGCCGGCAGCCCCTTCGGCCACCAGGGCGCAGCCCCGAGCATCCCGCAGACCGAGGACGAGGCCAAAGACCTCATCCGCAGCGTCTTCGGTCAGGCCACCATCTTCAAACCGGTGGAGTAGCTGTACGGGCGGGTATACTGCTCAAGAAGAGAACCCCTTGCCCGGGCGCATTTGTATTTCGGACATGTGTAGTGTGGTGCCGCGTATATCGCATTCGAGCAAACAGGTGCGCGACGGCCGGCCTAGGATGTTGAGGTCGATACGATACGTCGCATGGCTGTCTGTGTGCTCGACTTGCTCGGCGTCGACGGTTGCTCCGATTGTCGAATAGTCGCCTAGCTCGGCATCGACAATCTTGGAGTTATTAATCTCGACCTTGAGCTCTTGGTAGAGGGACGGGCTGTTGTAGTAAACGGTTCGGGTTCCGTCGACGCACTCGTCGGTCGCCTCCCATTTGACAACGGGCTTATCCGAGCTGGCTACCAGCAGTTCTGCTCCAAAGGCTATAGCATGGGTGATGACAACCAGCAATGCCCAGCCGACAAAGAGATAGAGAACCACATATGCAACGGGGTGTTTTGAGCGGATGTTTTGGAGCACGTCGGGGGCATTCATGGGGTACCTCCAAATTGCTATCTATAGCAATCAAATTATACCCCACCGCCATGTGCGCCGCCTCGAGTAGTGGCTCGGCATTTAGCCATTTAGTGGGACGCATAAAATGTCGGATTCCGGCTCTACAAGATTTAGCTTTCAATATTATGCAGATGCGAATTATTCAACTTTGCATAATTTTTGGGTGCGGCTTGCACTCCAGGACATGTATATCGACTGAGGTAGCGTGACCGCCCCGCTCGCTGGCCGCGCGCCGTGGTACGATTTTTGAGTTTGAAAGTCCTGCCGTGCTCCGGCTGCCCTTGCAGCTCGGCGTGCGGCCGCACGTAAAGGAGCCATCATGGCCGGTATGAACATGCAGCAGATGATGAAGCAGGCCCGCAAGATGCAGGAGCAGCTTGCCGCCGCGCAGGAGAACCTCAAGTCCCAGACCGTCGACGCCTCTGCCGGCGGCGGCATGGTCAAGGTGACCGTTAACGGCGAGATGGAGCTCGTCAACCTCACCATCGATCCCGATGCGCTCGATCCCGAGGACGTCGATATGCTGCAGGATATGATCATGGCTGCCGTCAACGAGGCCGTCCGCGGCGTCAACGAGCTCGCCAACAAGCAGATGGGCGCCATCACCGGCGGCCTCAACATCCCGGGCATGCCGTTCTAAGACACGCATATATATGAGTGCCAACCACAGTCTGCAAAAACTGCTCGATGAGCTGGGCCGTCTGCCGGGCATTGGTCCCAAGTCGGCCCAGCGCATCGCCTATTACCTGTTGGAGGCCGACGCCGAGGAGGCGCGCCGCCTGGCCGAGGCCATCCTGGAGGTCAAGCAGGAGGTCCACTTTTGCAGCCGCTGCTTTAACTACGCCACGGCCGACGAGTGCTCCATCTGCCAGGACCCGATGCGCGATACCACTCGCATTTGCGTGGTGGGCGAGCCGCGCGATGTCCAGGCGATCGAGCGCACGGGCAGCTACCACGGCCTCTACCACGTATTGGGCGGCGTGATCAGTCCCATGGACAAGATTGGCCCCGAGCAGCTGCACATTCGAGAGCTGCTGGCACGCTTGGGCCACGAGGACATCCACGAGGTCATCATCGCCACCAACCCCAATATTGAGGGCGAGACCACGGCGAGCTATCTGGCCCGTACCATCAAGCCGTTGGGCGTCGAGGTGTCGCGTCTGGCAAGCGGCCTTCCCGTGGGCGGCGACTTGGAGTATGCCGACGAGCTTACGCTTGGCCGCGCCATCGAGGCCCGTCGCGCGATTTAGGTGGCGAGCCTGCTCCTGCCGTATGTTTTCCTCACAGTCGCACGGGGTAGTCATAATTTCCCCGTGCGACTGTGAGTTTGTTGTGCAACAAAGATGCTTCGTATCCGCTTATCGCATGGATGCTTCCGCTCGCATCCTTAATTTGCTCATTCGTTGCGCAACCTTTTGGGTTCGCTGATACACTCAAATATGGATTCGAATGAATGCGCCGCTTCTGAGCGGCGTGTTTTTGTTACGGGCTTTAGCCTGTGCGGGGCGCGCAGCGCGCCGCATCAGAAACCACCCGCTATGCGGGTGGGGCCAAACGGC
>NZ_JADMRH010000027.1:0-14545 GCF_015560135.1 Collinsella aerofaciens
GCCTCAAGAAGGAGTAACATCGGGACTTGCAGCGACGGACCTCAGGACGCCCTTACACCACGTCTGCGCGCGCGACCTTACTGATTTAGTGACAGTACTCATATTTGCCATATTTTGGCCAGGGCATATGATTAACCCCCTATTTTCGACGCGAATTAGACCGGCTTAAGCCCAAAACACGCCCGCAGCGTGTTAAGCAACGCCTCTTGCTTCTTCCTGCGGGCATCGACACGATTCCGGTACCGCTTTCGCATACGCTGGTGGATGCGCCATGCGAGCGCTTCCATCGCTTCCATGTCGCAGAGCATTTCGTTGTTGACCGTCGCGACCTCGATTCCCATAGTAATCAAGCCCGTGTTGCGTTTTTCATCATGAATACGTCCCCTCCGGGAGGAATGGCCCAGCTCACCGTTGTATTCCAGGTCAAACCGGGCTGCTTCCTGATACGCATCGCAAACTGCATGTGGCATCCCCGAGATTGCCTGCGCGCGGTCATCGAACTCGATCTTGTAGTCGGTCTTAAAGGGACCGCAGGCAAATCCGCCATAGGAAAACGAAAGCGAAAACAGAGCGAGCATGATGCACTCCATGGGTGAGCGCAGGTTTTCCGACAGATAGGGACACAGCCGCCGCAGTTGTTTGGCCGCACTCCCCTTGCATGCCACGAGGTAATCTGCCAGGCGATCGGGCGTCAGCACCGGCTCGACTTCAAAGTAGCCCACGTCTGCCGGTTGATCCTTGTCCTTTGCAAGTCTATTCGCAACAGGCGAGGTGTAGGGAGGCAGATACTTCCCGCGATCGCTTAGTGAAATCTTGGAACACAGTTCCTGGGCCAGTGCAAACGCCTGGATACAGCCGACCTCGCGGGCGACGGCAACACAAAGGGCCTCGGGAGATAGGCTGTACACCCCCGGTTCCACCTCTAGAATCGAGCCGACAGGCAACCCGGAACACACGGACCAGCCCACGCCAAGCATGCGTCGGCGCTGCGCCGCAGATCCCACCAGCAAGCACAGATCTTCTTGCACCTCGCCGCTTTTGGCTCCAATTCGCACCAGGTCGGGAAGATAGATATCCTCGGTCGAAGGCGATGACGTACACAGCACGCGGCGCTCTTCATCGGGATTGAGGTCCTTCCAGCCGATGTAGCCCATCTGCCGGCGCTCGGCTCGAATCATACGCAACGCCGAGGTGCCCGTCAGGATCACGGAAGCCGCTAGCTGCTCTTTTGTCGGTTTGTTGCACTGCCTGATTGTTACCGCCACACGAATCACCCCTACCAAACGCGTGCGATAGCGAGGCCATCAACAGCCGCGGCACCAGCGCGCTTGAGCTCCGCCGAAGCCGCTGCCATCGTCGCACCCGTGGTGATAACGTCGTCGATAAGCAGCAGGCGGCGGCCCCGCACGTCCTCAACGGTCTCGTACATGCCTCGGGCGCGTTCACGGCGTTCTTCACGACCGAGTTCACGCTGGTCGCCATGGCCGTACTTAACGAGGGCGTCGAGCAGCGGAACACCCGACAGCTCGCAAAATGGGCGCGCGATGGCTTCCATATGATCGAAGCCGCGTCGCCGAAACGCCGCCGCCGTCGCGGGCACAAACACCACTGCATCGGCGCCGGACAACACACCGCCTAAGCGTTCGGGTGCCGCAACCTGGGCATGTAAGGCGGTGTCGTATAGCAGCTCTGCCAGATACGGCGCCAGGCGTCGCTCGCCCGCGTCTTTGTACGCTTTAATGATCCGCGGCAGCGGGTGCGTGTAAACGGCACATGCCAGGCACCGGTCGAGTGCTTCGGCCATCGCCGAGGACGTACCCTCGACCGAGCACTCGGTGCACAGCAAGTCTCCAAACGGGGCGCCGCATCGAGTGCAGCTATGCCGCGGGTCGATGAGCGCAAGCGCCGCCAAGCAGTCTTGGCAAATAAGCGCGCCGGAGCGCTCGCAGCCGGCGCATCGCGTGGGCGACAACGCCTCAAGCGCCTCGTGCGCCGCCCGCTCGGCAAACGGTGGCAATTCGTCCGCAAACGGTAGGATGCCGGCACCTTGCAGGCATCGCAACACGTTCAAATGTCTCTTCACGACACAACCCTCCCTACGCTCGGTCGCAGGGAGGGTTGTTGATTCAGCGCTATGGTACCCCGACGCGTTTGGGGCCAGGCGGGTTAAATCCGTTTGCGGGCGCTATTCGCCGGTGGGCGGTTGCGGTGCGGACGAGTTTTGGGTCGAGCCCTCACCGCCATCTTGACGCGGCTTGCGGGAACGACGACGGCGACGGCGCTTCTGGCCCTGGTCGGCCGAACCCTCGCCACCACGATCTTCGCGCGACTCGCGTTCGTCGCGAGCAGCGCCGCGCGCGGCCTTGGCAGCCGCCCCTCCGCCATCTCCAGGGCGACGGCGCGTGACCTTGACCTCGCCATCCGAGACCTGATCGGCCACGGAGGGCACCGAGGGCTTTTGCTGCGTGCCCGAGGAATGGCGACGACGCGGACGCGGGGCGCGCTCGTCATCGTTGCGCTGCTTGCCACCCTTGTCGGCAGGCGTATCGGAACCCGAACCACCCTTGGGGGCGGCACCGGCTTCGCGAGCGGCTGCGGCGCGGAAGGCGTCCTCGCGCTCCTCGCTCGACAAATGACGGCGGCGACGGCGCGTGGGATTCATGCCACCGCCGCGGTTTTGCTGCTGAGGCTGCTGAGCCTCGCGCTCGCGGGAGGAGTTCTTGCCTGCGGGAGCAGCCTCGCCGGCATCGCCCGAACCCGAGCGCTTGCGGCGGCGACGTCCACCGGCGGCCTCCTCAGCCTCGGGTGCCTCGGCCTTGCCGCGACCCTTACCGCGGCCGCGACCCTCGCCCTGGCTCTGACCGGCACGGGTATCGGCGTCCGCATCGCGGCGACGGCGCTTGGGCATCGACGTGCCGGCCAGACGATCGGCACTCGACAGGCCATCGCCCACATCGACGCCGCTCTCGCGATCGAGCTCCATGAGCGCCAGGCGCATCTCGGGCGACTCGATGCGCTCGAGCACGTCGCGCGTCACGCAGTCGGGGCGGCAGTTGCAGCCCTGCTCGGCGGCCTTCTTTTTGCAGCCCTCCGAGCACGTCATATCGGCCAGGTTGACCTTAAAGACTTTGCCGTTCTCCAGGCGCAGCACCAGCTGCTCACGCGGCGTGTCATATTCCTGGATACGCGCCTTGCCAAGCGGCGTATCGATGAGCGTCTTCTTTTTGGGCGCACGGCTCTTAAAGTCCTTGTACGCCTCGAACTCATAGCGCAGACAGCACATCAGGCGGCCGCACACGCCACTGATCTTGGACGAGTTGAGCGGCAGGTCCTGCTCTTTTGCCATGCGAATCGAGACGGGCTCAAACTGTCCGCCAAAGCGCGTGCAGCAGAGCTCCTGTCCGCACTGGGCATAGCCGCCCACAAGGCGGGTCTCATCGCGCACGCCGATCTGACGCATGTCGACGCGAATGTGCAGCGTCGAGGACAAGTCCTTGACGAGCTGACGAAAATCGACGCGCTCCTCGGCCGCAAAATAGAACACGGCCTTCTCGCCGCCAAACAGGTACTCGACGCCGACCGGCTTCATCTCGAGGTCGAGCTCCTTGACCAGGCGGCGGAAGTCGACCATGGCCTCGTCGCCCTGGATGGCCAGGTCATCGGCAAGCTGCAGGTCGATGTCGCTCGCCACGCGCAGCACGGGCTTGAGCGGCTGACCGATCTCATCTTGCGGCACCTCGAAGGGATCGGCCGTGACCAGGCCGATCTCGGTTCCGCGCTCGGTGGAGCAAATGGCATAATCGGCCTCGAGGATATCCAAATCCTGCGGATCGAACCACAGGTCGCGCGAGGCGTAGGTAAACTTAACGGGTACGACTAACGGCATTTCAGTGCCTTCCTGATATCGAACAGCATGACCTCGATGGCCAGCTGGGGAGTAACGTTTCTGGCGATGTTGCGCTCGGCGGTCGCGACTGCCTCGAGCGCCCGGGTGGCACCCGCAACATTGGTCGCGGCGGCAAGCCGACCGATCGTGTCGCGCACGTCTTCGTTCACCACGTCGGCTGCCTCGTCCTGAAGCGTCAGCAGCACATCGCGCATGAGCGTCCGCGCGCTCGCCAGCGCTTCCATGATACCCGAACGCTCGCGCGCGTTGAGTTCGCGCTTGTTGCGGTCCTCAAGCTGCTTCAATGCTCCACGCGACAGGTAGTCGGCGTTTTGTTCGAGCACCTTTTCCTGCGTGGACTTGACCTCGGCGAGCGGCGCCTTAACGGCGACGATGAGTGACTTGGCGCGGCTGAGCACGTCGGCCTCGTCGGCGGCGATAAGCGAATCTATGGCGCGAACCATCTGACGGCGGGCGTCCTGGCGCTCGGCGCTCTTGAGGAACTCGATGCCACGCGTGGGGCTTCCCGCTACGGCGACGGCCATGCGGCAACGCGCAGGGTCCTGACCGGTGGCGCGGCTCACGGCCTGCGCGGCGACGGTGGGCGATACCAGCCGAAACGGCACGCACTGGCAGCGGCTCACGATGGTGGGCAACATCACGTCTGCCGAGGTGCCCAGCAGGATGAACATAACGCCCTCGGGCGGCTCCTCGAGTGTTTTGAGCAGTGCGTTGGCGGTGTTGGCGCGCAGTTGCTCGGCACGGTCGATGATGTAGACCTTGGCCTTGGCACGGATGGGCGCCAGAGGCACGTCATCGAGCAGCTCGCGGGTCTGGGCGATGAGGTAGCCCGTGGCGCTCTCGGGCGTGTAATAGTGCACGTCGGGGTGTGTATGGCGGGCGACGCGCACGCAGCTATCGCATGAGCCGCAGCCATCCTGCTCGCACAGGAAGGCTTGGGCGAGCGCCCACGCGGCGTCGAGCTTGCCCGCGCCGGGCGCGCCCAAAAACAGGTAGGCGTGCGATGCGCGACCGCTGGCGACGGCATTGGTCAAAAAGTCGCGCACGCGCTCTTGGGTGTCGAGCTTGGCCAGTAGGCTTGCCTGAGCGGGGGCCATGCTACTCGGCCTCCTGGGCAAGCGCGGCGGTGACGGCGTCCTGGGAAATGTCGAGGCCGTAGGCGCGAACCTGCTCGACCGTCTGCGCGAAGACGTCCTCGATGGACGCGTTCGCGTCGATGAGCTTTACGCGGTTTGGTTCCTCGGCGGCAATGGCGCAAAATCCCTGGTAGACGCGCTCTTGGAAGGCCATGCCTTTTGCCTCCATGCGATCTGCCGCGCCACGGGCTGCCATGCGTAACGCCGCCTGCTCGGGTGTGATGTGGTAGACGAGCGTGAGCGCCGGATGCTTACCGGCGACAGCCAGGTTGTTGGCATCGCGTACCATCTGACGGTCGAGGCCATCGGCAAACGCCTGATAGCAGGTTGTGGAATCGTAGAAGCGGTCGCACAGGACCACCTTGCCGGCCGCGAGGGCGGGAGCTATGACCTCGTGCACCAGCTGGGCGCGTGCGGCCTCGTAGAGCAGCAGCTCGCAGGTATCTCCCATGGCCGTGTTGGCGGGGTCGAGCAGCAGGGCGCGGATCTTTTCGCTGATGGCGGTACCGCCCGGCTCGCGCAGGCTCACAACCTGGTAGCCAGCGAGTTCAAGAGCGCGGGCAAGCAGGCGCGCCTGCGTGGACTTGCCGGCACCATCGACGCCCTCGAGCGTGATAAAGCTATGTTGAGCGGGCTCAAAAGCCATGGGCGCAGCCCCTTCCTACAAGGCGCGTAAATGCAGATATATCAACCAAGCCATGATACCCCAGTGCTCGGTGCGTCCCCAATAGCTAAAGGTGCCTTTCCAAAGTTGCGGTGAAATAGGGACTGATTGAAGCTCCGAGACCGCCAAACAGTCCCTATTTCACCGCAACTTATGATGGGGAATTTTGGACGCTGGGTATAATCGTCGTATTGCATTGAAATGTGGCGAAAGGAGTGGCAATGTCTCGGTATTGCGCCTCGTGCGGCAAGCTTCTTGCAGATGATGCCAAGTTCTGCACCTCGTGCGGTGCACCCGTTGAGCAAACAACCGCGAGCGATAGCCAGCCCGCTTTTGAGCAGACCGGTTCCCTCGATACGCCGCAAGCCAAGGCGGACGACCCCCTCGCCTATCGCCCCGACCCCGCCGCAGGCCCCGCGACCGTCGAGACTACGCAGCGCGTACCCGTCGCGAGTGGCTCGCCCCAACAGCAGCCGGCTCCCGCATACGCGCCCGCTTCACCACAGACCCCCGCTCCCAAAAAGAGCGGCACCGGGCCGCTTATCGCCGTTATCGTTGTGCTGGTGGCGATCATCATCGCCCTGGTCGTTTTCTTTGTGATCAAGCCTTTCGACAACGCCGCCACGCAGACGACCGCCGAGGTAGCTAAGCTGCACCATGACGTCGACGACGATGACCTAAAGCCTCTCGGCGATCCCAACAGCCTGTACGACGATGATGACGATGACGACGAGGATGGCGGCGAAGCAACGCTCTCCGAGCAGAATCTCTACCGCCGACTAAGCGAATACTACGACTTGCTCGAAGACCTCGACAACTACGTCCGTGGCTGCGCGCAGAACTTCAACGGCAGCTATCTGGAAGAGGATCGAACCACCCGTCAAAATCTCGCCGACGTCGCCGAGCGCACGGAGAACACCATCGAGCAGTATTACGACATCGTCGAGGACCTAGACGTCCCGACGAGCTCCAAGAACTACAGCTCCTGGAAGGACATCATCGCCCTGTACGACGACCTGGATCACCGCATTGACGCAATCTGTGATGCCTGGGAGATCAGCCTGAAATACGCCAAGCCTGCGGACCACAAGAATGAGATCGTGGCGCCGCTGTCGCGCGACAACGTGGCGGGCACCAATGACAATAAGTACCGCCTAGACTTTGAGGAGCGCTATCCCAGCGCCAAGCCTGTCGAGGTGAAGTAATCCCAACAACTGATCAAAACTTGCGGTGAAATAGGGATTAATTAGGCCTTTTGCCAGCAAAAACAGTCCCTATTTCACCGCAACTTAGAAGTGGGGCCGGGCGCGCATTTGCATTTGCGCGCCCGGCCCCGCCGCGTCTATATGTGCTCGGTTACTTGTCGGCGGCCTTCTTGGTGGTCGTCTTTTTTGCGGCAGCCTTCTTGGCGGCAGTCTTCTTTGCCGCCGTCGTCTTCTTTGCCGTGCTCGCCTTGGTCGTGGTCTTGCGGCCGCGGGCGGGCTTCTTCTCCTTGGTCGGGCAGTCCATGTTCACGCAGATGCGCCACGGGCCGCGCGCCGTGTTGACCACCACGATGGGGGCGCCGCACTCGGGGCAGGTCTCGCCCGTCGCCTCGAGCTTACCGCGCGCCGGCAGAGGATAGCTCACACCGCAGTCATCGTAGTTGGTGCAGCGGATAAAGCGCTTGCCGCTCTTCTCGCTCTTGTGCGCGATCAGGTCGCCATGGCGTCCGGCCTCGGCGCACACCTTGCACTCGCCCACCTTAAGGTCGGGCTCGTAGTTGGTGGGGCACGTAGGGTTCACGCAAATCTCGAAGGCCTTCTGGCGGAACGGCTGGCACTTAATGCGCGGTGCGCCGCACTCGGGGCACACGGCCGCCTCGCCCTCGAGCGGGCTTACCTTGACGCCGCTCGGCACCGGATAGGTCACATCGCAGTCGGGCCAGCCCATGCAGCCGATAAAGCTGCCGCGGGTCTTGGCGCTCGTCTTCATAACCAGGTCCTTGCCGCACTTGGGGCAAGCGCCCACGCGCGCATCGGCCGTGACGGCGTCGCTGATGGCGTCGCCCAGCTCCTGCGTGTGCTTGAGCAGCTCGTCGAGCACGCCAGCCAGCAGCGCGCGAGAGTGCGTCACGACATGCTCTTCGGTGTCCTCGCCGCGCTCGACGCGGGTCATGTCGCCGTCGAGCTCACTGGTCATATCGGGGCTCGTGATGCGCGGGGCAAACTGTGACAGCGCATCGATGATGGCAATACCCAGCTGGCTCGGCTCAACGGGATCGTTTTTGAGATAGCGCACGGCATACAGGCGTTCGATGATGCTCGCGCGCGTGGACTTGGTGCCCAGGCCGCGCTTTTCCATCTCCTGCACGAGCTTGCCCTGGCTGTAGCGCGCGGGCGGCTCGGTCTGCTTTGCCTCGAGCTTAATGTCGAACACGTCGACCGCGTCGCCCTGCTCCAGCGGCGGCATCTGCTCGTCGCGCTTGAGTCCGTACGGGTACGCCTCGCGGAAACCCGGGGTCACGAGCACATCGCCCGAAGCCACGAACGGCTCGCCGTTCACGTCGAGCTCGAGCTTGGTGTTCTCGATGGTCGCAGGACCCATAAGCGTCGCCAGGAAGCGGCGGGCGATCAGGTCATAGAGCTTGCGCTGGCCGCCGTCGAGCGTGGACGGATCGCCCTCGCCCGTGGGGTAGATAGGCGGGTGGTCGGTGGTCTCGACTTTACCGCGCGTGGGCTTCATGGGACCAGCGAGTACCTTTTTGCACACGGGCGCCAGCGCCGGGTTGATCTTTGCCAGGTCACTCACCACGGCGCCCAAATCGAGCGTCGCGGGGTACACGGTATTGTCGACACGCGGGTAGCTGATGAGGCCCGCCATGTAGAGGGACTCGGCGATGCGCATGGTACGCGCAGGCGAGATACCCTCGGCTGCGGCGGCAGCCTGCAGCGAGGTGGTCGCAAACGGCGTGGGCGGCTGCTGCTTGCGCGAGCGCTTGGTCACCGCGGCGACGGTTGCCGTCTTGACACCGTCAACGTGACCGTACGCCGTCTCAGCAGCATCCTTGTCGGTAAAGCGCGCCGTCTTGTGCGCGATCTTAAAGCGGTCATCCTCGGCAGCACCCTGAGCGGCACCCATGCCGCGAATCTGCCAATAGTCCTCGGGCACAAACGCCATGCGCTCGCGCTCGCGCTCGACCACCAGGGCGAGTGTCGGCGTCTGCACGCGGCCGGCAGAGCGCACGTTACCAAAGCCGCCAAACTTGGCGAGCGTCAGATAGCGTGTCAGCACCGCACCCCAAATGAGGTCGATGTGCTGACGGCTCTCGCCGGCGTCAGCCAGGTTCTGGTCGAGCGAGACAAGGTTATCGAAGGCCTGCGTGATCTCGGCCTTGGTAAACGAAGAATACTGGGCGCGGGCGACCGGCAAGTCGGGCGCAACCTCGCGCACCTTGTTGAGGGCGTCCGAACCGATCAGCTCGCCCTCGCGATCGAAGTCCGTAGCGATGATGACGCTGTCGGACTTCTTGGCAAGGTTCTTGAGCGAGCGGATGAGCTCCTTCTCGGCCGGCAGCTTAATGACGGGTGCCCAGGTGAGATACGGCAGGCTCTCGAGCTTCCAGCCCTTGATGGAGATACCGTCGGCAAGAAACGGCTTGCGCTTGGTGTCGTAGGGCGGACGAGCCAGGCCATCGGGCATGTCGGCCGGCAGCATCTCGCCATCCTCAGTAACCGAATACCAGCCCAGCTTTTTATCGAACAGTACGCTGTCGCAAAAATCGGGCGCAAGGATGTGACCGGCAAGACCGATCGTCACGCACTCCTCGCCCTTCCACTCAAAACGGTAGATGGCGGTGTTGTACACCTTGTCCTTTTTGGGTTTGCCCGTGGACAGACGCTCGGCGATCTGACGCGCGGCGTCGTTTTTCTCGGCGATGATGAGCTTCAAAAGAGGCTCCTATCTCGTATCTCTGCGGCTACGCCCGCCCGTATGGCGGCCGATTTACGCCCTTGCTTGCTCGATCTGCCCGATGAGCCAATCGCACCAGGCATCCATGCCCTCGCCCTTGCGCGCGCTCACGGCAAACCGCGGCGCCTGCGGATTGAGGTCATCGAGTGTCTTAGTATACCTATCCATGTCAAAATCGAAAGCCGGGGCCACGTCGACCTTATTGAGCAGCTGCGCGCCAGCGTGCTGGAAGATGCCCGGGTACTTGATGGGCTTGTCGTCGCCCTCGGGCACCGAGAGAATCATGATGGACAGGTTCTCACCCAGGTCAAAGTCGACCGGGCAGACCAAGTTGCCCACGTTTTCGATAAAGATGACGTCGATGTTCTCCAGACCGACGGCCTGGTCGAACGCGTCAACGGCCTCCATGATCATGTTGCCCTCGAGGTGGCACAGGCCACCCGTGTTGATCTGGATGGCGGGCATGCCGGCTTCCTTCATGGTGATGGCGTCGACATCCGAGGCAATATCGCCCTCGATGACGGCACAGCGCAGGCCAGCCTTGTCGCGCAGGCGCTCGTTGGTGCCCAGGATCGTGGTGGTCTTGCCCGAACCGGGGCTCGACAGCACATTGATCACATAGGTGTTTGTCTCTTTAAATCGCTGTCGCAGCTGATCTGCCAGGCGCTCGTTGCGCGACAGAATCGGCGACGCGATATCAATCGTTTTCTCAGCCATACTCGGCACTCCTTACTTTGGCCCCTTTATACCCCATCACCAGATGGCTAGCGGGCTAATCGTCGGGGGTTTCGATTTCGATACTTGTGATGTCGAGCTCGCGGCCGTGCAGCAGACGCACGTTGGCGCCGCCACATTGGGGACAGCGGCAATGGAAGCGATCGTGCTCAAAGACCTCCCCGCAGTCCAGACACTCGCTTTGTGGATGGACTTCCTCCACGGCAAGCTCGCAGCCTCGCGTGAGCGGGTCCTCATCGCGAAATGTCTCCCACGCAAAGTCGAGCGCCTCGCGCACAACTTCGGTCATATCCCCGATACGCAGCGTTACCAAAACGGCGCGCGAGGCCCCCGCCCCACGCGCCGCGCGAATCACTGTATCGAGTATGCCGTTGACAATGCCAACCTCGTGCATACCGATTTACTCCTCGTCGTCCTCATCGTCCGAGAACAGGTCCAGACGGCTCACAAACAGGCCCTCCTTGCCCTCGCGCGCGGTAATGACCACGCGGGCGATGGCGAGCGAGATCTCGTAGAGCGAGAGCAGGGCGCCGTACATGAGGCCCAGCGTAACGGGCGAGCCGTCGGGCGTAATCACAGCCGAGCCCACAAGCAGGCCCACGTACACGTAGCGCCAGGCGCCGCGGAAGGCCGCGTAGGACACGATGTGGAAGACGGACAGGTAGAAGATGATGAGCGGCAGCTCAAACGCCACGCCAAAGCCGATCATAAAGAGCAGCTCCATGTTGACGTAGTTCTCCAGGTCGGGCAGCGCCGTGGCGACGGCCGAGGTCTCGCCGATAAGCCACTCAAAGCCCGCCGGGATGATGATGAAATAGCAGAAGATGGCGCCCAGGAAGAACAGCACCGTCGAGGCGAGCACCGTGGGCACGACCCATTTGCGCTCGTTGGGACGCAGCGCCGGCAGGAAAAATGCTAGAATCTGCCAGATGATCATGGGCGTGCACATGACCACGGCCATCTTGATGGCCAGCGAGAAGCGCAGGCCAAAGCCGCCGAGCGTGGTGGTGATGTAGAACTTACCGTCCGGCACAAAGGAGCGGATGGGGTCTTCCAGGATGTCGAGCACCACGGGCGTGGCGAAATACAGCACGATGGCGGCGGCAAACACCGACACGACCACGATAGTCAGGCGGCGACGGAGCTCTCCCAGGTGATCGAAGAGCGGCATGCGCGCAGGTCCGATAGGCATTACTCATCGCCTCCCTTCGAGGCGTCGGCGGCAGCGGCGTCGTCCTCGGCCTCGAGCTCGCGGGCGAGCTGGTCGACGACGGCCTTGCGCTTGCGGGGACGACGGGCGTAGAGGTCGGCCGTCGTGGGCTCTACCGGCTCGGGCTCGGGCTCCGGTTCTGCAGCAGGCTCGGGCTCGACGACAGGCTCGGCGGCAGCGGCAGGCTCGGCACCCTCGGCCTCCTCAGCAGCACCCTCGCCCTCGGCGGCAGCCTCGCTCGCGGCCTTCTCGGCAGCAAGGCGGGCACGGCGCTCGGCAAAGGTCTCCTTCTTGGCGGGCGCTGCCGTCTCGGCGGCATCCTTGTCCGCATCGGAATCGTCATCGACGGCAGTCTTCTTGGGCTTGACCGGTGCCGAAGCGGCCTCGCTTACCGGATCGATAATCTCAGACTGAACAACGGCCGTCATCTTTTCCTGCGTCTCGCGGAACTGACGGATGGCACGGCCGATCGTGCGGCCCATCTGCGGGAGCTTATCCGGGCCAAACAGCAAAAAGCCGAAGACCACGATGATCGCGAGCTCACCCTCTCCAATACCAAACACACATACCTCCAAGGCTCGATGTGAGTCGAGCCCGCACCGCGCCATTCGGCCGGAACTCGTCTATTCATTCGGTCAAGTATAGCGCCCGGACGCCAAAACGTCCGAGCGCATCACAAACATATGCCAAACGGCACGCCCTTTTGGGGGCAAAGATTATGCAGCGGTGATCGAAATCTCCTGGTCGACACCCAACAGCTGAACCACGCGCATTACCGGGGGCTGCACATTGGTGCAGCTAAAACGCTTGCCGTGGTCGACCGCGTGGTGCGCGGCGCCCACGAGCACGCCAATGCCCGTTGAATCGATGTAGCTCACCTGGGCAAAATCGAGCTCAACGGCCTCAGTGGGCTGCTCGAGCGCCAGGTCGATGGCATTGCGCAGGCTATCGGCGTTAGAGATGTCGATCTCGCCGGTTACCTTAATGGTGTAGAGCTCTGGCGTGGGGTTGGTGGAAATACCCAAATCCATGTATATGCTCCTTTACGTATCGAAGGTGCGGATAGTACGGGAAGCCGCGCGTTAGGCGCGCTCGGCACGCGCGAGCTCGGCAGCGACAAGCTTAACGGCCAGCACCAGCACATCGAGCGCGGCCTCCAGGTCCTCGACCGTGGGATAGCTCGGCGCGATGCGGATGTTGGTATCGCGCGGGTCCTTGCCATAGGGCCAGGTAGCACCGGCCGGCGTGAGCTTGACGCCCAGGTCAGCACAAAGCGCAGCGACCTTTTGGGCCGAGCCCTCGGGACCATCGAAGCTCACAAAGTAGCCGCCGCGAGGATGCGTCCAGGTAGCGCAACCCGTATCGCCCAGGCCCTCGGTGAGCTTGCGCTCAACGGCCTTAAAGCGCGGACGCAGGAACTCGGCGTGCTTTTTCATGTGCTCCCTGACCGCCTCGATGGTGGGAAGGAAACGCACGTGGCGCAGTTGGTTGAGCTTATCGGCGCTGATGAGGCCGGCCTTCAGGCGCTTGGAGAACTCCGCGATAACCGCGGGGCTCGCACCGATAAAGCCGATACCGGCGCCCGGAAAGGTGATCTTGGACGTCGATGCAAAGGCCACCACGCGATCCTCGGTGCCCGCCGCGCGAGCGAGGTCAAAGATGTTGGCGAGCTCATCGGTCTCGTCGTACAGGTCATGCACGCAGTAGGCGTTGTCCCAGAAGATGCGGAAATCGGGCGCGGCCGTGGGCATCTCAACCAGGCGGCGCACAGTGTCCTCGCTAAAGGTGATGCCCGTGGGGTTGGAATACTTGGGCACGCACCAGATGCCCTTGATGGAATCGTCGGCGGCAACGAGGCGCTCGACCTCGTCCATGTCGGGGCCGTTGTCAGTCATCGCGACGGGGACGTTCTCGATACCCAGATCGGCGGTGATGCCAAAGTGGCGGTCGTAGCCGGGAACCGGGCACAGGAACTTGACCTTCTTGCCGTCGTGCGCGGCCTCGTAAGCCTCCCAAGGGTCGCTACCACATGAGCCGCAACGCCAGAACATACCGGCGATATCGTGCTCGATCAGCAAACTCGACGAACCCAGCACGAGCGTCTGCTCAGCGGGGCAACCCAGGAACTCCCCCGCTAGCTTGCGTGCCGAGGGAATGCCCTCAAAGCAGCCGTAGTTGGAACAGTCGACATTGCCGTCGTGCAGATCGGCATCGGCATTGAGGATATCGAGCATGGGTCGAGAGATGTCCACCTGGGAGGGCGACGGCTTGCCGCGGGCCATGTCGAGCGCCAGGCCCTTGGCCTTGACCTCGGCGACCTCGGCTTTGAGCGCCTCGATGGCGGCATCGAGTTCGGTGGTTTCCATCTTCTGGTAGATCGTCTGCATGGGTGCGACCTTTCACGAAGCGGTACGTTGCAACTCTTCTAAGTATAGACCGCCACCGTCGCAACGTTATGAAGCCGTGATAGATTAAGTCCATCGCAATGAATTACGAATCGCCGCGCATGCCGGCATGAAGCGCCCAAGGAGGCACTATGGAGTACGGATCGTTCCAGGCCGAGGAATTCGGCGCCCTTCAGCGCCTGGTCGACGGACTGTTTTACGACCGCCACGCCATCGACCGCCTGGATCTGATCGTACAGGCCGAAATCTTGGACCTGGCGCCCGATCTCATGGAAATCGTGAACCTGCTACCGCCCGGCTATTACGACCGCCAGTCACTTTGCGACCAGCTCAACTCCGCCTTGGCCGCCCACGGCTGGGGCGCCGTCTACGGCACCGTGGAATAACCTAGTCATTGGGGCCTGTGGTCAAAAAATAGCAAATATGAGTACTGTTACTTTTTTAGTAACAGCGATTTTGAATCAAAACCACCCCTAAAAGGGGTGGTTTGCTCTTAGGGTATAACCCTTGGATTTCCGGCACGCGTCTAAAGGCGCC
>NZ_JADMRH010000028.1:0-12554 GCF_015560135.1 Collinsella aerofaciens
GCCGTTTGGCCCCACCCGCATAGCGGGTGGTTTCTGATGCGGCGCGCTGCGCGCCCCGCACAGGCTAAAGCCCGTAATGAAACGCCGTTTGTGACAGTACTCACAAACGGCGTTTTTTGGCCACTGGGGTGTCCGGCAGGTGGCAAGTACCACTCAAAACCGCGTTTTACACGCGCTCGAGCAGGCTCTGGCGTCTGTTTCTACGCGCCTACTCGTTCTTGGGCGCGGGGTGCTTGCAGATCACACTCATGTAGATCATGCCAAGTACGGCCGCGGTGACAGAGCCGGCGAGAATAGCGGCCTTGGCGGCCAGAACCTCAAACTGGGCCGTCGGGAAGGCGAGGCCGCTGATGAGAATCGACATGGTAAAGCCGATGCCGCCCAGAATGCCCACACCGGCAATCATGTGCCAGTTGACATTGCGCGGCAGCTCGCAGGCCCTAAGCTTAACCAGGGCAAACGTCATGCCAAAGATGCCGATCGGCTTGCCCAGCAGCATGCCAAAGTACACGCCGAGCGTCACCGGGTCGGTGAGCAGCGTGCTCATGTCCACGCCCACTAGGCGAACCTGCGCGTTCACGAACGCAAAGATCGGCAGGATCACAAAGTTGACCGGCGTGGAAATCAGACGCTCCATGCGGATGAGCGGCGGGGTCACGCGGTGCATGACGCGCTCGACCTTGGTGGTCGAGACGGTAAAGTCATGCTGGCCCAGGATGTGCGCCTCGTCGTCGTAGCGGTCGTCGAGCAACGGCAGGCACTCGCCCAGCCAGTCGGTCAGACTATCGAGCTTGACGCCGCACTTGGCCGGGATGGTAAAGGCCAAGATGACGCCAGCAAGCGTGGCATGCACGCCGCTCTTGAACATGCAGAACCACAACAGCAGACCCAGTACCGAATACGGGGCAAGGCGGTAATGCTGCGTCTTGTTGAGCCACACGAGCGCGCAGGTCACAAGCGCGGCGGCGCCCAACCAAAACGGATTGGGGCTCTGGCCGTAGAAGATGGCGATGGCGGCGATGGAAATGAGGTCGTCGGCGATGGCGAGCGTCGAGAAGAACACGCGCACGCCGTTGGGCACGCGATTGCCCAAAAGCGACAGCACGCCCAGCGCAAAGGCAATATCGGTTGCCATGGGAATGGCCCAGCCGTTGTGCGCGCCGGCATGGTTAAAGATCAGATAGATGCAGGCGGGAACGACGACGCCGCCCACGGCCGCCAGCATGGGAAGCATGGCCTGGCGCGGGTTTTTGAGCTCGCCGACCGTCATCTCATACTTGAGCTCAATGCCCACCAGCAAAAAGAAAATCGCCATTAGGAAGTCGTTGACGAATAGCTCAACGGTGAGACCGGCCGTAAGGTTGCCCAGGCCCACATACAGCGGGGTCTCCAAAAAGTGATGGATGACCTCGTAGGCATCGGTATTGGCACAAATGACGGCGGCGATGGCGGCGAAGACCATGACGGCGGCGGAAATCGTGCCGTTCTCGGCGATGCGCTCCCAGATGTCGTGACGTTCAAAGCGCTTACGCTCACGAACGTTGAACAGCTGCTCAGTTGCTGCCATGGGCGGCTCCTTTCACGGGAAAGCTCCCGTCTTAAAAAAGCACGGCCCGCCCAAGTGGCGGCGCCGCGCTCTAACGTATTACGCTTGCATCTAGCCTACCCTGCACGACAAGCACGCAGGCGTGACCGAAAAGCGGAACCACAGGTTGAACATTATTTGCTCAACGGCACGGGCACGCCTGTCCAAGAGACGACGCGGCGCCGTACACAAAAAACGACCGGAGCGCGGGGCGTCCGCGATCCGGTCGTGGCGTTTAGTGAACTAAACCTAGCAGGCGGCCATGATGGGGGCAGCGACCTGCTTCTTACGGGAGAGGACGCCCGGCATCCAGACGCCGTCGTGCTCGTCGGCAATGCCCAGGCCCTTCTGAGCAGCCTCGGTCTCGCCCTCGAGCAGGACCTGCGAGCCCTCCTCCATGATGTCGGTGATGCACAGGACGATGCCGTCAGCACCCTTCTCGGCGGCGTAAGCGCGCATGGCCTCGCGAATCTCGTCGATCATGCCGAGTGCGCGGGTCTTGTCGACGGTCTCGTACTGGCCGATGAGCAGCTTCTTGCCGGCGGGCTCGAACATCTTGATGTCGTTGCCGACCATCTCGGCTGCAGTGAAGGAGCCGGACGGACGGGTGAGGAAGACCTCCATGCCAAACTTGACCGGGTCGACGCCCACCTGCTCGCCGAGCTTGGCGGCGACGACGCGGTCGACAGCGGTGGTGGTGGGGCTCTTGAGCATGAGCGTATCGGTCATCATGGCCGAGAGCAGCAGCTTGGCCTGGACGTCGGAAAGCTCAACGCCGAGCACGTCGGCGAGCTTGGTGACGATGGTGCAGCTGGAGCCCCAGGGCAGGCAGATGTAGTGCAGCGGGCCGGCGGTCTCGAAGTCGCCGATGCGGTGATGATCGACGACGCCAAAGACCGTGGCGTCCTTAAGGCCGGCGACGGACTGGGCGGACTCGTTGTGGTCGGTGAGGACGACGAGCTGACCGGCCTCGACGGACTCGATCGCGCGAGGCTCGGCGATGCCGGCGTCGGCGAGCAGCTTGGCGGACTCTGCCGGAAGCTGACCAAGGGCGCAGGCCTCGTAGGTGTTGCCGGCATACTCAACCTGGTTGAGCAGCTGGGACAGGACGACGGCGCTCATGATGGCGTCGTTATCGGGGTTCTGGTGACCAAAGACAAGAACGTTTGCCATGGATATCCTCCACTTGATATGTGTACTTGGACGTAGCTATGGTAGCACGCCGATGCCGAGCCTTCGCAGACGGAAGGGCCACGGCATATTTTGGGGTAGGCACGGGGGCCAAGGCTGTCCCTTTTACACCATGTTGGTGCAAAGAAACCTGACCCCCTTGCACCGGCTATTTGCCGGCGGCGCGCAGGGCTACGTAGGCGGCACCGATGATACCGGCGTCGTTGCCGAGCGAGGCGACCTCGATGGGCGTCTCGCGCGAGACGGAAAACGCGTACTGCTTAAAGTGCTCGCGCACGGCGTCGAGGTAGACATCGGCCGAGGCGGAGGCGCCGCCGCCGATGAGGAACATCTCAGGGTCGACCACGTTGGCGATAAGCGCCAGGGCACGGCCGAGGTAGTCGGCCATGGTATCGGCCGCGGCAAGCGCGAGCTTATCGCCCTCGCGGCAGGCTTGGAATACGTCCTTGGAATCGGAAGGACCGGTGAGCTCGATGGGCTCGACGCCCGCAGCCTTGCACTCGGCCAGGTAATTGCTCACCACGCCGGTGGCGCTGGAATACTGCTCCAGGTGGCCATGGCCGCCGCAGCCGCAGGTACGCTCCTCGTCGGGGTTCAGGCACATGTGGCCAATCTCGCCGCCGGCACCCACAACGCCCGACACAACGTCGCCGTTGATGATGACGCCGCCGCCCACGCCGGTACCGATGGTGACCATCACCACGTTCTGCACGCCCTTGGCAGAGCCGAGCCAGGCCTCGCCCATGGCGGCGGCGTTGGCGTCGTTCTCGTACTTTACGACCGCGTCGGGGCAGTGCTCCTGAATGGCAATCTTAAGCTCGGGCAGGTTGATGGAGATGTTCGCCTTGACCTTGGCATCGCCCGCAGCCGGAATGGGGCACGGAACGGCCAGGCCGATGCCCGCCACAAAGGCGCGCGGAATCTGAGCCTTGGCGACCACCTGGTCGATAGCCTCGGTTACCGCGGCAAAGCCCGCAGCGTCGACGATGGGAGGCGTGGGCACGCTGGCCTTGGCAAGCAGGTTGCCGTCCTCGTCGAACAGGCCCTCCTTAACCGAAGTGCCGCCGACGTCGATGCCGATGTAGTACTGCTTAGGTTCCATGGGAGCCCACCTTTCTCGTTTAAACATTGCCTGTATGGTACCGCTCCCAAGGCAAAAACCTGCCAAAAAGGGGCAGGTTTGTTTTGGCAGGTTTTATCTGGGAAACGCGGATGGTCGTTCAATAGGTCGCGCAAGATCTTCCCCAAATATAAAGGCGCCGGGAGGCGGAGACTCCCGGCGCCCGTCAAAGGGACTGTGTTGTCTGTTGGACCGCACGGTCCGTCGCGGCGATAGCGCCGGCTAGGCCTGAAGCGCCTGCAGCTGCTTGTGGACCTCGATGAGCTCCGTGGCCATGACGCGCATGGTCTCGGTGCCGGCCATCTGGTCCTCGGCATGCAGCAGAATCAGCGGGGCCTCGCCGTTACGCTCGCCGTTGGCCTCCTTCTTCAGAAGCCCCATGTGAACATCGTGGCCACCGTTATAGGCCTCGTCGCCCTGCTTGATAAGTTCCTCGGCGGCGTCAAAATCGCCTTCCTTGGCCTTCTGCACGGCATTGATGTACATGCTCTTGGCAGTACCGACGTAGCTGATGATCTCGAAGCAGGTCATCTGCAGCTCGTTCATATCCTCCATGCGGAGCACCTAGCCCATCACGCTGACGCAGTGGTCGATGATGCCGGCGGCGTTCATGCGGCCGTAGTCGACCATGTTGATGACCTCGACCGGGAAACGGCCGGCGGCCTCCTTCTCAAAATCGCCCTTGGTGTAGCCGATCTGCGGACCAAGCAGCAACATGTCGCACTCGTCCAGGTGATCATGGGCCTCGTTCATGGGGCGAGCCTCGACCTCGATATCCAGACCACGGTTTGCAACCTCGGCCTGCATCTTCTGGACCAGCAGGCTCGTGGACATACCGGCATTGCAGCAGAGCATGATCTTCTTCATGGTTTTCTCCTTATAACTGCGCGGCGCGCAGACGACGACTGGTTGTATTCCTTGCGGTTATTGTGCCCTCTTTCTGCGCCCTTACGCAAAAGAGAGGTGCGGGCACCGGCACCGCGTACCGGTGCCCGCAAAGGTGAAAGGGACGAACGTTTAGGCGCTCTGCTCGGCAAGGGCCTCCTGCTTGGCGATGGCCTTCTCGGAGATCCTCATAAAGGGCAGGTAGACAGCCATGCCGATGACAAGCTCGAGGGCCTGCCACACGCCGGCGCGCCAGTCAAAGCCCGTGGCAAGCAGGGCGTTGATGACGGGAGGCATGGTCCAAGGCACCTGGGCGATGCAGGGGCTGATGATGCCCGCGCAGGTCAGGCCATAGGTGATGCCGATGAACAGGTCGGGAAGAAGCACGAACGGAATCATGAGCGGCAGGTTGTACACGACGGGGTAACCGTAGATGACCGGCTCGTTGATGTTAAACAGGCCAGGAACGATAGCCATCTTGGCAACGGTCTTGGAAGCCTTGTTCTTGGAGAACAGGAAGGTATCGAGCAGGAGCATGAGGGTGCAGCCCGAGCCGCCGATGAGGGCGAAGCTGTTGACGATCTGCATGTTCATGTAGTGATCGGGCTGGATGGTGCCGCCGGCGGCAAAGGTAGCCATGTTGTCGACGATGAGCATGGTCAGGATCGGCTCGACGGTAGCGCCAGAGATGGTGGACTGGTGGATACCGACGCAGAACAGCAGGTTCGCAAGAGTGTAGATGAGGATAACAGCCCACGGACCGGCGTTCATGATGCTCTTGAGCGGGTTGGAAATGCACGTGGAGATGATGGTGCACAGATCGGTGCCGGCAAACACGGCGAGCAGAGCCGCGGCAATGGCGAAGATCGAGAGGTTGAGCAGCATCGGGATCATGACGTTAAAGGAGTTGGAGACCGCGGGAGGCACACCCTCGCCCAGCTTGACCTTAAGCTTCTCGACGCCGGAAATCTTAATGAAGAGGGTGACGGAGAGCAGAGCGATGATGATAGCCGCGAACAGGCCGTTGGTGCCGGTGTTGGCAGTCGAAAGGGCGCCCGTGACCTCGGCAGAGGTGATCTTGTCGGTGAGCAGCGGGCTCGTGGCGGCAAGCGTGGCGGTGATCTGCTGCGGCATCATGATGACGAAAGCGGAGATGGCAACGACCACGCAGGCAAGCGGGTTATCGAAGCGCTCGTTCTTAGCGAGGCTGTAGCCAATCAGTCCAGCCAAGATGATGGCAGAGACGTTGAGGGTGCCCAGCGTAATTGCCGAGCCCCAGGTCTGAAGGTTGGCAAGGCCCGCTGCATCGAGCGGGAACAGAGGGAACACGACGTTGTTAATAAGAACCGCGATACCCGCAAGGATATAGAGCGGCGTGATGGTTGCGAAGGCATCGCGCAGGGAACGCAGGTGAACCTGGTTTCCCACCTTCGCAGAGACCTCGGCAAACTTGTCGAGGAAGCTCTTTCCGTTGTCACTGGCCATGATTGCTCCTAACTTTCAAATCCGGCCTTTTCCTATGCACACGGTGGTCTGTCGCCCTCTGCCACCAGATGTGCCATGTTTTGCGCGCGGCGGCGCGCGGTTTGGGCGTTTGCTTGGTCGCTAGTCAACCACGTGGGTCGTTGCAACCTGCTTGAGCCAAGCTGCCGACTTCTTAAGGCGGCGCTTGTAGCCGTCCATCAGGTCGACCTCGACAAAGCCGTAACGGTTCTTAAAGGCATTGGCCCAAGACCAGTTATCGATGACGGCCCAATAATGGTATCCGCGGCATTTGGCGCCCTCGGCGATTGCCTTGGCGACCCACTCCAGGTGCTGGCGCACAAAGTCGACGCGGTAGTCGTCCTGGATGGTCCCCTCGGCGTCACGGTTCTTGTATTCGTCCATGATGCCGATGCCGTTCTCGGAAACGAACCACTCAAGATCGGGGTAGTTCTTGACGCAGTCCATGCCAAAGTCGTAGAGGCCCTGCGGGTAGATCTCCCAGCCGCGGCTCTCGTTCATAACGGCGTCGGGCCACACGTACTCATCGGCAAAGTGCGGCAGGCCGTACTGGTCGACCTTGCTCGCCGGAGCCTGGACGCGCGTGGGGTGGTAGTAGTTGCAACCGAGCCAGTCGACAACACCTTGCTTGAGAATCTCCTGGTCGCCGGCACGGAACGGGAGCTTAACGCTGCCTTCGGCCAGACTGTCGAGCACGTCGGCGGGAAGCTCGCCCTTGGTAATAAGGTCGAGCCACCAGCGATTGTTAATACCGCTGGTCATACGCACGGCCTCGAGGTCCGCCTCACTGGGGTTCTCCTTGGTGTAGACCGGGGTAAAGCAGTTGATCATGCCGATCTTGGCGTCGGCGCGAACGGCACCCTCGTCATAGGCGCGACGGTAGTTGGCCACGGCTAGCGCGTGCGCCAGCGAGATGTGATACTGCACGGTGCGAGCGCGGCTATAGTCGTGGAGCTGCGGGAACCACACGCCCTCCTGATAGCGCTGCTCGGGCTCGACGATGGGCTCGTTAAAGGTGAACCAGTACTTGATTTCCTGGCCAAACTCGCGGAAGGCAACGTCGGCGTAATGGGCGTAAGCCTCCACGACCTCACGGCTCTCCCAACCGCCGCGGTCAAAGAGGTAGGTGGGCATGTCAAAGTGGTACAGGTTGACGAACGGCTCCAGGCCGGCCTCGCGAGAGGCACGGAACAGCTCGTGATACCACGCGGCGCCCTCCTCATTAAGGTTGCCGTCGGCATCGAGCAGACGACTCCACTGGATGGAGGTGCGATAGGTATCCAGGCCCAAGTCCTTCATAATGCGAAGGTCCTCCTGGTACTTGGCCATAAAGTCATTGCCGGCATAAGAGCCAACGCGGTTGTAGAACGAACCCAGATCCTGGATGGACCAGGTATCCCACAGGTTCTCGAGCTTGCCGCCCTGGTTCCACTGGCCCTCGGTCTGCGGGCCGGACATTGCGGCGCCAAAGAAGAAGTCACGGGGCAGCTGATACTGTGCCATCAAGTCCTCGCTTTCGTGTTCTAGAGCTTCCGGTTGGAGACGGGTTTGCTTTGGCAGGTTATCCGGCGCGGGCGCGCACCGGTCATACCGATATCCAACCCGCCAAAACAAAACCGTCCCCAAACGGTCGGTCCCGCCGTGCGGCAAGGTTCCGTTTGTTGGCTACAACTATAGTGCTCTAATTCTATAAGTAAAGCGTCTTTTTCTTTTTTCTTTCTCGAACTTCTTAGATAAGAGTTATATGGATGCCTCACAGAGGGTTATACTTACTTATGTATTTATGTATGTTAGAAAGGAGGCTCCATGATTCCCAAATACGAGGCAATAGCTGCAGATATCCGTCGAAGCATCGAGGGCGGCGCTCTAAAGCCGGGCGACAAGCTGCCCACCGTCGTTGAGTTCTGCGAGCTCTATAGCGTTTCTAAAATCACCGTCAAACGAGCGATTGAGCAGATTACCGAGGAAGGCCTTATTACCAGCCGGCGCGGATCGGGCACCTACGTTAAGGACACGGCGGGTCTTCCCGACCAGGCATTTTTCCAGGGCAAGAATGACCGCGCCCAGGGTTTTTCGTATGAGCACCGCGGGGAGAAGGTAACCTCGGTGGTCTACGATTTCTCGATTGTCAATCCACCAGCGGACGTCGCTACTCAGCTGGGAATTGCCGAGGACGACTTTGCCTATCACATCGTGCGCGTGCGCCAGGTCGACGAGAAGCCCATCGTCATCGAGTACACCTACATGCCTCTCGAGCTGATACCGGGCCTTAAAAAGAAGGACCTATACGGATCGGTCTATAGCTTTATCCGCGAGCAATGCGGGCTGAAGATTTCGAGCTTCCACCGCACCATCCGCGCCGTGGCGGCAATCGAGGAAGAGGCCGAGCGTCTGGGCACCAAACCCGGCGCTCCCCTGCTCGAACTCAACCAGATTGGCTTTTTGGATAGCGGCAACGCCTTTGAGTACTCGATTTCGCGCAACGTCGGCGACCGCTTTGAGCTGCACAACGTAACGTTGGCATAGGTTTTTGTAGTCATGCGGGCGCTCGTTATGACTCGATTAGAGCGGGCGGCCGCGCAACACCATGGGAGTATGAACATGTCCGATTTGATTAAACTGACGCCGATCTTCCACGAGAAGATCTGGGGCGGCCGCCAGCTCGAAACCGTATTTGGTTACGACATTCCCGAGGGTCCCATCGGTGAGTGCTGGGCCATCTCGGCACACCCTAACGGCGACTGCCAGATCGCGGAGGGCCCGTATGCCGGCCACACACTGTCGTGGCTGTGGGCCGAGCACCGCGAGCTCTTTGGCAACTGCGAGGGCAAGGAGTTCCCGCTGCTCATTAAGATCCTGGACGCCAAGGACGACCTTTCGATCCAGATTCATCCCAACGACGAGTATGCCGCCGAGCATGAGAACGGTAGCCTGGGCAAGACCGAGTGCTGGTACGTGCTGGACTGCGAGCCCGGCGCCACGATTATCGTCGGGCAGCGCGCCAAGGATCGTGCCGAGGCCGCACAGATGATCGAAGACGGCCGCTGGGACGACATGCTCAACGTACTGCCGATCCACAAGGGCGACTTTTTCCAGATTGATTCCGGTACCGTGCACGCCATCAAGACCGGCACGCTCATTTTGGAGACGCAGCAGTCGAGCGACGTGACATATCGCCTGTACGACTACGACCGCCCTGGCACCGACGGCAAGCTACGCCCACTTCACATTGAGCAGAGCCTCGACTGCATCGACTTTGATGTTCAGGCTCCGACCGACGGCACCGTGTCCGCGCCCGAGGTCGACGGCGTGACCGAGCTCGAGTCCAACCCCTGCTACACCGTCGATCGCGTGCGCGTCGACGGCAGCAAGACCCTCAACCAGCGCTGGCCCTTCATGTGCCTGTCGGTCATCGACGGCGAGGGCACCGTCTGCGGCAACCCCGTCCACAAGGGAAGCCACCTGCTGGCCCCGAGCACCGTCAGCTCCATTGACCTCGAAGGCAAGATGGAACTGATCATCAGCCACCTGTAGGTCACCGGTCCCCAAGCGCTCGCCGGGACGGGGCGCCTCCGCCTAGCAACAACAATCAAAACGCAACAAGGGGCTCTTCCGTTCATCAAAGGAAGAGCCCCTGCTATACATAACGAATCAAGGTGCCTATAGGTAGACCTTTTCGAGAAACGATAAGGTGTCCTGAAGTCGCGCCCTTTCCTTACGGTTGGTCTGCCGATTTACATACGAAGCAAAGTTCGTAAGAAAATCCTCCGCATCAACCCTCATTTGCCCCGTTAGCTCCAAACGCGCCGAGGACGACAACAAGCCGGCAAGTCGAGCAACATCCGAACGGTGCTTCCGCCGATCAATGTTGTTGCAACGACGTCCCTCTTCATAACTTCTGTTGATATCAATGTGCGCACGCATCTTGAGGGGAATGATATGGAGTGCATCGAGCAACGTAATGCCCTCTACGTTCGTTGCGTTGTCGCGAATAAATTCGTAGTAGCCATCGTCGAGGATAATTGCCGAGAGACTTGATACGGCCCCGTCAAAGGAAAGAGGTGCCACTTCGCTCGTTTCGTCTTCGAGCACAAAATCAGGATGTCGGGCAAATAACTCAATTTGGCCGGGATAGTCTAGGACTTGCCTTGATCCTTCGGGCAAACAGAACCGATAGTAAGTGCACTTTCCATCGCCGACTTTTCCAGTCTCATATCCGGCAGCTTTGATAAATGCCCATAATGCAGTGGCAAATTCAACGCCTTCCCCATCAACAATTACGACGACATCCAAGTCTTCAGTAGCTCTAAACGAATCGCCCTCATTGTCAAACAGAACGCTGCAGGCTCCCCCACCAATAAGGACGTAACCGCCTTTACAGCCGCTCATGGCATCGGCAAATCGCTCTATTCCTCTCACTTTTGACATATCGTCCTCCTGAGCTGTTCGACCGCGTCGAGCAGACGATCTTCTTTGTAATCTGCTTTTGCGCAAGCAACGTATAAGGAAAGCGGGTCGACACACTGCAAACCCGTCGTGTCAAAACTAATATCGGACGGCGCGTCCACGGGATACGACCAGATCTCAATCTCGATAGCGGCCGGTTCGTACCACTGGGCCTCCAACCATCTGTCGCCCATATGCCCTCTTAAGGTATCTACCTGATTCTTTTCGAGAGCAACGGTTGGGACAGAATCATTATGAGCAAGGTCGGACATATAGCTAAGTGCAGACACGCCGGAAAGTAGTGCATCGACGGCACGTAGCTCTGTTCTCTCGATAACCTTCTTGAGCCGGATTCGCTCTAAAACTGGCGTGCGAAGATAGTCCTCAAACCCATTTAACAGTGCCTCGGTCGACAAATCGGCATCGGACAGCACACGCTTTTTGCCGTCCCGTGCGATTAGCCCAGGAGCAATAGCGGCGATTTCCGAAAGATAGCCGCTGACGCTTGCCGCGCTTTTGCCACACAGACGCGCTAGGTCGCCGGCGGAGCAGTCAACCCATCGTCCCGCGATGAGATTTAGGACGATTCGTTGAGATTGGGGCGAAAGCGGAGCAGCGGGAGAAGCACCCAGCACCTCATCGGAAATAACAGCACCGATAAACGGCAGAAACGCATTTCGCTCATCTCGGATATATGCGATCCCCTCCGAAGAAAGCGCGCGCATAAAGCCTAAATCCATAGCATCCCAGCAAATTGCCACCGGGCGAGCATCTATCTTGCGCACTGCATTGACGAGATTTCGCGCCGAAATGACACTGGGCAGTTCTTTTGGTTCGGCAACAATAAAACGGCCTTGCTCAGACATGCCGAGCCGTGCCAAGCGAAGCGAATACCGCTCAAGATACATGCGAGGAATCTGCATCTCAATTGGCTCCGGGTCGATGGAGAGCTCTAAAGAGAAGAGTCTTTTTGGGAGACAATTTAGCAGCATGTCCAATCACCATTTTCATTTTAGTTACATTTTAGTATATATCTGAAATTATACTGAATCGTATAAATTGCTCAATCCCTGAAGCCATAAGAAACAATCCAAAACGCAACAAGAGGCTCCCCCGTCCATGTACGGGAGAGCCCCTACTCACATCTATTTATCTATCAGCCCACCCGGCTCTCCAGACCAAAAAGCGAACGAGCAGAGCGACGTTCGCAAGCAGCGTTATCTAAGGACCTGGGCGGGCGTATAGGGCAACATCGATCGCGAGTTCCGCAATCAGAACCACCCTTAAAAAGGGTGGTTTGCTCTTAGGGTATAACCCACGGGCCCCGGGCTCGCGTCTAAAGGCGCGGGCCCGGACTTCGTCCAGGCCTAGTGCATCTTGACCCGTGGCGTGCCGGTCGAACCGGCGGGGTCACCTCCTCTTGAAGGGGTCCTCGTACTCCTTCACGCTCAGCTTGTCCAGCGCGATGTCGTGGGACTCCTGCTCCCTGATGTACTTGGCGATCGTCGCCTCGTTCAGGCCGACGGTGGACACGTAGTAGCCCTCCGCCCAGAACTTCCTGTTGCCGAACTTGTACTTGAGGTTGGCGTGCCTGTCGAATATCATCAGCGAGCTCTTCCCCTTCAGGTAGCCCATGACGCTCGCGACGCTGTACTTCGGCGGGATCGCCAGCAGCACGTGCACGTGGTCGGGCATCAGGTGCCCCTCGATTATCTCGATCCCCTTGTACTCGCACAGCTTCCTGAGGGGTTGATTTCCGATCTCAGCCGAACACATTAGGCGGACAGGCCGTTCCCGCAGCTAGCCGAACGCCCCCGAGGCCCC
>NZ_JADMRH010000029.1:0-10940 GCF_015560135.1 Collinsella aerofaciens
GGGTATCGGGTTCCCACATTCATCCGTACATGTGCGGATGAATGTGGGAGGTGTTCGGATGAAGTCGATAATCAAGGCGTGAAGAACTCATCCCACCCGCTCGGGGCGATGTTACTCGTAAGGACCATCGCGTTCGGCCCCTCCTTCTCGTAGCGCCTGTCGACGACATCGAAGAACAGGTCGGTGCACGGCCTGTCGTAGACGCATCTCCCCACCTCGTCCACGATGAGGCACGACGGCTTGACGAGCGAGGAGACGACCCGCGAGGTGTTTCCCCGCTGGACGGCCTTCTGGAACCTGTCCCTGAGCTCGGTCGCCTTGATGTAGTAGGTCTTGAGCCCCCGCATGCAGCACTCGCGCCCGTAGGCCTGCGCGAGGTGCGTCTTCCCTATGCCGCCGGGCCCGACGAAGGCGACGTTGCGGTGCGCGTAGAGGTCGGCCAGCGACGGGAGCTTGCCCAGCGCGGCCGCGTCCCGGCCCTGGATCCTGGAGAAGTCGAAGCCCTCGAAGGTCTTGGGCTCGCGCCTGGGCAGCCTGCTCAGCCTCAGCAGCGTCTCGATGGAGGCGAGCCTCCTCTTCTCCGCAAGGTAGGAGAAGGTGGCGGCCACGGCGGCCATCTCCCCGTCGCCGAGGTCGAGGTCCGAGGCGAGGGTCGCGAGCTCCTCCGCCCCGACGGCGATCCCGAGCCTCGACGCGGCGTCGCTCGCGAGCTCGTAGGGACTCGCCCCCGCGCCCGCCATCATTCGGCCCTCCCGAAGTCGAACCTCTCGAAACCGGGCTTCGCACGGGGCGGGGCGATCTGCTCGACCACGGTCCCGACCGGCTGGGTCGGCAGCTCCTCGGGCTGCGCCGGCGATGTCTCCCACTGGCCCTCGCACCAGCTGTCGGCGCCGGCGCCGACGGCGTGGGCGACGAGCTCGCGGGAGAGGTCGTCGCTGTATATGTGCACCACGCGCCCCTCCCGGCTCACCCTGCACTCGCGGCGGCCGTACCAGTAGGGCACGCCGTAGCGGTGCCCCTCGAAGCTCACGAAGCCGTCGAAGGAGATCTTCCGGCGCGGGCACAGGTACCGCTCGACCTCGGCCGTGACCTCGAGCGGCCTGGTGTTCGCCGAGCACGCCGCCTCGTGCTCGCGCATCGGGACGCATGCCGCCGGGCGCCGCCAGCGGCCTCCCTGCTCGGCGCACCAGAGGGCGGCCTCCCGGTTGAGGGCGTCAAGGTCGGTGAAGGACCTTCCCGCGAGGAAGTTCCCCTTCACGAAGCGGACGAGCCTCTCCACCTTGCCCTTCGTATAGGGGTGGCGCGGCCTGCACAGCCTGGTGCGGAAGCCGACGACGCCCATGAACTCGGCGTAGTCGGCCTGCCAGACGGGCCGGCCGTCGGCATCGCGGCGGACGACCACGCTCTTCATGTTGTCGGTGAGCACGGTCGCGGGCACGCCCAGCGCCGAGAACGCGTGCAGCATCCCGATGAGGAGGTTCTCCTGGCGCGCGTTCGGGAAGAACTCGACGTGGGCGCTCCCGCAATGGTGGCAGACCATGGCGAAGCAGGCGATCCGCGCCCGCTCGCCGCCGGGGCGCTCGACCGCGACGAAGCCCCAGTCCATCTGGTAGGCCTCTCCGGGCGCCGTCCTGAAGCGCTGCCCGCGGCAGCCCTGCGGGGCCACCTGCCGCCTCTTCGCGGGCACGAGGTCCCGGTGCGCGGCGATATAGGTCTTCACCGTGGTGAGGCCGCCGGCGTAGCCCTGGCCGAGCAGCCGCTCGAATATCACCTGCGAGTTGGTGACGCCCTTCCGCAGGAGGTCGTCCACCAGGCCGGTGTGGCCGGCAAGCACGCCCGGCGCGGCCCTCCTCCCGCTGTTCCCGTGGGGCAGGGCCCTGAACCCGTGTGCCCTGACCGTCCTCGCACGGGAGCGGGTGAGCCCCGTCCTCCTGCAGAACTCCGCGAGGTTGCATGCCTGCGGGTCGAACCCGTCGCCCTCCTCCGCGGCCATCTCCCGGAGCGCCGCGTCTATAATCTCCTGTAGGTCATCGTGTCTCTCGTTCACCTCAATGGTCCTCCTAACGCCGGCGTGTTGGCACCACCAGCGTAGTGGCGGCGGGGAGGCACGGTGGCCATTATTCGGTGACCGGGATTGGTCAAAATAGTTTGACTATTAGCGGCTAAAATCGCCCGGCGCTAACACCCTCGCTGAAACCCGCGGCCGCGACAACCAAGACAAACATAACGACCAAGACGACGGTAACCAAGACCACGGTCTCTACGTCCTCCAAGCCTAAAGCCACCAGAGTGACCGCAGCGACACTCCCCAAGACCGCCGACAACAACTGGATCGCCGCCTCATTAGCGCTATTCCTGCTAGGAGCAGCGCTTATAGCTGCCGCGCACCGCTGCTCGGTATCGCATGCATCGTCATGGCGGTTGTTCCCGCTTTGAGCTACGCAGGCAACCGATTAAAAGCGAGTTTTATGTTTCCCAAAGTAGGGGCGCACCGGCTAACGCCGGCGCGCCCCTACTACTGAACGGACAGTTTTAATTACTAAGGATACGGCAGCAATCCGTACATTCCGCAGCAGTCGGGAACCATTCTATTCCGCCTCTACGATTTCGTCTGCATTGCCTTCGGTTTCGTTGTTCGGCTCATTTATCTCAGTGTTCTTGGCCACCGTCTCTGTGTCACCGTCTTCTGCAGGGAGGTAATACATTAAGCCAAATAGCTCATTTATCGCTCTGCGAGTATTTGCAGCTGAGACACCGATGCGCTTCAGCTGCATTGCATAGACAAGATAGCGTAGAAGCAGCAAATCAAGAATGGCAGCACCTTTGAAATCCTTGTCAATGTTTCCATGGGCAAAGTCATTTCTTTGCTCAGCCAGCCTGCTTCCAATGACTTCGTAGGAAAATTCCTCATCATTCCTTTTGTATAGACCTTCCCCAAATACCCCAATCATTTCATGAAAATCTCGACCAGCCTGTACTATCTTCGATTCCAGATTGCTAAAGCCGATGCTCTTCTTTGCATATTTCAATATCTTTTTAGCTTTTCCGGAGCTTTGGTTAATGCATTCATCCATCTGAGCTGATGCTCGTTGCTCAGCAGCCACTCGAGCTTCTGATTTGACAACTCCGCTTGGATACGCTTGGTCAAATTCCCATTCAAATGCTGCGGAAGTCAGCACGAAGTCCGATGCATCGAGCGTATGTCCCTTTTCGTATGTTTCAGGAATATGCCTTAGGTAGATTTCTCCGTCTGCAATCGCTCCAAACATTTTAATCTCATACGGGTCCAGCAAAGACAGCTGAATATATCGACCTTTTTCAAGAGGCTTGGTATCAAATGGCTCTGAGGATCTCGCTAGCTTGAATTCAGCTGTGCTGGGGTAATGCGAGTCGTCGTACATAGCCTGCAGGCTGCAATTCTCAATTAGTGTGTTTTTGCTGAATGTCAGATATTTGAGGAAGTCTTCTGCTGCATGCCACAGGCGATAGAAAAACCAGTAATCGTCCGTTTCATCAAACTCGAAAATCATGCTGGAATTAAGGGTGATGGGTGGAGTACTAATTTTCATACTGCATGTCCACCCAACTGAGAAATACGCCGCGATATCTCTGCCCTCAAAGCGAAATGCTCTCTTCACGGTCGAAGTTCTGTCGAATCCATTTGTCCTGATAGAGATGATTCCCTTTTCTGTAAGGTCGTCAGAATCAAATACCTGCGAGAATGCCCTATTAACCGGATGAATGTAATTCAAGGCCCTGCCGGATAGAGTCATCCTGCAAAAACCATTGGTATTCGGGCTACATTCCAGATACCCAGCAACGTTGATATACAGAGTCGAATTTCGACTTCCGACAGTCGATTCCTCCCTGGTCAAAAAGATCAATCGCTTGCTTGTCTCGTTGCAGAAGCCGTCAAGATAAGGCACATCAACAGTCAAAGGGTCGCCGGATGTATACACACCGGGGCAAATTTCTTTTTTTAGCCAACCCCACATAATGTCATTCTTGCGTTCTTTGGGCGGGATGAGAACAACCTCAGAGCCATCGAACACAAAGACAAAATCAACATCTTTGAATTTTAGAGTTCCCGAATACGTGTTGTCTGTCATCTTATTTACCCCTCATAATGACCTTTCCAGTCCTTGTTCGCAACCTTGTCGCCGATCCTCTCGAGATCGACGCAGGCGAAATGCCAGTCTCCTAACAGCTTGTCCAAGCTGGGCTTAACGGGTTCCACATCACCTGCGTGAACCCGAAGTCGGAGTGGGGGAAGCTGATAGTGAGGTACTTTCCCGAGCTCGCGCCGCTGCAGGCGATTCGGAACAACTATCCGAAGACCCCGCTCACGCTCGACCGCGTTGACGTGGGAGGTCGCGGCGGCATCAGGCAAGAGAACATCATCGACTGGATGCTGTCCGGGGCATGGCCAACAACGTCTCTTATGCCGAGTTCACAATTTAGACAGGAGAACCTGTACCCGCGAGATTAATTGCGTCTCATCCATTTCCTCGGGGGCAATCATCGAACTTAAGGTGGCGCATCGGAGCCATGGAATTAAAGAACTTATCACCGAAATAGTCGAGCAGAAACTCTGGAAAAGCCGATAGCACAAACACCGAACCGTCCTCGATCCGCATCCTTTTCTCCTCGCGGAAGATCGCATCGACCGTAACCAGCTCTCGATACGTCTCAAATGAAACCTCATCGAGACCGAGCAGGCACTTGCATCTCAATACGAAGGCAGCGATTGCATCTTTCCATTGGGGAAGCTCCATGTGCTTCCCCACGTTAACGTTTCCCTCTCCCGACTTATTTTTATATTGAGCGATTTCCGAGTTGTCAACAAAACAGCCTGAATGCGCCTGGCACTGCCCTGCGCGATAATCGTACAGTGCCTCGACCATCGGGTAGCTTATATAGAGCTTTCCGCTCTCGTGCTCGTTATCGAATGCGAGGAGCATCGCCTCCACAAGGGCATCGGACTCGCATCCAGGCGCATTGTTCTGATGAGAGTCGTAGTCAAAGAAGAGAAAGACCTCATCAACAGAATCCCTCTCCACGCCCTCTAGACATTTTGCAGCAGAAGGCACCGTTTCTCTCAGTACCTCCACAACATCCAGATCGAAGTCCTCCTCTGCAAGCCGCTCGTAAAGCATGTAGATGTTCTGCGCCGCTGGCAGACAGATCACCCTCAGGTCATCTCTCCCTTTCAGAAAAAGATCCTTCATCTTCTCCGCAAAGCGCAGGTCACGCGACTCTCCTTCAACGATGAAGAGCGTGACCGGGCTAGCCATCGAAAGCACCGGCCTTAAACATCTTCTGGAGGTTATGCGCCAATCTGAGCTCCTTGGGTGTTAGCTTTTCCAGCGAGCGAATCTCCCCCTCCTTGAGAATGAAATAGACATCGGGACGCATGAGGTCGTTCGTCAAAAGGTCCGTGTTGTGCGTCGTAATGAAAACCTGGACGCCCTCAAGGTCCCGTAGCATCTCCACGATCGACCGGGACAATTCAAAGTGATAAAAGGCATCGAATTCATCGATAAAGACCAAGGAAGCCTTGCTCATCTTGATATACCAGTAGTAGTACAGAGCAAGTGACATGGTGCCTGTCGAGGCGACCGACGCAAACGGAACGGTACCGCCCTCGAACCTGCAATAAAGCTCGGGAACTCCATTCACGTCCACGGATACGAGGTTCAGGGAGATTCCCTGCTGGCGCAAGAATTCTTGGAAGTCCTCCATCTTTCCTTCGCGAATAATGCCCTGGGTAAAGATATCCGAGCCAACCGAAAGCCCCTGATATCCACGCTCATCGAGCGAGTAGAACATGAGCATGTTGTCGACAAAGGAGGTGAAGGCTCTAAACGCCCTGGCAGACGGCTCATCTCGCAGTATTGCATTGCTCTTGACATATTTGACACGCGACAGCCTGTCGGACTCAGTGGGGAGATCGGTAGAAAGCGAGAGGGACTCGGCGCCCGGCAGGTCAACATGGCCCGTTTGAGCGTCGAACCTGTAGCTCAAGACCTCCACGCCAGCAATGTACAGACTCTCGTATACAAGCGTCTGTGGGTCGGTTTTCCCGTAGCGGTATACGACCTCGATATTGTCGAAGACAAAATCGTATTGAAACTCTGTAATTGAACTCTTTGAATTAAGGCACCGGTATGGCGAGTATTTTTTGAGCAGCTTTTCCTTGTCGGTCAGATGCAGAACAATGTCGAATATCGCGAGGGCGAAATTGGACTTTCCACTGCCATTCGCACCATATATGATGCCCTTTGCCTTAATGCCATCCTGAATTACCTGTTGATTGAATGAATAGTTGGCGGGATCGGATAGATCAAATGTAATTCGCTTATTGAAGCACTTGAAATTTGAAACCGAAAACTTCTTGAGCATGGCACGGCTCCTCTGCTTTCTGAGTCTATTTGAAACACAGGATAAAGTAGCTTAGCAAATTGGTCAATTTGCCCGTATTTTTAATACGGATATTCCGAAGAAAAACTACGGAAGTACGCGATATACGCCGGGCCTGTCCAACCGATCATAGTCTTCGCAGGGCAAGACTTCTTCGCGCGCGAGGGAGAATGTGATCTCGATCGTTAGGCGCACGCTGATAAAACTAGGCGGTACCGTCTCAGCGACCCCGCCTTACAAATCCGAAGGTTTTTCATCTAAATCTATTATGAACCATCTTTTATGGACTATCGGAACCATTTATCAAACAACATCATCAGAAACGTGAAGGGCGAATTCGGATGCTGATTCTCCCTTTCACCGGCTGGCAAAACGATTTACACCTAATTGTGGACATTGCCCACGCGATTTCTCTTTGCTCCCGCATCGATCTCGCTAAACTAATAGGTGCTGCTACCAGGGCATTTTTCTGGTGCATATTCTATTGGCTCCTGCGAAGATCGGAGCGGCTATGTTTGCCGCCGAGTCCCACACCGGCCGTCATCACATCGCGATCGCTGCCATGGCCTGCCTATGCGTTTTGCTGGGCGGGCCTTCTTGTGCCGCGGGCGCGGAGAGCCTGTTTATCGCGGGCGCGACGTACTGCGAGCCGGGCGTGTCGGGCCCCGGCTGGGCCTGGACCGATGCCGGCCATCTGGAGCTTGACGGATACGCGGGCGACGCCACCGCCGCCGACGGCGACCTGGTCGTGACGCTCGCCGGGCAAAACTCGGTGACGGAGTCGAATGCGCCCGATGCGGACATCACGCTGTGCGGCATGGAGGTGTGGGGCAACCTGACGCTTCGCGGCACCGGGACCCTGACGGCGACGGGCTCGCAGTGCGGGATCCACGTCTCGCGGACGCTCGTGGTGGACGGCTGCGCCGTCGATGCCCGGGCGGACGGGGCCGACGTCACGGACGAGGCCGTGGCCGGCGTGATCGCCGGCGACATGGCCGTGTGCGGCCGCGGGCGCGTCGTCGCCACGGGCGCCGGGTCCGGGGCGGGCGTGCGCGCCTACGGCGTGTATCTGCAGGACTTAGGCCTTGGCAATGGCGCGGCCAGCTGTCGGCTTTCCGTCGATGCCTCGTGGCTTGATGCGGCCGGCACCGACGGCGGTGTTGCTTGTCTGGGTGGGTCGCTTGTGTCTGTGAGGTTTGTGACGCCTGCCGGCGGGACCTTTGGTGCTAGCGACGTGGTGGATGCCTCCGGTGCGGTGGCGCCGCATGTGGTGGTTGAGCCCGATGTCGCCACGCCTCCGGCGGGGGAGACCGACAGGCGCGACGTGTCTGGCGATAGCGCGGACAAGTCTCCCGCCCATGTTAATCCCGCTGCCGAAGAGCCCACCACAGGGCCCACGGCAAATCCGGCACTGAAACCAGCGGCCGCGACAACCAAGACAACAACGACAGCAACCAAGACCACGGTCGCTAAAGTCCCCAAGCCCAAAGCTGCCACCGCGACAACTGCGACACTCCCAAAGACCGGCGACAGCCATTGGATAGCCGTGTCCACATTGCTGTTCGTGCTGGGAACAATGCTCCTGGTCGCCGCATATCGCTGCTAAAGCACCCATTTCGATAGGCTATGTAGAAGGCTATATTCTTAACGACACATTTGTAGAATAGTTTATTACGACAATTGCTCAGGATTTATCTAACATGTACCACGAATCGGATCATACAGTTGACGCTGCCAAGAAAGAATTAAACGCCGGCCTTCTTGAGCTGCTTGAACGTTGCAGCTATCTATACAACGAGGCATTTTATGCCAACACGGAACTAGCAATCCTTCGCGAACTGTCTAAAGCATCTTCCGACTATGAGAATGAAGTAATTTGCGCTGGCTGCTTCTTCAGCTTTACACAACTTGCATTAACCGAATCCTGTTTCATGAATTGCGCACGGTTATTTGATGCCAAAAGCGACGTCAGTATTGGGAACTTGATAGAAGAAGTCTCGTCTCATTCTGCTGAAATCGACGCACTTGCAATCTCTATATTCGGTGATCGACCAAACTTTGACAGGCTTAATCCAATCGTTCACCCATTGGCAGAGGACGAGGAGCGTTTTTACCCCAAGGAAGTTGAGTCTCAACGCTCATATGAAAAACTGTTCGGAAATCATTGCAGAATGGTTACTGTGTGTATAACCACTCATGACCTTTCCAATCTATGGAAAAAACGACTCAACAGTCTCCGTAAACTAACTGACATGCTTCGCGATCAGCGAAATAAGGTTTTCGCCCATAGCGACATGGAAGCACTGAAATATGATGAGCTTGTTAGGCGACTTCCTTTAACTTACGGCGAAATTCAAAAACTAATCGACTTCGCACTCGATCTGACAATCGAATTATTTGCAAAAATTACTGGCATTGAAAAAGATCGATTGCCCAAGAACTACAACGATATACAAGGCCTCCTAAAATATGCGGAGGTTGGCATGGAGGCTGTTGAGCAGCATTTGGGTAATCTATAGGATTCAAGCGCCTGCAAGTAGTTAAGCATGCGAGCGCTTGAATCTGAATACGATCCTTGACATAAAGTCCGACCATCACACAATGACGGTTTTCCATGCCAAAAAGACGCTGAAGCGTGAGGTGGTTTAAATCTCAGTAATACAAATAATCAGCAGTTCAGGTCTTATGGGAATAATTCAATTCGCATCACGTTGCATCTAAGCGGCTGTTTATACTTGGATATAAACACTAAGGAGGCAGCAATGCTTTGGAGCTATGTTCAGCTAGATGACGGCACTCAGTTTGCCTACTCAGAAACACGAGACGACGGGACCGTTCGCGTAGCCGTCGAGCGCCCGGTTGATTTTGGTTTTGACCATGCAGAATGCTTTCTACCTGCGGTCAAATGGTTTAACGTCGAAGGATTTTCTACTGACGAACTGGATTTTTTGACCGAGTTCGTTAGATCAAACGCTCCGTTTATCTTCGAGCTTGCAGAACGGCAAAAAGCTGGACCGGCGGTGGCATAATGCCTCGAATTCTTGTTTTTGGACAGTATGTTCTGTTCTTTTGGATCGCGGAAAACGGAGAACCCGTTCACATCCATGTAGGGGTAAAGAGGGCGGCTGCTAACTCGACTAAGTTTTGGCTCACTAAAAATGGCGGATGCACACTTGCGAACAACGAGAGCAAGATTCCGGCTAAGGATCTCAGGGATCTTTCAAAACTAATCACCATGAACCATCGATACATTTGTGACAAGTGGCGCGAAACCTTTGGTGATGATTCCCTGACATTCTATTGCTAAACCGCAATTGAACCATGATTACGCTTGTCAACTCATGATTGCCGATGTTGACGGGCGGGACCTTCCTGTTACGCCGCTAGTGCTCCAATCGTACTTTCCGATAGCCCGGAACCCAAAGACAACCAGCACTACGCCTGGATCCAGGACCTTGTTTCCGGAAACCGCACGCGAGCAGAACTCGCCGACGAGCTGCGCCGCAATTGCGTTGTGTGTCTCGACGGTGCGTCGCACGTATAAAATCTAAGCATCCAAACTCTAACTATGAAATGGAATGGACGCCACATGGAGATCCCAAGCACCCTGTGCAGCAATGTGTACGACTTCGCGTTTTGCCCCGAGCCCTGCTACGACCGCCTGGTCGACCTCGCCGACCCCGAGGACTGGGGTCCCGGCAACCGCATCCTCAAAAACTACCTGTCGTTCTCATTTAGCCGCGCGGTGTTCTTGACCGAGCGTGACGTGGACCAGACCGCCCCGTCCAACTTACCGCTGGTGTTCGACGACGACCGTTGCCTATTCAACACCGGCCTGTACACGCGCCGCTACGAGACCATCTACGGCCTGTTTGAGCCCAACACCAAGCCCGACGCGCGCCAGCGCTGGTTTTTGAAGGGCTTCTTTAAGGAAAGCGACCCTATGTTGGTATCGTTTGAGTACCTGCCGTGCCGCGTGCGCTTTGCCGAGGACCCCTCCGAGCTGGCCTTTGACTACCGCCTTCCCATCCGCTCCAACATCGACCACATTCTGGGCGATGAGGAGAACCTTACGCGTATTCCCGCTAGCCTGATGGGGGAGGGCAACTCGCTGCTACTGCGCCGCGCCTTTGAGGGCGCCGTCGTCGAGGCCGCCCGCCGCGCCGCAGCCAACTACACGCTCGCGGTACCGCAGTTCTACGGCGGCCGGATCCAACTGCTGCTGCCGCTGTGCCTAACCGGCGACAAACCCGAACTGGCGCTGACCATCCAGCGCGAGGACGGCTTCTACGCCGCGCGCACCTGCCTCACGCTCGACATGGCCTACAACAACGCGCGACTTATCTGCCGCCCCGAGACCTCGTGGATTAAACGATAAAGGGTGGTTAAGCTGCGGTTTTACCGATTGCTTTTGTTGTTTTGGCTTGGATAGCACCCACGAATGGTTGATTTCCGATCTCAGCCGAACACATTAGGCGGACAGGCCGTTCCCGCAGCTAGCCGAACGCCCCCGAGGCCCC